>DASXAA010000152.1:0-18690 GCA_036407035.1 Thermoleophilaceae bacterium | reverse complement strand
CCTGTCTGCTCCGGCCATCGCCGGTGCCTCCTTGTCGTCGAACCGTGAGAAGTCCGACGAGCATGAGCACCGCGGTGGCCGGAACCCTCATCAGCGCCGTTCCGTCCGACCGCCTCTCACACCAACACTAGGGACGTGACCCTGTCCAGCGGGTTATCCGGCGCGGCGGGTTCCTTCGATCCGCCGGGTTCGGGGTGCGTCGTTCGCGTATCGCTGAGGCTCTGCGTACTCGACTTCGATGCGGCGCTCGCCGAAGTGAGGTGGACCGAGCGCCAAGTGCGTCAGCCGGGAGGCGCGCCCGCGGCCGAGCCGTCTCTCCACCACGAGAAGTTGAGCTACCGGCTCCTCCGCTGATTGGGGGAGTCCAAGTCCGTCGAGCTCTGCAAGCGGGTCGTGCGTGTCGATCATGGAACCGAAGTTGCGATCGAGTTGCGCCGGTAGCGGCTCGCCAAGTAGGCCGGCACGAAGTCCGATCTCTGTCTGGTCGTCTGGGGACAAACCGCTGAAGCTGGCCTCCATGGAGTTAGGGTGACTATCAGCCCATGCCACGTCGGCCGTCAGCTCGACCTCGTGCACGGAGGCAGCCTGCGTTTCGGTGATGACCGCGGTGACGCGGCCGTCGCCGGCACGACGGGCCGTGACGATGGGAACCGGCTGTCCGCGGTGGAACTCGTCGGGACGCATCCCTTCGATGGCGTGCACGATGCCGGGATCGCGAACTTGAGCCGAGAGGACGATCGCTGTCCCCCCGTCGCGGCTCCGGCTCGCCCGCATGAGGACGTCGCCAATCTTCACCCAGGGTGCCTCGTCGTCGGCTGCGATCTCGGCGAGCCATTGCAAGAGACGACCTGTGAGGTCGTCTGCGTCCGTGAACTGCCCGGTGGTATGGAACGCCTGCACCTCCTGCGCGAAGTCCGCGGCGTGGCCCTGCCGCCCCGACGCATCGCGTTGGAGCCCAGACCGAGATGCGCTTGCCGCGGCGCCTCGCCTCGAGATACTCCTCGTGCGTCGGCGACCGACCAGTCGCGAGCATCGTGCCGTATTGATCTGCAACGACGCCCAAATAAATGTCCGACCGCGCCACACCATCGAGATACGCGCGCTCCGCGTCCTCGTCGCGGCGGCCGAGATCCTCGAACACGACCACCGAGAACCCTGCGGGGCGGCGGCGGCGCCGCCGAGGCGAGACACGCCGAGGCGCGTGCCGCTGCATCCCGTCCTTTGGTCTTCTACTCTGCTCGAGGACGAGGCTGGCTGGCGTACGAGCTGATGCGCCGGGCATGCCAGCGCTTCGACGAGGCATCGCATAGGTCGCGTAGAACCCGCTGCACTTCGAGCGACACATGCGGTCACCAGCACCAGATCCAACAACGGGGCAGCGCCTGAGACGACCGCTTGTCAATCCGTTGGGCCGTGGCTGTGACACAACGCGGCGCTTCGGGCGGGGAGCCTTGGGTAGCGTCACCGCCGATGGAGTCGTCGCATCCAGCGTCCGGCCGCAATCTGCGCTTGCACGAGGTCATCGCGCGCGGAGCTCCCGCGTACGGGGCGTGGTGCATGCTCCCCAGCCCACTCGCGGCCGAGGTTCAGAGCGCTTCTGGGCCCGACTGGCTGTGCATCGATCTCCAGCATGGCCTGATCGGCGAAGAGGAGATGCGCGTGATGGTGCAGGCGGTGGCGATCCGCGGCACGCCGGTCGTCGCGCGCGTGGCCTGGAACGAGCCCGGCGCGATCATGCGCGCGCTCGATGCCGGCGTGGACGGCGTGATCGTCCCGATGGTCAACTCGCCCGAGGAGGCGCGCCGGGCCGCCGAAGCGACGCGCTTTCCACCCGATGGCAATCGCAGCTGGGGCCCGCTGCGGCCGGCGCTCGCCGAGCCCGACTACAGCCCCGCGCGCGCCAACCGGCAGGTCGTCTGCCTCGTGATGGTCGAGACCGTCCAGGCGTTCGAGCAGCTCGACGCGATCCTCGAACAGCCCGGCGTCGACGGCATCTTCGTCGGTCCCAGGGACCTCTCGATCTCGCTGGGCGGCGCGCCCAGCGGCCTCGACGGCTCCCACGAGCTGCGCGAGATCGCTGACCGCGTCGCACGCGCCTGCGCCCAGCGAGGCCTCGTCGCCGCCGCGTTCTGCGGCGTGGCGCAGGAGGCGCGGCGTTGGCGAGACCTGGGATACAGCCTGCTCGCGCTCCAGCCCGACGCTACGCTGCTCGCCGCCGGGCTGGCGCACGAGCTCGCGCTCGCTCGCGAGACGACGAGCACGACGTGACACGCTCTCAAGCGTGGTTCGGCCGGACGGATCTGAACGGGTTCATGGCCCGGTCGTTCTTGAAGAGCCAGGGCGTCCCGCATCGCATGTTCGACGGCCGCCCGGTGATCGGCATCTGCAACACGTGGTCGGAGCTGACGCCCTGCAACGGCCATCTCCGCGACCTGGCCGAGCACGTCAAGCGTGGCGTCTACGAGGCCGGCGGCTTCCCGCTCGAGTTCCCGGTCACCTCGATCGGCGAGCCCTTGGTCCGGCCGACGAGCATGTTCCTGCGCAATCTCGTGAGCATGGACGTGGAGGAGTCGATCCGGGCCAACCCGATCGACGGCGTTGTCCTGCTGTGCGGATGCGACAAGACGACCCCTGCGCTGCTGATGGGCGCGGCGAGCTGCAACCTTCCCACGATCGTCGTCTCGGGCGGGCCGATGCTTAACGGCTCGTTCCGCGGCGTGACGATCGGCTCGGGCACCAGCCTGTTTGCGATGGCCGCGGACGTGCGCGCCGGCCGGCTGAGCCAGGAGGACTTCGTCGACGCGGAGTCGTGCATGTCGCGCTCGACCGGTCACTGCAACACCATGGGGACGGCGTCAACGATGGCCTGCCTGGTCGAGGCGCTTGGCCTCGCCCTCCCACACAACGGTGCGACGCCCGCCGCCGACTCGCGTCGCCACGCTTTGGCTAGCGATAGCGGCCACCGGATCGTCGGGATGGTGCGCGAGGAGCTGACGATGTCGCGCATCCTGACGCGCGGCGCCTTCGAGAACGCGATCCGCGTCAACGCGGCGATCGGAGGCTCGACGAACGCGGTGATCCACCTCCTGGCCATCGCCGGGCGCATCGGCGTCGACGTCACGCTCGACGACTTCGACCGCCTCGGAAGTGACGTGCCCTTGCTCGTCGACCTCATGCCGTCGGGGCGCTTCCTCATGGAGGACTTTTCCTACGCCGGGGGCCTGCCCGCGGTGATCGCGGCGCTCGGCGAGTTGGTGCACGTCGAGGCGCTCACGGTCACCGGGAAGACGATCGCCGAGAGCAACGCCGACGCTCCGTGCTGGAACGACGAGGTTATCCGACCGCGGCGGGCGCCGGTCCAGGAGCGGGCGGGCATCGCGGTGATCCGCGGCAACCTGGCGCCCGACGGCGCCATCATTAAGCCAGCGGCGGCGACCCCCGAGCTGCTGCGCCACCGCGGCCGCGCGGTGGTCTTCTCGAGCTGGGACGACTTGCGCGCGCGCCTCGACGACCCCGCCCTCGAGATCGACGCCGACAGCGTGATGGTCCTGCAGAACGCGGGTCCGAAGGGATACCCGGGGATGCCCGAGATCGGCAACCTCCCGCTCCCGCGCAGGCTGCTCGTCCGGGGCGTGAAGGACCTCGTACGGATCTCAGATGCCCGGATGAGCGGGACCGCGTCGGGCACGGTCGTCCTGCACGTCGCGCCCGAATCAGCCATCGGCGGGCCGCTCGCGCTCGTCGCCAATGGCGACCTCATCGAGCTCGACGTGGGGCAGCGCCGGCTCGACGTCCTCGTCTCCGACGAGGAGCTGGCGCGGCGCAGGGCCGCATGGACGCAATTGCCACCGAGCGCCGACAGCGGCTATCGGCGGCTGTACCTGGATGCCGTGCAGCAGGCGGACAGGGGCGTCGACTTCGACTTCCTCGGCGGCTGCCGCGGTGCGGCGGTGCCAAGCGAGGGGTTCTGAGCGGTGACGGCCGAGCGCACGCGCGTGGCGCTCGTGACCGGCGGCGCCGGCGCCATCGGGCACGCGGTCGTCGGTCGCCTGCTCCGCGATGGCTGGACCGTCGTGGCGGCCGGCCGCGAGGCGCGCCGGCTCGCGGCGCTCGAAGCGGAGTTCGGTAGCGACCTTCTCGGCGTGCGGGCCGACGTCGCCGATCCGGCCAGCGTCGCTGAGCTCTTCGCCGCCGTCCGCGATCGCGCCGGGCGCCTCGACCTGCTCTTCAACAACGCGGGCGTGTTCGGTCCCTCTGCGCCGATCGAGGACGTCGCCTACGACGACTGGCGGGCGGTCGTCGACATCAACCTGACCGGCTCCTTCCTCTGCGCGCAGGGGGCCTTCCGGCTCATGCGCGACCAGCGCCCGCAGGGTGGGCGCATCATCAACAACGGCTCGATTGCGGCCCAGGTACCCAGGCCCCGCACGGCGCCCTACACCGCGGCCAAGCACGCCGTCAGCGGCCTCACGAAGGCGCTCGCACTCGAGGGCCGCCGATACGCCATCGCGTGTGGCCAGATCGACATCGGCAATGCGGCGACCGACGCGACCGCTAGCGCCTTCGCCGCGCTCCTGCAACCCGACGGCCGCAGGGTCCCGGAGCCGACCTTCGACGTGGCTCACGTCGCTGAGGCCGTCGCGTACATGGCCGGCCTGCCGCCGGACGCCAACGTCCAGTTTATGACGGTCACGGCGACGGCCATGCCCTTCGTCGGCCGCGGTTGAGGTCTGGCGCGCTGGCACGACGGACCGTCAACCGCGCCGCGCGCGATACCTGCGCCCCGACGCTCGTTCGCCGAGGAGTCCCGCTGTAGGACACAGGTGACGGTTTCGAAAGAGAGGAGTGGTGGACATGAGCACCGTCGTCGCTGGGATCTGCGCTTCGCATCACACGGGGATGAACTGGGCGGTGGAGCGCACGAAGGACCAGGCGCTCGTCGAGCACTTCCAGGCCGGGATCGCGGACGCGCGTCGGATCCTGGAGGAGTCTCGCCCGGACGTCGCGGTCGTCATCGGCTCCAACCACTTCCAGGGCGTCTACCTCGAGATGATGCCCGCCTTCATGCTCGGCGTCGGCGAGGTCGCTGGCGATGGCACCGGGGGCACGCCGCGAGGCCCGATGCTCATCGACACCGACTACGCGCGCCGCCTGGCTTGGGGCCTCACCGAGCGGCACTTCGACCTGGCCATTTCGGCTCGCCTCGAAGTCGACCACGGCATCACGATCGGGCTGCAGCACCTGTGGCCGGCGCTCGACCTGCCGTTCGTCCCGATCGTGGTTAACACGTTCGCGGCGCCGCTGCCGACGTGGTCGCGCTGCCGGGCACTCGGCGAAGGGATCCGCTCGTTCATCGAGTCCGACGGCCAGGACAAGCGCGTCGCGGTCCTCGCCTCCGGCGGTCTCTCGCACAACCTGCCGTTCTTCCCCAAGTGGTACAGCACACTGAACGACGAGGAGGACGAGCTCGTCGATCTCGGCATGTACCCCCGCGACGAGGAGGGCGCCGAGCGCTGGGCCCAGCGGCGGGGCGAGATCATCTCCAGGTCCCAGCACATGGTGAACCCGGAGTTCGACGAGGGCATCCTGCGCATGCTGGTCGCCCGCGACTGGGACGGCCTGCTCTCCTACAGCGACGCCGAGATCGACCGGATCGCCGGCAACGGCGCCCAGGAGATCCGCAACTGGGTCATCGCCGCCGCGGCGGTTGAGGGCAGCGGGCGAAAGCTCGCTTACGCCCCCCTGACCGAGTGGCACACCGGCATGGCCGTCGCCACGCTGATCTGAGTCGCGACGACCGGGAGAGCCGACGTGAGAAACTACATTCGCACGGTCGATGTCGAGGCGTTCCGCGGCGAGGGCTTCGAGTACCAGATGCTGTGGGTCGGCGAGAGCTGTCGCTGGCTGGCCTCGAGCCTCGGCCCGGGCGCCGCAGGTCTCGGTCTGCACGTCCACGACGTCGACCACTTCTACTTCGTGCTGAGCGGTGAGCTCCACGTACAGCTCGGCGACGAGCCGGTGGTCGTCAAGCCCGAGACCGTCGTCTACGTACCCGCCGGCACGCCGCACCGCACCTGGAACGAGACCGACGCGCCCGAGCTGCATCTGGAGGTCCTGGCGCCGGGACCCGACCCCAGCAAGGTCCCGTGGACCGAGACCGACTCGACCGATGCGCCCGGCGGCGCGATCGTCCGCACCGTCGACGAGATGGACATCGACCCCAAGGTCACCATCTTTGACCGGCGGCTGCTGCTCCAGAAGAGCGACGGCGCCGAGGACATCCTGCTCTATGAGGCCAAGCTCGAGCCGGGCGACAAGGGCATGGGCCTGCACGTCCACAGCACCGTGGACCAGTTCTACTATGTGCTGGAGGGGCAGCTCAGCTGCCAGATCGGGCTTCAGCAGTGCACGATCGGCCCGAACACCCTGGCAGTGCTGCCGAGGGACCTGCCCCACGACATGTGGAACGACAGCGCGCAGGTCGAGCGCCACCTCTCGATGGTCACGCCGGGCGCGGTGCCGAACCAGCCGGGCGCGCACATCGACGTCCAGCTCACCGCGGGCTGAGGGAAGCGCTCTCCGTGCGACGCAGCGAAGGCCGCATTCTCACCAGCCACGCCGGTGCGCTGCATATGCCGCCGGACCTGCAGGAACTCGTCGTGGCCTCGTGGGCCGGCGAGCTCGAGGACGAGCACGCTCTCGGCGAACGCCTGCGAACGGCGGTCGCCGAGGTCGTCGTCAAGCAGGTCGAGCTCGGCGTGGACATCGTCAGCGACGGTGAGTTCTCGAAGTCGTCGTGGATGGGCTACGCGACCGAGCGGCTCGACGGGGTCGAGGTGCGCGAGGGGACGAACTGGTACGACGCCGAGGGCACGATCAGCGGGAACAAGGATTACCGGGACTTCTCCGACTTCTTCGAGCAAGCCGGTGATCAGATGACCTGGTTCGCTCCGGGCGCCGAGACGCGTGGCCGTCAATGGTCGATGTCGCGGGAGAGCGTGGCTACGGGCCCGCTCACCTACAGCGGGCACGACGCGATCAACCGCGACGCCGCCAACCTCAAGGCGGCGATGGCGGCGGCGAACGTCGAGGAGGGGTTCCTTCCCGTCGTCGCTCCCGCGAGCGTTGAGTCGGTGCTGCAGAACGAGTACTACCCCGACGAGGAGTCGTTCTTCGCCGACCTGGCGGCTGCGCTCAAGGACGAGTACCGGGCGATCATCGACGCGGGGCTCATCTGCCAGATCGACGACGCCTACCTTGCGGGGGCCTGGGAGTACCGGGAGGTCCGCGGCTGGGACCTGAAGGCCTACAAGGACTGGGTGGCGCTCTCGGTCGAAGCGATCAACGCCGGGCTGGAGGGCCTGCCCGAGGATCGGATCCGGTACCACGTCTGCTGGGGCAGCTCCAACCGTCCGCACTCGACCGATATCGAGCTCGCCGAGATCGTCGAGTCGATCCTGAAGGTCAACGCGCAGACCTACCTGATCGAGGCGGCCAATGCCCGCCACGAGTGGGAATGGCGCGTCTGGGAGGACGTCCAGCTACCCGAGGGCAAGATCCTCATGCCGGGCGTGATCGAGCACGCCACGCACGTCGTCGAGCATCCCGAGACGGTGGCGGAGCGGATCATGCGCTTCGCAGACCTCGTCGGGCGCGAGAACGTCATCGCCGGCACAGACTGCGGCTTCCGCGGGCGTTCGCATCCCCAGGTCGCCTGGGCGAAGCTCGAGGCGCTCGCGCAGGGTGCCGACATCGCATCGAAGCGCTTGTGGCGCCGCTAGCTGCAGGCGCGACGAGAGCCTCAGCTCCCGAAGGAGAGACACGATGAGTCAGCGCCCGGACCGCATCCTTACGACTCACACCGGCAGCCTTCCGCGGCCTGTGAGCCTGATCGACCTCTACCGCCAGCAGGCCTCTGACGAGGTGGTGCAGGAGGAGCTGCGCCCCGCCGTGGCCGACGTCGTCGCCAAGCAGCGCGAGGTCGGTATCGACATCGTCAACGACGGCGAGTACGGCAAGCCGATGATCGGCGAGGTCGACTATGCGGCGTTCACTCGCTATCGCTATGCGCGGCTGACCGGATACGAGGTGCTCGAGGTCGAGGAGACCTTCGAGCTCATCGGCGGGCGCGACCGGCGCGATTTCGAGGAGTTCTACCGCAGCGGCGCGGCGGCCATCAGCGAGACCGGGAGGCAGGCGATCGCGCGCAACGTCGGCCCGATCAGCTACGTCGGTCACGACGACATTCAGCGCGACATCGAGAACCTGAAGGCGGTGATCGCCGGCGGCGACGCCTCCGGTGCGTTCATGGCGGCGATCGCGCCCCAGGAGCCGGCGCGGGTTGGCGACCACTACGCCACCGCGGAGGAGGAGGTGCTCGCGCTTGCCGAGGCGCTGCGCGAGGAGTACAAGGCGATCACCAACGCGGGCATCATGCTCCAGATCGACGATGCGCGCCTCGTCGCGGAGTTCGAGGACAAGTACTCGATCGACTGGGACCTCGGCGGCTTTCGTTCATGGGCTGCCCACCATCTCGAGCGCCTCAACCACGCGCTCGAGGGCATTCCGGCCGAGCGGGTCCGCTACCACGTCTGCTGGGGGAGCTGGAAGGGGCCGCACTCCAGTGACCTGCCGCTGAAGGACATCGTCGACCTGATCCTGGGGCTCAACGTGTCCCAGTACGTGGTCGAGGCCTCAAACCCGCAGCACGAGCACGAGTGGGAGGTCTGGAAGGACACGAAACTCCCCGACGGCAAGATCGTGGTCCCCGGCGTCGTCACGCACAAGACCAACGTGCTCGAGCACCCGGAGGTCGTGGCTCAACGCCTCGCCCAGTACGCCGGTGCGGTCGGTCGCGAGAACGTGATCGCGGGCACCGACTGCGGCATGGGCGGCCGCATCGACGCCAAGCTAGCGTGGGCCAAGCTCGCGGCTCTCTCCCATGGCGCGGAGCTCGCCAGCAAGCGGCTCTGGCAGCGATAGCGACGCAGGAGCGCGGCCGCCTTGCACGGATATCTGTTCCTGATCGGCGCGATCCTGTCGGAGGTGTGTGGGACGTTAGCGCTCCGAGCCTCGGAGGGCTTCTCGCGGCCCTTGTACGCGGTGGTTGTCGTCGTCGGGTACTGCGGAGCGTTTGCGCTGCTGAGCTTCGCCCTCCAGCGCGGGATACCGCTCGGCGTCGCCTACGGCGTCTGGGCGGCGGCGGGCGTCGCGCTCGTGGCCGTGCTCAGCGTGCCGCTCTTCGGCGACGGGCTCACCGGGCTGCAGTACTGCGGGCTCGCGCTCGTGATGGTCGGCGTGTTCGCGATCGAGATCGGCGCCGCGGACTGACGTGCGCCCCGCACCGGGCTAGCCGCTCGGCGTGACGACGATCCCGATGTCGTTTCCGGCGCCGCCGCGGCTGGCGAAGTACTCCTTCGCCTGCCTCAACCCCTCGTCGACGACCTCTGTGCCGTACTTGGCCGTGATTGCCGCGAAGATCACTTCGTACTCGGCGCCGGTGACGATCGTCGCGGTGCCCTCGACGACCGTGCTGCCCTCTTGGACGTTGCCGGTGAAGTCACAGGGCTGCAACGTGATCGTCGGGTTGTGTTGAAGGCGTTTGGCCTTGCCGGCGTTGTCCGAGGTCCAGAACGCGAGCCGTCCGTCGTCGCCGTAGGGCACGGGCCACACCGGGGTCGACACCGGCGAGCCGTCGCGCCGGAAGGTCGTCGCGAGCACGCACTGCTCGTCAGCGATGGTGGTCATCGTCGGGCTCCTACGTCGAGTGCTCTTCGCCCGGGGCCAGGACGACGACCTTGGAGGAGGTCTGCGCCTCGACGTCGCTCTTGAAGCTGGCGGCGTCGGGTTCGAGGCCGGGGAACGTGCCGAAGTGGCAGGGGATCACGACGTCGGCGCCGATGAGCTTGGCGGCGCGGACGGCGTCGTGGCGGTCCATGGTGAAGAAGCCGCCCATGCACATGAGTGCCACGTCGATGTGGTCGCGCTCGGCGACGAGCGCGAGGTCGTTGGACAGGGCGGTGTCGCCCAGGTGGTAGACGACCTTGCCGCCGAGGCCGATCACGAGGCCGGCCGGAGTGCTCACCGTTCCGCCTGGCGTCGTCGACGTGTGCCACGCGGGCACGAGCCGCACCCAGCCGCCGCCGTCGAGCTCCACGGTGCCACCGAGGTTCGGGCCGACCACGTTCATCACGCCGAGCTCTTGCAGCTCATAGGAGATCTCCGTGATGCACACCACTTGCGCCTCGGTGCGCTTCGCGATGTCGACGGTATCCCCGAAGTGATCGGGATGGCCGTGGGTGAGGAGGATGTGCGTCGGCTCCACGGCGTCGGCTGACACCGCGGCCTTCGGGTTGCCGGTGAGGAACGGGTCGATCAACAGCCGTGTCCCGTCATCGACGAGCTCGAAGCACGAATGACCGAGGAACCTGATCTGCACGGTGTGCTCTCCTTCCTTGACTGTCATCGGGTGAGGACGGCCGCCGGACTGCTGCCATCGGCGGCGAGCCGTCCGGGTTGCGGCCGCGCGGGCCAGCGAGCGGTCACGACCTTGGTGCGCGTGTAGAAGGCGACGCCGTCCTCGCCGTGGATCTGCAGGTCGCCGAACAGCGACGCCTTCCATCCGCCGAACGAGTGCAGCGCGATGGGCGTCGGGCACGCGACGTTGATCGCGACCGTGCCGACGCCGACGCGCCGCTGGAAGGCGCGGGCGGCGCCGCCGTCGCGTGTGAAGAGGGCGGCCCCGTTGCCGAATGGGTTGGCGTCGATGAGCGCGAGGGCCTCGTCGAAGCTGTCGACACGCACCACGGCGAGGACGGGGCCGAAGAGCTCGTCGTCGTAGACTGTCATCCCGGGCCGCACGCCGTCGAGCACCGTCGGGCCTACGAAGAACCCGCGCTCGGAGGCGTCGTAGCGACCGTCGAGGACGAGCTTCGCGCCCTCCCGCACGCCGGCCTCGATCGCCAGCTCCAGGCAACGGCGACTCGCGCCGGTGGTGACGGGACCGACGTCGGTGCCCGGGGCCAGGCCGCGGCCGACGGTGAGCCGTTGCGCCCGGTCGACGAGAGCCGCGACGAAGTCGTCGGCGATCTCCCCGACCGCAACGGCGACCGAGACGGCCGTGCAGCGCTGCCCGGCGGCGCGATAGGCCGCTGCGACGATGCAGTCCGCGGCCGCGGAGAGGTCGGCGTCGGGGAGGACCACGGCGTGGTTCTTCGCGCCGCCGAGCGCCTGGACGCGCTTGCCGGCGGCGATGCCGCGCGCGTAGACGCCGCGAGCCGCCGGCGTGGAGCCCACGAACGAGATCGCGGCGATGCCGGGGTGGGCGATCAGGTGCTCCACGGTCTCGCGGTCACCGTTGACGACCGAGAGCAGCCCGGGCGGGAGCCCTGCCGCATGGAGCAGGTCCGCCGCCAAGAGCGCGGCGGACGGCACGCGCTCGGAAGGCTTGAGCAGGAACGCGTTGCCGCACGCGAGCGCCAGCGGATACATCCACAGCGGCACCATCAAGGGGTCGTCGAACGGCGTGACGCCCGCGACGATCCCCAGCGGCTGGCGCAGCGAGTAGCAGTCGACGTCACTGCCGATCCCCTGCGAGAAGCGGCCCTCGAGCAGCGGGGAGACGCCGCACGCGGCCTCCAGCGCCTCGAGCCCGCACTGCAGCTCCTCCCTGGCCTCGTCGAGCGCCTTGCCCTGCTCGCGGGTGATGTGGGCGGCCACCGCCTCGGCGGAGTCGGCGAGGAGCGCGAGGTAGCGCCGCAGCACCCGGGCGCGACCGCTCGGCGCCATCGCCGCCCACCCCTCCGCGGCGCGCGCAGCGGCGCGCACGGCACGGTCGACGTCGGCCTCTGAGGCGTACGGGAGCGTCGCGATGACGTTGCCGCTAGCTGGGTCGTACACCGGGCCGCTGCGCGTCGAGGAGCCGCGATCAGCCCGGCCCGCGATCCAATGGTGAAGGGCCGCCGGCTTGGTCGCTGTCGAGCCCATCTCCGCGCAGGCTAAGCAGGCGCTCGGTGCACGACGGGCTGCGTTCTGTCACAGCTGCGCGGGTTTCGGCTGACAACCGGTCGCGCCGCGCCCGCGTCACCTCAGCTCGAGACGGCGGCGCGCTGGCTGCGGCGCAGATGGAGCGCCAGCTGGAGCCCGAGCCGGGTGCTCTCGTTGGTGAGCGACTCGTCAAGGAGCTCTTCGATCCGCTCGAGGCGGCTGTACAGCGACTGGCGCTCGAGGTAGAGCGCCCGCGCCGTGTCGGCCTTGTTGCCGTTGTGCTCGAAAAGCGCCTCCAGGGTGCGGACCAGCTCCGAGTTGCGCGCCGCGTCATGATCTTCGAGCGCCGCGAGGCGGCGGTCGACGAAGCGCTCGACAGCCTCGATCCCGAGCAGATGCTTGACGAGCAGATCGATGCTCGGACGACCGAGGTCCAGCCACGCGTCGGACCCCTCCGGCAGGGAGCTCGGTGCCAGGTCGGCGAGTTCGCGCAACCTCGCGCCGACGTCGGTCCAGCGCACGGCGGACTCGCCGACGCACGCCGCGACCGCGCCCCCGGCTGGGAGCACGCATTTCGTCTGCGACCGCACAACCCTCCCGACCTCGCGCGCGATCTCCGCCCGGCGCCCATCCTGGTCGCGGCGATCCGCATCGCGTAGCGTCGGCACGCCTACGACCGCCGCGACCGCCTCGCCGCGGTCGATCACCCCAGAGATCATGGCGACGCCGTAGCCGCGCAGCTCCTGCTGCGCGCGCTGCATGATCACCGCCCACGAGTCCTGCTGCTCGCGGACGCGGCGAGGGGCGCGGCCTGCGATGACGATCGGCAGCAGCAGGGCCGAAGGCGTCCACCCAAGCTCGCGGGCGCGCGTCTCGGCCTCGTGTTCCGGTGTGTCGCCGTTCATTAGGCCACCGAGGAAGTCGCCGCGCTCGCGCGCGAGTAACGTCTCCTCCTGGCGGCGGCGCAGCAGCGAGAGGGCGACCAGCTCGCATGCCTTCGTGAGGACCTCGCGCTCCGCGGTGCCCAGTGGGTCCGATTGGCAGGGGAGGGTCAAACGCAGCGGCAAGCCGCCGATACGGCCGGGGATGGGGAGGGCTATCGGCGCGCGCTGCCGGGCCGCGGCGCAGGCGTGCGCATCGAGGATGTCCTGCCGGCTGTGTGTGCCGGCGGGCGCATGGAAGAGCAGCTGGCCGTCGCCGCGGACCAGGCTCAGCGCTACGCCGAGACGCTGCGCAAGCCACTCGAGCATCGTGGCGGTGTCGGCGCCCTCGAGCATCAGGGCCATCAGGTCGCGGTGCACAGCCTCGACGCGATGCACTTCCCCGAGTTGTGCGCTCAGGATCCTGCGATGCGCGACCTCGGTCACGTCGACGAATCGCACCTGACGTCCGAGCGTAATGAGCGGGAGGTCGCGCTCGGCGGCTCGCTGCACGAGGGCCTCGGGTGCCTCGCGGCAGGCCGGTCCCAGCTCGAGCACCACGCCCACGACGCCGCGCTCGGCGACGGTGTCGACGAAGCGGCGCTGGTCGACCGCTCTCGGGCCAATCCCGAGCCCAGTGGTGAGCAGGACCTCGCCGCCGTGCAGCAACGCGCCGATATCGGAGACCTCGCCAACGTGCACCCAGCGGACCGCAACGTCGAGGCGATCGGCGCCGCACACGACCTGCGGGAGCGCGCCACGCAGCGGGGCGCTGCCGATCAGCTCGGCAAGCGTCAGCGGGCTCTTGTGCGCCGCGAGCTCCGTCTCTCGGAGCGGGACGACTACCGCCATCGCGGGTGCTTTCCGCCCCGGCGGCCCTCACGCCGACTGTCGCTGTCTCTCTGCAACCCGGGTCTCTCCTCCCGCCTTGGCCGCGCGGACGGACCTCGGCTCAGAGAGCAGAGAACCCGTCTGCCTGGTAGACGCAGTGTGCCTGGGTACCCGTGAATCTGAGCGAAATCGGCGCTGCACCCTGCCTCTGACAGCTCGCCCAGCGCTCCGCCGGCACGTCCGACAGTCTGCGGCTGCCTTCCCGGATCGGACGCCGATAACGTCGCCGACCGACGATGAGGTATCTGCGCGCGGTCGATTTCAACGCCTTCAAGGGCGAGGGCTACGAGTACCAGATGATGTACGTGGGAGAGAGCTGTCGGGTCATCGCCAGCCACGTGGCGGCGGGCGGCGCGGCCCCCGCGCAGCACATCCACGAGGTCGACCAGCTCTACTACATCACCGACGGCGAGATGAACGTCGTGCTCGGCTCTGAGCGGTTCAGCGCCGGGCCCGACACGGTCGTCTTCATCCCGGCCGGGACGCCGCACCACAACTACAACACGGGTACCGAGCACGAGTTCCATTTCGAGGTGCTCGCCCCCGGACCGAACCCCAACTACCAGCCGTGGCGGGAGGTCGACTCGGCCGATGCCGGCGATCGCCCGTACTTCGTCAAGAAGCTCGAGGACGTGGCGAAGGAGTCCCTCGCCGAGTGCGATCGCTGGACGATGGTCAGCCGCGCGGACGGCGCCGAGAACATGATCCTCTACGTCGTCACCGTCCCGCCTGGCGTCGGGGCGGCTCAGCTGCACGTCCGCACCGTCGATCAGTTCTGCTACGTCCTGGATGGTGAGCTGCATGTCGAGGTCGCACTGGAGACGCACGTCGCGCGCCGCCACGAGCTGCTCGTGCTTCCCGCCGGGGTTCCCCATCGGATGTGGAACGCGGGGAGCGAGCCAGTCCGCCACCTTGGGCTCGTCGCGCCGTCACGGGAGGTCGCGCCAGGCGAGCGCGAGGACATCCCGGTGCGCTTCGGTGTGGCCGCCTAGCGGCTGATCTTGCTGTCCCGCGGATCCCTGAGCTGAGCGCCGGGCGACAGAAGGTAGCGGGACGGATCGTGAGCGCCGCGTGGCCCTCCTTCTCCACGCGTCGGCGCCACGGTCCGGTCCGCTGCCGGCGGGTGGCCGCGCGCCGGCCCAAATGACGCCGCCGCGAGGTCAGCGCTCCGATCCGGCGAGGGCCCAGCCGCGGTCCGTCAGCCGGACCCCGCCGCGCTCGCGGACGATCACGCCGGCCCGCTCGGCGAGGTCGAGGTCGCGGATGACGCGAGCGCGGAGGTCCTCGCCGACGGTGGCGATCACCGTCTCCTCGGGCCACAGGGCATCGCCACCGATCCAGACCAGGATCTCGGCGAGGGCGCGGACGGCCGCCGGATCGTCGTCGAGCGCAACCTGGGGGGCGACCTCGCGCGCGAGCGCATGCAGGCGCTGCGCCCGCTCAGGCTCCCTGTCTTCGTGCAGCACCTCGCCGAATCCTTGGGCGACTCGCCACCCGAGCTCCGTCAGGCGCAGCCCGTTCGCGTGGCGCTCAAGGAGACCTTCATGCTCGGCCTGAACGAGGTCCGCCGAGACCTTGGCGGTGTCGGAGTCGTCGACTTGCTCTGCGATGGTGGCCTCGGGCCATGTGCCACGTCCGCCCATCCAGACGAGGATCTCGGTGAGGTAGCGGAGCCTTGTCAGTTCGGCGTGGGCGCGCAAGGCTGGCATCACATCCTCCGAGAACTGATCGATGAATCGGGGCTGGTCTGGGCCGGGCGCGTGCAGCACGAGGTCGTCGAACCCGAGGTCGAGGAAGGCCCCAATCCGTTGAACGACCTCTGCGGGGTCGTTGGACACGATGAAGCGCGTGTGTGCCCGATCGGCGTTCTCGTCGGCCAGGCGCTCCATCGCGATGGGGTCCTCGATCCCTTCCTTCTGCTCTGGCGTGAGCGCCAGCGCAGCCCACCACCGGCACGCCTCGAGCGCCCGGTCGGGATCGCGGTCGTAGGAGACCTTGATCTCGATCATCCGCCGCATCGCCGACGGGTCGCGACCGGTCTGGTTGGCGCCCTCGATCACTGCCGCGAGGAGCTGCTTGTAGAGTTCCGGGTCCTTGCCGCTCGTGCAGATGAAGCCGTCGCCGGCGCGACCCGCGAGCTTCGCCGCCAACGGCCCCGACGCGGCGATGTAGATCGGCACCGGGCGCTCGGGGCGGTCGTAGATCGTCGCCTTCGACGTGCGGTAGAAGTCGCCCTCGAAGTCGACGCGCTCCTGTGACCACAGCAGCCGGATGAGCTCGACCGCCTCGGCGAGGCGCAGCCGGCGCTCCTTGCGTCCGGGGAACTCGGCTCCGGTCGCGGGCGTCTCGTTCATCGCCTCGCCGGACCCGATGCCGAGGAACACCCGGCCTGGGCTCAGGGCGGCGAGCGTCGCGAACGACTGGGCGACGATCGATGGGTGGTAGCGCAGGGTGGGCGTAAGGACGCTCGTGCCGAGGACCGCGCGCGTGCTCGTCTGGCCGAGCGCCGCTAGCCACGCGATCGCCGCGGGCGCGTGGCCACCGTGGTGACGCCAGGGCTGGAAGTGATCGGAGATCGCGACCATCTCTAGACCGCTGGACTCCGCGCGCTGCGCGTACGCGAGCAGCTCGCCCGGCGCGAACTGCTCGGCCGAGGCCTTGTATCCGATGCGAACGCTCAACCCGTCCCCTCACATACGGTCCGGCGGTGCGGACGACCCAGGACGGCAGCCCACCACGCCGCTGCTCGCCGGCAAAGGCGCAGCTCGTGGTGTCTCGACGCGGGCGCGGTTGACGAGTTGCCGACCGCGGCCGGGCGGTCAGAGTGCGCTAGGCAGTCCGTTGAGCGCCAGCGGCCGCTGCGCGACGAGTTGTCGATTGCCGAATCGGCGTGTCGCGCAGTACCCATGCCACATGGGTCTGATGCTCGAACGACTCGGCGACGCGCTGCGCGGCGGCGAGATCCCGTCCGACGGTCACCGCTCCGTGGGACTCGAGCAGGACGGCTGGACCGTCTGCGAGCGCAGCGCACGCGTTGTCGGCAAGCTGATGGCTGCCGGCCGGCGAATGGGCCGTGACCGGCACGCAGCGCGCCATGCCGTAGTACTCGGCCTCGTCGAGCGGCAGGACCAGCTGATCGGTCACGCACGACCACGCGGTCGCGTAGGCGCTGTGCGTGTGGACGATCGCGCCGACGTCGCGGCGCGCGGCGTGGATGGCGGCGTGCAGCGCGAACCCGCTGGTCGCCCGGGGCGTTATCGGGGGATCGTGGGCAACGAGGAGGAGGTCCGATGCGCGCGGGCGGCAGAGCCGCGCGCCGCGGTGACGAGCAGCCCGTCGTCCACCCGTACGCTGATGTTGCCCGACTGGGCGCGGACCAAGCCGCCGGCGGCGAGCGCCGCGGCAACCGCGATCATCTCGCCGCGCAGGCTGTCGATCCCGCAGTTTACGGTGACACACACTTCGAGCAAGCCGGCGGCGCTAACAGCTAGATGAGCGGTCAGAGCGCTCAGAGCGCACGCCGTCGCGTCACCTTCTCGCGCAACGTCACGCTCTCGCTGTCGCGCACCTGCCGGTGCTTCTGCAAGTACTGCGCCTTCGCAACGCACCGGCCCCATCTGCATGCGCCGGACGAGGTCGAGCGCCTGCTCGACGACGCGGCGCGGCGTCGCGTCAAGGAGCTGCTCGTGCTCACCGGCGAGGCGCCCGACCACAACGCGGGCGTGCGCGAGCGGCTCGCGGAGTGGGGCCACAAGGACTTCACCGGCTATGTCGTGTGGGCGTGTCAGCGGGCGCTCGAGCGCGGGCTGCTGCCGCACACCAACCTCGGCGTCCTCGACGCGCGCGATCTCGCCCGCCTGCGCGAGGTGACCGCGTCGCAGGGGCTCATGCTCGAATCGGTCAACCCTGACCTCGTCGCCCACCAGGGCTCGCCGACCAAGCATCCCGAGGAGCGGCTGCGGACGATCCGCGCGGCCGGCGAGCTGCGGATCCCGTTCACGAGCGGCATCCTCGTCGGCATCGGCGAGAGCGAGGACGACCGCATGGCCTCGCTCGAGGCGCTCGCCGCGGTCCACGAGCGGCACGGGCATCTGCAGGAGGTGATCCTGCAGAACTTCGTGCCCCACCGCCGCTACTACGGCGAGGAGCCCGCCGAGATCGCAGGCGACGCGGCGGAGGCGTTCTGGCGCACCGGCCTGTCCGACGCTCCGCACCGCGACCTGCCGGCTTGGGCGACGCCGATCGACATCGAGGACATGAAGCGGTTGGTCGCCGAGACGCGGCGCCTGATGCCAGACGTGGGGGTGCAGGTGCCTCCGAATCTGGCCGACTGGTGGCCCGAGCTGGTCGCGGCGGGCGCCACCGACCTCGGTGGCCTGAGCGCCAACGGCGATCACATCTCGCCCGAGCACCCGTTTCCCTCGCCGCACCAGGTCCGCAAGCGCCTGGCGGCCGACGGCGTCGCGCTGACCGAGCGGCTGTGCGTGTACCCCAAGTACATCGATGCCGACTGGGTCGCCCAGGGCGTGCTCGATGTCATCAAGGCGAAGTACTGGAGCTTCATCCCACGCCGCGGCTCGGGCCGCACCGACGCGCCGTTCGCGATCCGTTCGGATCTCGTGGGGCCCGCCACTGCGCGTGCCCGCGACGGGGCAGCGCTCAGCGCTGAGGAGCTCACTGCGTTGTTCGCGTGCACGGACGCGGGGGCGATCGAGGAGATGCGCGCCGCCGCCGACGAACTGCGCGCCGAGCTTGCCGGCGACACGGTGACCTTCGTCGTCAACCGCAACATCAACGTCTCCAACATCTGCATCGTCGGCTGTGCGTTCTGCGGGTTCGGGCAGGGCAAGCGCTCGCCCGACGCCTACGAGCACGACCGCGAGGAGTTCGTGCG
>DASXAA010000151.1:0-2883 GCA_036407035.1 Thermoleophilaceae bacterium | reverse complement strand
TCGGCGGCGAGCTCGGCCGCCTCCTCCGCCTCGCCGAGCGCCGCCAGCGCCTGCGCCGCGCCCGAGCGCCAGGCGGAGATCGCCGGGTTGTCGGCCTCCATCGACAGGCGCAGCTCGCCCACGCGGCGGAAGTCCGTGAGCGCGGCGCGATGGTCGGCCCGCTCGGCGCGCAGCCTGGCGCGCGACTCGAGCAGCGGATCCAGGCCGGCCGCCGGGCCGAGCCAGGGCGCCAGCTGGGGCAGCCCGACCACGGCCTCGGCCTCGTCGAGGTCGTCGTGCTCGACGAGCGCCTCCGCGAGAAAGCCGGCGATCCACGGCGCCATCGGCCACCAGCCGTTCTCGAGCGCGAGGTCGAGCGCCGCGCGGCCGTCGGCCATGGCGTCGGAGACGCGCCCGCGCGCGTAGAGGGCGTGCGAGCGGCACATCGACGCCGACGCGTACCCGAGTGCCGAGCCGCGGCGGCGGGCGTCGGAGAGCGCCACCTGAAGGTGCCACTCGGCGTCGGCGAGCCTGCCGGAGGCGACGAGGGCGTGAATGGCGAGGTAGCAGGACGGCGAGTCCGCGCTCTGCTCCGCGACGAGCGTGCCGTCGGCCAGGGCGCGGCCGGCGAGCTCGGCGCTGCGGTCGGCCGAGTCGCCGGCGAAGGCCGACTCGATCGCCATCTGGGCGTACACGATCCGGGTCAGCGGGCCGCCGCCCTCGGCCTCCCTGCCGAGCCGCTCGACGCGGTCGATCGCCTGGCGCGCGTAGCGCGGGTCGTAACGGGTCAGCGTCGTCCACTCGGCGGCGAGGCGTATGGCCAGGTCCGGATCGTCCGCGCGCGCCTGCTCGTGCGCGAGGACGGCGGCGGCGCGGTCGAGGTCGCCGTCGAGCAGCGCCGAGGCGCGAGCGAGCTCGATCGCCAGCGCCGCGCGCTCGGGCCCCGTCTCCGCCGCGTCGTGCGCGCGCGTGAGGAGCTCCACGGCGTCCGGCGCGCCGGCGAGCGCCGCGGCCTGGCCGAGCCCGGCGAGCACGGCGGGCCGCTGCTCCGGGGGCGGCGGCTCGGCGAGCGCGCGCCGCAGGTGGGAGAGCGCGACGTCGGGCGCGCCGCGCCGCAGCGCGCCGGCGGCCGCCTCGCACAGCAGCTCGACCGTCCAGGCGTCGCCGGCGGGCTCGGTCGCGGCCAGGTGCAGCGCCACCCGCTCCGAGTCCTCGCCGCGCTCGGCGAGCAGCCGCGCAGCGCGGGCGTGGGCGGCGGCGCGCTCGCCGGGGGACACGTCCTCGGCGACGGCGCTCGAGAGGATCGGGTGGGCGAAGTCGAGCTCGTCGTCCGACCGCAGTATCCGCTCCGCCACCAGCAGGTTGGCGGCCTGGAAGGCGTCGTCCGGGTCGAGGCCCGCGAGGGCCGCGGCGAGTGCCACGCCCGCCGGGCCGAGGATCGTGAGCGAGCGCGCGAGGGCGCTTGCCGCCGGGGGCAGCTGTCCGAGACGGGCGAGCACCGCGCGCGCGATCGCCGGCGGCCCGAGCCGGCGCACGCCGGCGGCATGCGCCGCGGTCGGCTCGATGCCGTCCGCGGCCACCGTCGCCACGAGCTCCTCGAGCAGGAACGGGTTGCCGCCGGTCGCCTCGTGGCAGGCGCTCGCAAAGGTCGGGTCGGGCGGGCGGCCCAGCCTGTCCGCCAGCAGCACACCGGCCGCCTCGAGTCCGAGCGGCGCCGGGCGCAGCACGTCGGCGGCCTCGGCCAGCACTAGCGCGGCCTCGCCGCCCGCGCCCGGGCGGACGCTCACCAGCACCAGGGCGCGCAGCCCGTCGAGTCGCGGCGTGAGGTAGCGCAGCCAGCGGGCGGAGGCGGAGTCGGCCCACTGGAGGTCGTCCACGAGCAGCAGCAGCGGGCGCTCCGCCGACAGGTTGGCCGCCAGCCAATAGAGGCCGTGTGCCTCGGCCTGGAAGGAGCCGCCGCCGCTCGTCGGGTCGATCGCGGACTCGGCCAGCGACGCGGCGCCGGCGAGGAGGTGCTCACGCTCTTCCGAGTCCGCGGTCACGATGCGGCGCTCGAACAGCTGGGCGCTCACGCCCCAGGGGAACTCGCGCTCCAGCTCGGTCGCGCGGGCGCTCAGCCTCTCGAACTCGTCGCCCGCGAGCTCGCTAGCCAGCTCCAGCAGGCACGTCTTGCCGATCCCGGGCGGGCCCTCGATCGCGACAAGGGAGCCGCGGCCGCCGGCCGCGGCCGTGACGGCGTTCCGAAGGCGCTCCCGTTCCTCCTCGCGCTCGAGTAGCGCGACCGGCGAGCGCCCGCTCGCTCGCGCGGCCTCTTCCATGTGCCGAGAATAGGACAGGTCGGCCCCGAATGGGGCAGGTTCGCCGGCTACACGGCGGAGTCGAGTATCTCCGCGTGCTCGCTCTCGGGCGGATAGCCGTACGCGTAGACGAGCAGGTCCACGTCGCCGTGGTTCGCCGACTGGAGCGGCGTGCCGGGCTCCACGTGGATGAGGCCGCCGGCGGGCACGTCCTGGCGCTCCGGCGGCTCGCCCACGTACATCGACAGCGTGCCCGACAGCACGACGAACGTCTCCTCCTGGGCCGGGTGCCGGTGGCGGCGACCCGTGGCGCCGGGCTCGTAGCGCCATATGTTGGCCCGCGTGTGGGCGAAGCCGGCCGGTTCGCTCAGCTCCGCCACGTGGCGGGGCGGCTCACCGGGCTCGTGCGGGCGGGTGATCCACTCGAGCCGGTCGGTGTCGATCACGCGGTAGCCCATGCCGGGACTCTAGGGCGCCGGCATCCGCAGGCGCACCTGGCGGCCGCCGAGGCGGCCGTGGATGAAGGCGGTCGCGCGCGTGGCCTTGGTGCTCCAGCCCACGTGCAGCCGCCCGGTGCGCGCGCCGCGCAGGCGCAGGCGCGCCCGCA
>DASXAA010000150.1:0-25953 GCA_036407035.1 Thermoleophilaceae bacterium | reverse complement strand
ACCCTGACCGGCGCCGCCACCGCCGCCGAGCGCCGAGAGCTGGAGCATCGCCTGCAGTCGTTCCTGCCCGTGGGCGCCACGTTCTCGGCCGGCGAGTTCGCCGAGCGGGCGCACGCCGAGATCGACCGCGCCCTCGCCGCGAACCGGCGCCCGATCGTGGTCGGCGGCACCGGCCTCTACCTCCAGGCGGCCCTGTGCGACCTCGACCTGCGCCCGCCGCCCGCGCCGCGGATCCGCGAGCGCCTGACGGCAGAGGCCGACCGAAGAGGGCCGGAGGCGCTCCACGCCGAGCTCGCGCAGCGGGCGCCCGGCACCGCCGCCGCGATCAAGCCGACCGACCGCACGCGCGTGGTCCGCGCGCTCGAGCTGCTCGAGATGGGCGAGGAGCCGGCTCCCGTGGGCGAGGGATCGCGCCTCTGGACCGCGGAGACTCGCCATCCCACGCTCCTCGCCGGCCTCGTGATGGAGCGGGAGGCGCTGTACGAGCGCATCGACGCCCGCGTGGACGAGATGGTCGCCGCGGGCGCTGCCGACGAGGTCCGCAGGGCCGAGGCCGCCGGGGCCTCGGCCACGGCCCGCAAGGCGCTCGGCTACGAGGAGCTCCTGCGCGGCGACCCCGAGGCGATGAAGCGGCGCACACGCAACTACGCCAAGCGTCAGCTCACCTGGCTGCGCAAGCTGCCCGGCGTCCACCGGATCGACGTCACGGACAAACAAGTGGCAGATGTTGCAATGTTTCTGGAGCGCCTCTTGTAGGGTGGCCCGGCCGGGGGAGGTCTCAAACCGAGAGGGAGTCTGTGAAGCGTCTCGCCGTACCCACGTTCGTCCTTGCCATCGCGCTCGTGGTGGCGCCCAACGCCGCCGCCGCCGTGCGCGACTACGCGCCCGGGGCGCGCAACATCATTCCCTCCGGCCAGTACGGCGGCGTGCCCGGCGCCGGCGGGCTGACCCAGGAGCAGGCCAGCGGCCAGGCGCGCATGTACGACGCCCTCACACCGCTGTTCGACAACGTGAAGAGCAGCGACCTCACGCGCTACTTCAAGTCAGAGCGGCTCGGCATCAAGGGCCAGGGCGCCATGCGCAGGGAGTCGGTGCCGCGGCGCGGCGTGCGGCTCTACCGCGACAGGTACGACGTCCCGCACATCTACGGCAAGACGAACGACGACGTGACGTTCGGCTCCGGCTGGGCGCTCGCCGAGGACCGCGAGCTGCTGCTCGAGCAGGCGCGCTACAACGGCCGCGTCGCCGCGGTCGACGCGCCGGGGCTCGAGGCGATCAACCTGATCGTCGGCCTCAAGACCTTCCAGCCGAGCGCGCAGACCGAGCGCGAGCTGGGCAAGGAGGCCAAGATGCTCAAGCGCTACGGCAAGCCCGGCCGCCGGCTCCTGCACGACATCGACGTGTACGTGAAGGGCATCAACGCCTACTACAGGGCCAACCACCGCGACCACAAGCCGTGGACGCGCAGGGACGTGTTCGCGCTCAACGCCATCAAGAGCGAGCTCTTCGGCGAGGGCGGCGGCGGCGAGGTGCGCTCGGCCGAGTTCCTCGACGGCCTCGAGGCGAAGCTCGGCGCGAGCAAGGGCCTGTCCGTCTGGAACGACCTGCGCGAGCGCCAGGACCCCGAGACCACCGTCTCGGTGAAGGGCAACTTCCCGTACGCGCCGCTGCCGAAGCGGCGCACCGGCAATGTCGTGGTCGACAACGGCTCGTTCAAGCCGATCCCGGTGCCGGGCGCCTCGTCGGCCAAGGCGAGCAACTTCCGCCGCCACGCGAGCAACATCCTGATGGTCGCGGGCAAGCGCACGAAGTCGGGCCACCCGATCTTCGTCGGCGGTCCGCAGATCGGCTACTTCTACCCGGGCCTCACGCTCGAGATGGACCTGCACGGGCCGGGCTGGAACGCCCGCGGCGCGACGTCGGCGCCGTTCCCGGGCTACATCCTGATCGGCCGGCGCGAGGACTTCGTCTGGACGCTGACCTCCGCGGGCGCCGACATCGTCGACAACTACGTGGAGACCCTCTGCGGCGGCAGCGACACGAAGTACATGTACAAGGGCCGCTGCCGCGACATGAGCCACTTCAACGCCGGCACGCTCGACGGCCAGGCCGTGACGTTCAACCGCACCGTGCACGGCCCCGTGACCGGGTACGCCACCGTCGACGGTCGCCGCGTCGCGATCGCCCGGAAGCGCTCGAGCTACCTCGAGGACGGCGTGGACCTGCTGCTGTTCCAGCGCCTCACGCGCGGCAAGGTGCGCTCGGCAAAGGACTTCTTCAAGGCCGCGGCGGTCTCGCCGCAGACGTTCAACACGTTCTACGCCGACAGCAAGGTGGCGGCGATGATCACCACCGGCCGGCTGCCGGTGCGCCCCAAGGGCGTGGACGCGGGCCTGCCGACGAACGGCACGGGCCGGTACGAGTGGAAGGGCTACCTGAAGGCGTCCGCCCATCCGCACGGGATCGTCAAGAGCGGCGTGCTCAACAACTGGAACAACAAGCCGGCCCGCGGCTTCCCGGCCGCTGACGACCAGTGGGCCTACGGCTCGATCCAGCGCGTGGACCTGCTGAACGACAACACCGCGAAGACGAGGAAGCACACGACGGCCTCGCTCGTCGGCGCCATGAACGCGGCGGCCACGCAGGACGTGCGCGTGATGAAGTTCGTCCCGCTGCTCGCCGAGGTCCTGCGCGGCGCACCGGCGCCGAGCCCGCGCGCCCAGCGGATGCTGCAGCTGCTCGAGCAGTGGCGCGCGAACGGCGGCAGCCGGCTCGACAGGGACCTGGACGGCAAGATCGACGACCCGGGCGCCGCGATCCTCGACACGGCGTGGCCGAAGCTGGCCGATGCCGCGATGACGCCGGTGCTCGGGCAGCAGCTGGCCGACCAGCTGGACGACACGCTCATGAGCCGCTTCGACCTGCCGCCCGGCGGCCAGTTCGGCGGCTGGCACATGTACATGGACAAGGACCTGCGCTCGCTGCTGAAGCGGCCGGTCAAGGGCGCGTTCGCGAACCGCTACTGCGGCGGGGGCGACCTGTCCGCGTGCCGCAGCTCGCTGTGGGCCGCACTCGACTCCGCCGGCGCCGAGCTCCAGGCGGCGCAGGGCGCCGACCCGGCCGCGTGGCGCGCCGATGCGACCCGCGAGCGCATCAGCTTCGCACCGGGTCTCCTGAGCTACACGATGCGCTACACGAACCGCCCGACCGGCATCCAGCAGATCGTGCAGTTCAAGGGCCACCGGCCGCTGAAGAAGGCGAAGAAGCGCCACCGCTAGACGCCGCTAAAGTGCCCCGCCGTGCGCTTCGAGAAGTGGCAAGCGCTCGGCAACGACTATGCGATCGTCGAGGAACGTGAGCTGCCGTTCGAGCTGACCCCGGGGCGGGTGCGCGCGCTGTGCGCGCCCCACACGGGAATCGGCTCCGATGGCCTGCTCGTGCTGTCGGAGAGCGGCGAGCGCGGCATCGTCGCGCGGGTGCGGATCTACAACCCCGACGGCTCGGAGGCCGAGCTGTCGGGCAACGGCGTGCGCCAGGCGGTCATGTACCTGCGGCGCAGGGGCTGGGTCGAGCACGACAGCTTCTCGGTCAGCACCGCCGCCGGCGAGGTGCGACCGCGCATCACGGGGGAGTCCACCTGCGTCCTCGACATGGGCCGCGCGCGGCTGCGCTCCGAGAGTGACTACCCGTCGGGCGCCGAGGACGGCCGGGGCGGGCTGACCGCCGCCGGGCGCGAGCTCCGCTTCCAGTTCGTGCAGGTCGGAAACCCGCAGGTGTCGATCGAGTCCGGCGACGAGCTCGCGGAGCTCGACATCCGCCGGTACGGGGCCGAGATCGAGCGCCACGAGCTGTTCCCGAACCGCACGAACGTGTCCTTCTGGCGTCGCGCCGGCGACGACCGCATCCGCGCGCGCATCTTCGAGCGGGGCGTGGGTGAGACGCTCGCGTCTGGAACGGGCGCGACCGGCGCCGCGGTCGCCGCGGTGCTACGCGGGGTGGACAGCCCCGTGACGGTGGAGCTCGACGGCGGTGAGCTCGAGGTGGAGGTCGGGGAGGACTTGCACGTGTCACTGAAAGGATGGGCGCTGCCCGTGTACAGCGGCACGCTCAGCGAGGAGTTCGCAAGGGAGGTTCATGAGGTCGAGTGAGAGGCTGGGGCGCCTTGCGCCGTACCTGTTCGCCGAGCTGGAGCGCAAGATCTCGGAGAAACGCGCCGCGGGCGAGGACGTGATCAGCCTCGGGATCGGCGATCCCGACCGGCCCACGCCCGAGCCCGTGATCGCCGCGCTCGACCGGGCGGCGGCCGACCCGGCCACGCACCAGTACCCGTCGAACCGCGGCCGCCCGGAGCTGCGCGAGGGGTTCGCGCGCTTTTACGAGCGCCGCTTCGGCGTGTCGCTCGACCCGGACACCGAGATCGTGCCGGCGCTGGGCGCGAAGGAGTGCGTGTTCAACCTGAACCTGGCGTTCCTCGATCCCGGCACGGTGGCGCTCGCGGCCGACCCGGGCTATCCGATCTACACCGGCGGACCGGTGCTCGCCGGCGCCGAGGCGGTGCTGATGCCGCTCGTGCCCGAGCGCGGCTTCGTGCCCGACCTCGGCGCGATCGCGGCGGAGGACGCCGAGCGCGCCCGCATCATCTACCTCAACTACCCGAACAACCCGACCGGCGCGGTCGTGCCGGACGGCTTCTTCGACGAGGTGGTGGAGTTCGCCCGCAAGCACGACATCCTCGTCGTGCACGACGCGTCCTACACGGAGACCACGTACGACGGGTACGTCGCGCCGAGCTTCCTCCAGACGCCGGGCGCCAAGGACGTCGGCGTGGAGGTGTTCTCGCTCTCGAAGGGCTGGAACATGACCGGCTGGCGGACGGCGGCGCTCGTCGGCAACGCCGACGCGGCCGCCGCCTACTGGAAGCTCAAGACGAACGTGGACTCGGGCATGTTCGAGGCCGTGCAGCTGGCGGCGGTGGCCGCGCTCGACGCCGGCCCGCCGGAGGAGATGCCGGCGATCTACCAGCGCCGACGCGACCTCGTGTGCGACGCGCTCCAGCGCATCGGCGTGGCCGTGACCCCGCCGAAGGGCACCATCTACGTGTGGGCGCCGGTGCCGGACGGCCACACGTCGGCGTCCTACTGCGAGATGGTGCTGGAGGAGTCGGCCGTCGTGGTCTCGCCCGGCGGCGCGTACGGGCCGAACGGCGAGGGCTTCTTCCGGATCTCGCTGACGGTGGATGACGACCGGCTCGCCGAAGCCATGGAGCGCCTGCGGTCGAGCCTGGGCGGATAGCCGATGCACTACTGCGGAGTCGTCGCGGTGCGCGGCACGCTCCAGCTGGCGATGCTGGAGGAGGTCCGCAGGCCCGAGCCGCCGATCCACCTGAGCGCGGTCTTCTTCGAGCCGGGCACGGCAGCCCAGGTGAGCGCCGAGCTGCGCTCGCTCGGCGAGGTCGTGGTGGGGGTGGGCGCCCCGATCCAGCCGCCGTCGGACGGGCGGTCGCGCCGCGACTGCGACACGATGCTGATGAGCCGCGGCGTGGCGCCCCTCGCGCCCGACCCCGAGGCGCTCAAGCTGGCCGACCTGCTGCGCGAGCTGGGGCGGTTCGAGCCGGACGACGACGGCCCCGACGGCCCCGTTCCAGAGGGCGCCTATCACCAGGCGCCGGTGTTCGAGACCAACGCCGACGGCGTGTTCTGCGCGCTCCAGGGCCGGCGCCTGCCGGCCAAGAGGCACCCGCTGGGCGTCCAGGTGCGGATCGACGAGCTGAACGGCGACAGGGTGGTCGACGAGACCGGCGACCTGTGGCACCGGCGCATCGAGGAGCTCGACGCCGTCGCCTGCGCCCTGTGCGCGCACCGTTTCGCCGTTGGGCATGCGTCGTGGCTGGGTAACCCCGATGAAGCGGTGATCGTGCTGCCGGGCTCCTCTGTGCCGGACGAGTTCCCGAGCCGGGGCGTGATGCCCCCGGTGGAGCGCCTCCGGCTGCCGCCAGTGACGGAGCCCTGAGGCCGGAAAAGGAGAGGCGGATGCCCGAGTACACGAAGCTGAACCTGAAGCGGGACGTGGAGGACCAGGCGCCCAAGTTCGGCTTCTCGCCGAACCTCGAGTCGCGCTTCGCGCGCGTGCCGCTCGAGCTCGAGGAGTCGGGCCTCAGCTACTTCAAGGTCGCGCCCGGCTTCCGGGTGCCGTTCGGGCACGTGCACGAGCGCCAGGAGGAGGTGTACCTCGTGGTGAGCGGCGCCGCCCGGGTCAAGCTCGACGACGAGGTGATCGAGCTCGGCCAGTGGGACGTCCTGCGGATCCCGCCGAACACGTGGCGCGGCTTCGAGGCCGGGCCGGACGGAGCGGAGATCGTGGCCTTCGGCGCGCCCAACACGGACAACAAGGACGTGGAGATGGGCCAGGACTGGTGGTCAGACTGACCCCATAACCGCCACACTGCGCGTGTGGTGGTTTGGCCGCTGATCGGGCGCGATCGCGAGCTGGGCCTGGTTCTCGACCGGCTGGGCCAGGGCGCGTCGGGCGGCGTGGTGCTCGCCGGTGCCGCGGGCGTGGGGAAGACGCGCCTCGCGACCGAGGTCGCGCACGCCGCGGAGGCAGAGGGGTCCGCGGTCGAGTGGGTGAGGGCCACGCGGTCCACGGCCTCGATCCCGCTTGGAGCGTTCGCGCCGCTGCTGCCGGCCGAGGCGTCGTCCACGAGCGCGGCCGAGCTGCTCGCGCGCGCCGGTCAGGGGATCGTGGAGCGCGCGGGAGGGCGCCGGCTCGTGCTCTGCGTCGACGACGGGCAGCTGCTCGACGACGTCTCGGCCGCGCTTGTGCACCAGGCCGTCGCCGCGCGCCAGGCGTTCGCCGTCGTCACGCTGCGGGTCGGCGAGCCGCCCCCGGACGCCGTGCGCGCGCTCTGGAAGGACGAGCTGTGCGAGCTCGTGGAGCTCGGCGAGCTCGCGCGCGGCGAGGTCGAGCGGCTGCTCGCGACCGTGCTCGGCGCCCCGGTCGACGGGCGCAGCCTCGGCGCCCTGTGGGAGCTCACGCTGGGCAATGCGCTGTTCCTGCGCGAGATGGTCCTCTACGGGGTCGAGCGCGGGGTACTGACGGAGGCGGGCGGGCTCTGGAGCTGGCGCGGGGAGATGGCCGCCGGGATGCGGCTGAGCGAGCTGGTCGGCGCGCGGCTCGAGACCCTCACGCCGCCGGCGCTCGCGGCGCTCGAGACGGTGGCGGTGGGGGAGCCGCTCGAGACGGCGCTGCTCGAGCCGGTCGAGTCGGCCGCGCTCGGGGAGCTCGAGCAGCACGGCCTCGTGGAGCGCGTCCTGGACGGACGGCGTGAGCGCGTGGACGTGGCCCACCCGCTCCACGGCGAGGTGGTCCGGGCGCGCCTCTCTCGCACGCGCCTGGGGGAGATCCAGCGCCGGCTGGCCGACGCGGTCGAGGCGCTCGGTGCGCGGCGGCGCGCGGACGTGCCGCGCCTCGCAAGCTGGCGGCTCGAGTCCGGCGGCGAGTGGCACCCTGAGCTGTTCGAGCGCGCCGCCCGCCACTCGCTGGCGGTCTACGACCCCACGCTGGCCGAGCGGTTCGCGCGCGCGGCCGTCGAGGCGGGCGGGGGCTTCGCCGCGCGGCTGGCGCTGGCGCGCTCGCTCGCCGCACAGGGCCACGGGGAGGAGGCGGAGGCGCTCCTGGCGCCGCTGGCCGGCCAGGCGAGCAACGACCAGGAGCGCGTGGCCCTGGCGATCGCCGTCGCCAGGAACCTCTTCTGGGGGCTCGGGCGCGCCGAGGACGCCGACCGAGCGCTGCGGCAGGCCGAGGGCGCCGTGGCCGACGAGCGCCTGCGGGACGAGCTGGTCGCTCAGCGGATCAGGCTCACGGTCGCCACCGGCCGGCCGCTCGAGGCGTTCGCCGCCGCCGAGCCCTTGCTGCGCGACGAGGGCGCCCGCGACCAGGTGCGGCTGCACGCGGCGCTGGCGATGGTCGAGGCGCTGATGTCCACCGGCCGCACCACGCAGGCGGTCGCGCTGGCGGAGGAGTGGCTGCCCGTCGCGCGCCGCCACTACGAGGAGCGGCCCCCGCTCGAGCTCGTGCCGCTCCTCGAGAACGTGCTGCTGAGCGAGAGGGCGCTGGCGCTGCGGTTCGCAGGGCACCTGGTCGAGGCGACCGACGTCTCGGTGGAGCTCTACCAGCGGGCGGTCTCGCAGCGCTCGGCCCAGAACAACGCGGTGGAGGCGATCTCGCTCGGCTGCATCTGGCTGGACCGGGGGCGTGTCGAGTCCGCCCTGCGGCTCTGCCGCGAGGCCGCGGGCGTGTTCCGCGAGGCCGACGCGGTCGGGATGCTGGCCTGGGCGCTCGCCGGCATCGCCCAGGCGGCCGCGCAGGCCGGCGACCCGAACGCGGCGCGGGCGGCGGTCGAGGAAATGGAGACGCGGAGGCTCGCGCACAGGGGGTTCGAGCCGGAGCTTGGGCTGGCGCGTGCCTGGAGCGCAGCGGCCGGCGGCGAGCTCTCACGCGCCCGGGAGCACGCCGCGGAGGCCGCGGAGCTCGCGCGCTCGCGCGACCAGAGGACGTTCGAGGTGCGCTCGCTGCACGAGCTGTGCCGCCTGGGCGGCGCGGACACGGCAGCCGAGCCGCTGGCGCGGCTGGCGTCGGAGGTTGACGGGCCGTTCGCGCAGCTCGCCGCGGACCACGCCGCCGCGCGGGTCGCCGAGGACGGGCGGGCGCTGCTCGACGTGGCCGAGCGGTTCGCGGGCCTGGACGCGCTGCTCGTGGCGGCCGAGGCGGCGGACGCCGCGGCGAGCACCTTCCGGGACGCCGGGCGCGACGCGAGCGCCCGCGCCGCGGGCGCGCGGGCGGCAGTGTGGCTCGAGTCGTGCGAGGGCGCGCGGCCGCCGACCATCCTTGGCGCCGCGGCGGCGGCCGAGCTGACCCCCCGCGAGCGCGAGGTGGCGCTCCTCGCCGCCCGCGGCCTCAGCAGCCGCGAGATCGCCGAGCGGCTGGTGGTCTCGGTCCGGACGGTGGACAACCACCTCCAGCGGGCGTACCGGAAGCTGGGCGTGACGCGGCGCGAGGACCTCACTCAGGTGCTGGCCACGACGGCTGAGTAGCCCGCGCCGGACGAGATTGAGTAGCCGTTTGCTCATGCCGCCGGGCGTCGGCGCGGGCACGATGCCCCCATGGACCACGAGGGCGACATACCGGTGCTGATCGTCGGCGCCGGCCCGGCCGGCCTGACGGCGGCCGTGACGCTGGCGCGCTACGGCGTGCGCTGCATGCTCGTGGAGCGCCGCCCCGACCTCTCCTCGCTGCCGCGTGCGACGTCCGTCAGCACACGCACGATGGAGCTGCTGCGCTCGTGGGGGCTCGAGGAGGAGGTCCTCGCCGGCGGCGTGGACGCCGACTGGCAGGTGTGGGACTGCGAGACGCTCTCGCGCGCTGCGGAGGGGCAGGCGCGCACGGGCGGGTTCCCCAGCCCGGCGCAGAGCGCGATGGTCAGCCCGGCCGCGCCGGCCTGCGTGCCGCAGGACTGGCTTGAGCCCGTGCTGCTCAGCCACCTCCGCGCGCTGGGCACCGCGCAGGTGGAGTTCGGCGCCGAGATCGTGGACGCGGCGAGCGGCCCGGACGGCGTGCGTGCGGTGCTGCGCAGGGTCGCTAAGGGCGAGCGCCGCGTCGTCCGCGCCCGCTACCTGATCGCGGCCGACGGCGCGCACAGCGGCGTGAGGAAGGCGCTCGGGATCCGCATGTCGGGCCCCTCGGACCTGGAGGACGCGATCACGGCCCTCTTCAGCGCGCCGCTCACACAGCTGCTCGGCGACCGGCTCCACGGGATCTACAACATCACCCACCCGGACGCGCCCGGCCTGTTCCTCCCCGCCGGCCGCGGCGACCGGTGGCTCTACGGGCACCTGCTGGACCGCGAGCGCGACCGGATCGCCGACTTCACCGAGGACGTCCTCACGCGGCGCATCCGGATCGGCGCCGGCGTCTGGGACCTGCGGCCGCGGATCGAGCGAATCGGCGGCTTCACGTTCGCGGCTCAGGTCGCCGAGAGCTACCGGCGCGACTCGGCGTTCCTCGTCGGGGACGCGGCCCACCGGGTCACGCCGCGAGGCGGCACGGGGATGAACACCGCCATCCACGACGGTCACGACCTCGGCTGGAAGCTCTCCTGGGTGCTGCGCGGCTGGGCGGACGCGGGCCTGCTCGACTCCTACGAGGCCGAGCGGCGACCGGTGGCGGAGCACAACGCGGAGTGGTCGGCCGACCCGAACGCGTCGGCGAGGCCGATCGAGGACACGCTTGCCGTTGACATCGGCGGGCGCATCCCGCACGTGTGGCTGGCGTCGGGCGGCGGGCGCGTGTCCACGCTCGACCTCCTCGGCCCCGGGCTGACGCTGTTCGCCGGCCCGCGCTGGGCGGCGGCCACCTCGGTGTCGGCGCGGGCGCCGGTCACCGTGCGGAGGCTTGACGCGATCAGCGCGCGCGCGATGGGCGTCTCGGCCGACGGCGCTCTCGTCGCCCGGCCCGACGGCAGGCCGGCCGAGGTGCTCACCGCAGGCGCGCCCGCGCTCCGGAGGGTCGCGTGAGCGCCATGGCCCTCCAGGAGGCGCCGCCGCGCGCCATCGAGCCGGAGCGCGCCACGGACCAGATCGACCGCCTCTACGGGCTCGCGCTCTCCCTGTGCGGCTCGCCGCACCTTGCGGAGGAGCTCGTCCAGGAGACCTACGTGCGCCTGCTCACCCGCCCGCGGCGGCTGCGCGGTCCCGACGATTTCCCCTATCTGGCCCGCATCCTCCGCAACCTGCTCTACGACCACTATCGCCGCTCCAAGCGGATCGAGTGGACCGAGCTCGTGGTGGACGGCGAGGAGCCGGTGGACGACCGCGAGGAGGGCGACCCGGAGGCGGCGGCCCGCGCCAATGAGCTCTACGGGCTCGTGGCGGGGCTGCCGCCGGAACAGCGCGATGTGGTCGCAGCCGTCGACGTCGCCGGCATGCGCTATCAGGAGGCCGCGCGGGCGCTCGGGGTGCCGATCGGGACGGTGATGAGCAGGCTCTCGCGCGGCCGCTCGCGCCTCGCGCGGACCCTCGTTCCGGGCTGACGGCAAAAGCAGGGCGGCCTTTCGTCGTTCAGTCGGGGGAAGGCTCGTGACATGCATCGGACTCATCCCGGCGGCCGCCGGTCCGGCGGTCGCCTTCGCACAGTCGCCGTGGCCGGTCGCCGGGCACGGCGGGCCGATCGTCCCCGAGCGGGCGGTCGACGACATCGACCGCCTCTACCGTCTCGCGCTGTCGCTCTGCGGCTCGCCTGAGCTGGCCGAGGACCTCGTTCAGGACGCGTACGTCCGCGTGCTCGCGCGGCCGCGCTGGGTGCGCCGTGGGAGCGAGTTCTCCTACCTCGCGCGGACCGTGCGCAACCTCTTCTACGACCACCACCGCCAGTCCCGGCGGGTCGAGTGGACCGATGCGCCGCCGGAGGAGGAGTGGGCGTCGGACGGCGGCGGCGAGGACGATCCCGAGGCCACGGCGCGGACGCGCGAGCTGTACGCGCTGGTGGCGGCGCTGCCGGCGGAGCAGCGGGACGTGGTGGCCGCGGTCGACGTGGCGGGCATGAGCTACCGCGAGGCGGCGAAGTCCCTGCGGGTGCCGGTGGGGACGGTGATGAGCCGGCTGGCCCGCGGTCGCGGGCGGCTGGCGAAGCAGCTCGCGCCGGATCGGGAATAGGGCGCGGCCTCAGGCCGTTTGCCCTTCCATGCGAAACATCACGAAGAGATACGCGGTGGCGTGCCTGCTCGCGTTCTGCGCGGCCGTCGCGGTGTCCGGCAAGGCCGAGGCCGCGCAGCTCGTGGACCGCACGCTGGTCGTCGAGGGCGGCCCGGCGGACGACGCCCTGGCCCTTCGCCCCGCGACGCTGTCGGCCTACAGGGGGCGCTTCGACCGCATCCGAGTCGTCGGCGGCGACGGCTTCGACGCGCTGACGGTCGAGGGCACCGACGCCGCCGACCGGTTCTCGCTGTCGGTGAGGAACGGCCGGTTGCTGCTCGACCGCGACCCTGGCCACCTCCGGGTGCGCCTCGAGGGCGTGGAGCGGCTCGACCTCGCAGCCAAGGGCGGCGCGGACAGGCTGGACGTGGAGGACCTCACCGGCGCCGGTGACCTGGAGGAGGTGCACCCCGATCTGGCGGCAGCGGGCGGCGAGACGGGCGACGGCTCGGTCGACCGCGTGAGCATCGAGGGCACGGACGACCAGGAGCAGATCCTCCTGCTCGGGAGCCAGACCGACGTGTTCGTGCTCGGCACGCCGGTGTTCGTGCAGGTGGAGCACGCCGAGCGGAGCGACCGGCTCCGAGTCGACGGGCGCGGCGGCGACGACCTCGTCGGCGGCACGACCGCCGTCATGGCCCAGACGCTCGTCGGGGGCGACGGCGCGGACAGCGTCATCGGCGGCCCCGGCGACGACGTGCTGATCGGCGCTGACGGGTTCGACGACGTCTCAGGCAGCAAGGGCGACGACGTCGCCTACATGGGCGGCGCGGCCGACCGCTTCACCTGGCAGCCGGGCGACGGCAGCGACGTCGTGGAGGGCGGCGCCGGCCAGGACTCGATGTTCTTCAGCGGCAACGACCTCGCCGAGCGGTTCGACATCTCCGCCGCCGGGCGCAGGGTGCGCTTCACGCGCGACGTCGACTCTGTGGCCATGGACCTCGGCGACGTGGAGGAGCTCGACACGATGGCGCTCCGCGGCGCGGACACGATCACGGTCGACGACCTCCGGCGCACCGGCGTGGACCTGGTCGGCGTGAACCTGGCGCCGTCGTTCGGGACGGCCGACCCGGACGGTGCGGCCGACCGGGTCGTCGTGACCGGAACGCCGCGCAGGGACTCGATCGCCGTCACCGGCGTGGGCCGCGCCGTCGACGTTGCGGGGCTGGCGGCGGCGATCGGCATCACGCACGCCGAGCCGCTCGACACGCTCGCCATCCGCGGCGGGGGCGGCAACGACAGCGTCGACAGCTCCGGGCTGCCGCCCGACACGATCGGGCTGGCGCTGGAGTAGACGACTGGGGGGAACGCCCCGGGGCTTGCGGGGGCCCCGGGGCGGCTAGCCCTGAGACGCGAGGGTCTCGCGCAGACCCGTGTCGAGGTCCCGCGGGGTGTAGCCGAGCGCGCGCCTGGCCTTCTCGTCGTTCGCCCAGTAGGTCACGTTGTGGGCGGCCTTGATGGCCTCGCTCAGGTTGGGCGGGAAGCCGAGCGCCGGCCCGACCACGGGCCCGAGCGGCGCCGACAGCTTCGCCACCGCCGGCGGCAGCGTCAGCCGCGGCGGCTTCTGGTTCGACATCGCGGCGACCCTGTCGATCAGGTCGCCCATCGTCGCCAGCTCGCCGCCGAGCACGTACGACTCGCCGATCTCGCCCCTGTCGTGGGCAAGCAGGATGCCGTCGGCCACGTCGTCCACGTACACGAGGTTCAGCCCGAGCTCGGGGAACGCCTTCATGCGCAGCTTGCCGCGGCTCGTCTGGTCGATCATGTTGCCGACCTCGGAGTGGTCGCCCGGTCCGTACACGCCGCCGGGCTGGACGATCACGATGGGGGCGCCCTTCGCGATCCGGTCGAGCGCCACCTCGTGCGAGCGGAACTTCGACTCGTCGTAGGCGGAGAGGAAGCCCTCGGCGGTGTCGCGCCGGTAGCCCTCGTCCACGACCTTGCCCTTCGTGTTGCCGAACACGTTGACGGTCGAGACGTAGACGATCCGCTTGACTCCCGCGTCCACCGCGGCGTCGAGCACGTGCTCGGTGCCGCGGACGTTCGACTCGAACATCGGCTCGCGCTCGGAGCGCGGGATGCCGACCTTGTAGACGGCCGCGACGTGGAAGCACGCGTCGCAGCCCTCGAGCGCCTTCCGGATCGCCTCGCGGTCCCCGAGGTCGCCCGCCACCAGCTCGGCGTCGAGGTCGCGGGCCTTGTCCGGCGAGCGTACGAGGGCGACCACCTCGTCGCCCCGCTCGCGCAGCCTGCGCACGAGCCGGCCGCCGATGAACCCGGTTGCGCCGGTCACGAACGCACGCATTTGCGCAGCCTACACTTGAGGTCGTGGATCGAGGACGAGACGGCCGCAGAGCCGAGTCCCGGTACGGAGAGGGCATCCGCAACCCGCGCGCGCGCCAGCGCGCCTTCTGCATCGGCGCGGGCCCGGACGAGCCCGACCTGTCGGAGCTGAGGGAGCTTCTGCGCACCGCCGGCGTGGCGGTGGCGGGCGAGCTGACCCAGCGCCGGGCGGAGCCCGACCCGGACCGCTACTTCGGCCGCGGCAAGCTGGATGAGCTGAAGCAGGCGATCGCCGGCTCCGGGGCGAACCTGATCGCCTGCGACGACGAGCTGAAGCCGCGCCAGGAGCGCAACCTCGAGAAGGCGCTCGACATGCCGGTGATCGACCGCACGGCGATCATCCTCGACATCTTCGCCGACCACGCCCACTCGGCCGAGGGCAAGCTCCAGGTCGAGCTCGCCCAGCTCGAGTACAACCTCGCACGGATGCGCGGGCTGTGGACGCACCTCGAGCGCCTCGGCGCCGGCCGCATGGACGGCGGCATCGGCACGAGGGGCCCGGGCGAGTCCCAGATCGAAACGGACCGCCGCCTGGCCCGCGACCGCATCTCCGCACTCAAGCGCCGCCTCCAGCACACGAAGAGCACGCGCCAGGTGATGCGGCGCGAGCGCGAGCGGGCCGGGCTGCCGACCGTCGCGCTGGCCGGCTACACGAACGCGGGCAAGTCCACGCTGCTGAACGCGATGACGGGCGCCGACGTCGGCGTGAGGGAGCGCCTTTTCCACACGCTCGACCCGACCACCCGCTCGTTCGAGATCTCGGGCCGCACATATCTCCTGACCGACACGGTCGGCTTCATCCGCAAGCTGCCGCACCAGCTGGTGGACGCGTTCGCCGCCACGCTCGAGGAGGCGCTCGAGGCCGACCTGATCGTGCACGTGGCCGACGCCTCGGTCGACGAGGGCGAGCTGCACGCGATGCTGGACGCCGTCGACGATGTTCTCGAGGAGATCGGGGCCGGTGGCCGTCCCCGGCTCCTGGCGCTGAACAAGGTGGACCTGCTCGACGACGAGCGGCGCAGGGAGCTCGGTTTCCGCTTCCCGCAGGCGATCCAGGTCTCCGGCGAGACGGGGGAGGGGCTCGACCGGCTCGGCGAGGCGATCGAGGCCCGCTTCCTGGCGAGCCTGCGCGAGATGGAGCTGCTCGTGCCCTACGACGAGGGCGGCAGCCTGTCCGAGCTCCACGACCTCGCGGGCGAGCTGGAGCGCGAGGACACGGCCAACGGAGTGATGATCCGCGCGCGCGTGCCGGCCGCGGCCGCGCAGCGGTTCGAGCGGTTCGCCGTGAACGGCGGGCCGCCGGAGTGAGTCTCCGCTTCCGCCGCCTCAGCGAGGCGGCGCGGCCGCCGTCACGTGCCCACGACGGCGACGCCGGATACGACCTGCACGCCGCCGAGGCCGCCGTGCTCGCCCCGGGGGAGAGGGCCAGCGTGGGGACCGGCATCGCGGTCGCGATCCCGGAGGGCCACGCCGGGCTCGTGCTGCCGCGGTCCGGCCTCGCGGCGAGGCACGGGATCTCCGTGGTGAACGCGCCGGGGCTGATCGACGCCGGCTACCGCGGCGAGGTGCGCGTGCTGCTCCTGAACACCGACCGCGAGGCGCCGTTCGAGATCGCGCCGGGCGACCGCATCGCGCAGCTCGTGGTGGTGCGCGTGGAGACGCCCGAGCCACTGGAGCTCGACGAGCTCGAGGAGACGGCCCGCGGAGCGGCCGGCTTCGGCTCGACCGGCCGCTGATCGTTTCCGGCGCGGCCGGGCTCTCCTCCGCCGGCCCCGATCGGATACGCTCGCCCCGACTCGTGCGTCTTCTGGCCGCAGAACGCGTGTGCGCCGAGGGCGTCGACGTTCTCGCCGTCAAGGGCGAGATCGACGTCGCGAGCTCGGGGCGCCTGATCACAGCGCTGAACGACGTCGTCACGAACGGCGAGCAGGCGGTGGTGGTCGACCTCTCCGAGGTCGGGTTCATGGACTCGACCGGGCTGGCGCTGCTCCTGAACGCGCTCAGAAGGGTCACGAAACGCGGCCACGGCTTCGCGGTCGTATGCCCCGAGGGACCGGTCCGGCGCGTGTTCGAGGTGACCGACATGCTCGACACGCTCAAGGTCCACCACACGCGCGCGGCGGCCCTGCACGCCGCCGCGGCGGTCTGATCCGCGGGCCTTCAACTCCAAGCGGAGGCTGCCGATACCAAGTGGGATGAGCGAGGCATCCCTGGCCCCGGCGGCGTCCCGCGACGAGCTTCGCCTGCGCGGACTCACCCCGCCGCGGTACCGCAGCGGCGTGAAGCGGCGCATCGGCGACGTGATCGTGCAGCTCGGCTACGTCGACCGCGACACGGTCGAGGCGGCCGCCGTGCGGGGGAGCGAGACGGAGACGTTGCTGGGCCAGACGCTGATTCAGGCCGGGCTGATCGACTCCGACCAGCTCGCGCGGGCGCTCGCGGAGCGCAACGGCCTCGACCACGTCGATCTCAACGCGTTCGAGGCCGACAAGGGCGCGGCCAACCTGCTCGACGCCGCGAAGGCGCGCCGCTACCAGACGATCCCGATCGCGTTCCTCGGCGAGCGAAGCCTGCTCGTGGCGACCGCCGACCCGGCCAACATCATCGCCCTCGACGACATCCGCATGGCCACCGGCTACGACGTGCGCCGCGCGGTCGCCTCGCCGGAGGACGTCGAGGCGCTGATCGGCCAGCTGTCGCGGCTGATGGACGCGGTGGAGGAGCTCGAGGAGGAGCCCGACGAGACGAGCGCGGCCGAGGTGATCGAGCTGCGCGAGTCCGCCGAGGACGCGCCGGTCGTGAAGCTCGTGCACTCGATCATCGCGGACGCCGTGCGCCACGGCGCCTCCGACGTGCACTTCGAGCCGCGCGCCGGCGACATGCGCGTGCGGATCCGGGTCGACGGGGTGGTGTTCGACTCGACCACGGTGCCGCGGAACCTCGTGCCCGGCCTGGTGTCGCGGGTGAAGATCATGGCCGAGCTCGACATCGCCGAGCGCCGGGTGCCTCAGGACGGACGCATCGGGCTGTCGGTCGACGGGCGCTACGTGGACCTGCGCGTGGCGACCCTCCCGGTCGTGCGCGGCGAGTCCGTCGTGATGCGGATCCTCGACAAGAGCAACGTGCTGATGGATCTCGACGGGCTCGGGATGGAGCCCGCCGACCGGGAGCGGTTCGAGCAGGCGATCTCGTCGAAGACGGGCGCGGTGCTCGTCACCGGGCCGACCGGCTCCGGGAAGACGACTACGCTCTACGCGGCGCTCATGACCGTCAACAGCCCCGATCGGACGCTGATCACGATCGAGGACCCGGTCGAGTACGAGCTCGAGGGCATCAAGCAGGTGCAGGTGAACAACAAGACCGGGCTGACCTTCGCGGCCGGTCTCCGCTCGATGGTGCGCGCGGACCCCGACGTGATCATGGTCGGCGAGGTGCGCGACCGCGAGACGGCCCAGATCGCGATCGAGTCCGCGCTGACCGGCCACCTCGTCCTGACGACGCTGCACACCAACGACGCGCCGCTGGCCGCCGCACGCCTGATCGAGATGGGGATGGAGCCGTTCCTCGTCAGCTCGGGAGTGGAGTGCGTTGTCGCGCAGCGGCTGGTGCGGCGGCTGTGCGAGTGCAAGCAGACCGTGAAGCTCACGAAGGCGGCGCTGGCGGGCAACGGGTTCGTGGTGCCGCGCGGGTTCACGGCGGCGGCCCCGGGCTCGTGCGTGCGGTGCTCCGGCACCGGCTACCGCGGCCGCATCGGGGTCTACGAGCTGATGCGGGTCACGGAGGCGGTCGGCAAGCTGATCCTCGACAAGTCGTCGGCCGACGACATCCGCGAGGCCGCCCGCTCGGAGGGCATGACGAGCCTGCGCGAGGACGGCCTCGCGAAGGTACGCGCCGGCATCACCTCTGTGGAGGAGGTGCTGCGGGTGGTCGGGCACGTGAAGCGGTAGCCGCTGGCCGCGCGCGGCCGCGGCCCGCAGGGGCTCGCCGCCGACGCCGCGCGCGGACGCGTGGGGCGCCCCCGGCCGCGGGGCCGCCGCCCGCGAAGGCTCGCCGCCGCGCGCGGCCGCGGCGTCGCTCGGCGCCGCCGGCCCTACAGCCCCGCCGCCCGCCGCGCCGATGCGTGCGCGGCCTCCTCGAACCGGTCCGGCAGCGGCTCCAGCTCGGTGTCGAGCGCCCGCTCGATCAGCCTGTCGGCCAGCCATACGTTCTTCGGCAGGAGCGGCCCATGGAGGTACGTGCCGATGACGTTGCGCCGGTGGACGCCCTCGAACCCGTCGCGGTCGTTGTTGCCGTGGCCCTTCAGCACCCGCCCGAGTGGTCGCTCGCCCTCGCCGAGGTACGTGCGCCCGCCGTGGTTCTCGAACCCCGCGATCACGCGCGGGCCGGTCCCGAGGTCGGCCTCGATCGCGCAGTTCCCGATCAGCCGCGGTCCCGGCTCGCGGACCGTGCGCAGGTCGACGATCCCGATCCCGGGCAGCTCGTCGCCATCGAGCACGTACGAGTGGCCGAGCAGCTGATACCCGCCGCAGACGGCGAGCACGACCGCGCCACGCGCCGCGGCCGCGTGGAGAGCCTCGCGCTTGGTCCGCACCATGTCCTGCGCGACCGCCACCTGGTCGCGGTCCTGGCCGCCGCCGATATAGAAGAGGTCGTGCTCGTCGGGGTTGAGTGGCTCCCCGACGCTCGACGCCGCGAGCTCGAATCCGAGCCCGCGCCACTCGCAGCGCGCGCGCAGGACGGCCGTGTTGCCGCGGTCGGCGTAGATGTTCATGAGCTCCGGGTAGAGCGCGCAGACCCGCAGCTTCATGAGGGCCGCTCCAGCAGCACGACGGTGCTTCCGACGTACTCATACGTCTCCGGCACCTGGCGGCGCCCGGCGGGCACGAGGCCGACCGCGCGCCCCTCGGCCTCCAGCTCGTCCGGCGTCACGGCGTCCAGCAGGACCGTGTAGAGCTCCTCCGTCAGCTCGCCCGCGGGCGAGACCAGCTGGCGCAGGAAGTCCACCTCGACCCCCGCCGCGCCGGGCCGCACGGCGAACGGGCGGCTCGAGATCACCCAGCCGCCGTCCTCCCGCACGTCGGGCGCCGGCGGCAGGGCGTCCTCGGCCGCGACCGCCTCGAACGGGTTCGACAGCGCCACGGCGAACAGGCCGCCATCGGTCAGGTGGTCGCGCACGTGGGACAGCATCGCGGCCCTGCCGGCCGTCCCGCCGAGCAGCTGCGCCACCTGCATCGGGGCGATCGCGACCGCGAAACCGCGGCCGATCGCGAACGAGCGGGCGTCGGCGGTGAGCGTCCGCACGCGCAGGCCGTCCTCGCGCGCGCGGCGGGCCAGCTCGCCGACGAGCTCCGGATCGGAGTCGAGCGCGGTCACGTCGTACCCGCGGTCGGCCAGGTCCAGCGCGACCCGGCCCGTGCCACAGCCGATGTCGAGCACGGGGCCACCCGCAGCTGCGGCGAGCTCGCGCCACAGCTCGACGTCGGCCGTGTAGCCGCCGCATTCGAGGTCGTGCCAGACCGCCGGCCCGACCCTCACTCCGACCACCTCCGGGCCAGTCCGCGGCGGGCGAGCTCGTCGCGCAGGTCGAGCAGTGCCGTGTACGTGGGGAGGGCGTACACGCGCTCGGAGCCGGCGCCCGCGACAGCCGAGTCGAGCGAGCGGCCGAGGTCGCGGTCGACGGCGATCTCGGCGTCGATGCCCGCGTATTCCAGCCGCAGCGCCATCTCCTCGGCCCGCGTGCCGGAGCAGGTCGCGCGCCGCACGCGACCGGCGAGCAGCTCGAAGTCGGCGTCCCAGATCCAGGAGACGTCGCGGCCGTCCGCGATGCGGTCGTTGAGCGCGAGCCAGAGGTCGAGTCCTTCATCTTCCAAGGTAAGGGTGCGGAGCACTTCATTCGCCCCCGCCGGGTTCTTGACCAGCAGGATCGACACGTCGCGGCCGTCCATCGCGATCGTCTCCACGCGCCCGAACGCTGCCGAGAAGCCCTCGAGCGCCGCGCACACCGTGTCGAGCGGGACGCCCAGCTCGAGCGCGGTCGCGGCCGCGGCGATCGCGTTGTAGGCGTTGTAGACGCCGGGGAGGGGGAGGCGCACCGAGGCCCGCCCGGCGGGGGTCTCGAGCTCGATGCGCGAGCCGGACATGCCGTCGAGCTCCACCCGCGTCGCGGCCACCTGCGGCGCCGGCCGCTCCCGCCCGCAGTTCGGGCAGTGGTAGCGGCCCATGTGGCCCATGTAGACCGCGTCGTACACGTAGGGCGTGCCGCAGTTGCGGCAGTGCTTCGAGTCGGCCGCGTGCTGCAGGGCGGGCAGCGTCTGGGAGTCGTCCTCGAGGCCGAAGTAGATGACGCCCTGGCGGCCACGGCCGAGGTCGGCGACGAGGGGGTCGTCGGCGTTCAGGACGAAGCCGGCGCGGCCGCCCTCGTCTGCCACGAGCTCGGCCCAGCGGTCGGCGAGCAGCTCGAGCTCGCCGTAGCGGTCGAGCTGGTCGCGGAACAGGTTCGAGAGCAGGTAGAGGCGCGGTCGGACGGCGTGGGCGACGCTCGGCAGCCAGGCCTCGTCGACCTCGAACAGTCCGAGCTGCCCGGGGGCGCGGCCGGCGTCGAGCAGCGCGGTCGCAACGCCCCACGACATGTTCGACCCGGCGCGGTTGTGGACGATCGTGCGGCCGTCGCGCTCGAGGGCGGCGGCGATCATGGCGGCGGTCGTGGTCTTCCCGTTGGTCGCCGAGAGCAGGACGGCGCCGTCCTCGAGGCCTTCGGACATCCGCTCGAGCGCGTTCGGCGAGAGGCGCAGGAGCAGGCGACCGGGCGCGGTCGTGCCGCCACCGCGGCCGAGGCGGCGGCTCGCTCCCCGCACGGCGCGGGCCAGCATGCGCGCGAACCGGAGCATCAGCTCGCGGCGGGGACGATCACCCTCAGCACGCGCGCCGAGACCGTGATGGTCGCCGGCGTACGGCCGATGGGATCGCCGTCGGCGTAGATGTCGAAGGGGCGGTCGGCGTCCACGCGCACCTCGCTCCCCTTGAGGAAGACCGTGTAGGGGAGGTCGACGTGCGCGCCCTTGAAGACCTTTGGCATGCACTGCAGGAAGCGCAGCTTGCCCGTGTGGAGCACCAGCAGCACGTCGAGCCGGCCGTCGTCGAGCTCGGCCTGCGGCAGGAGGAACATGCCGCCGCCGTAGGCCTTCGAGTTGCCGACCGCCACGGTGTAGCCGGCGAACCGGTGCCGCGTGCCGTCCACGTCGACCGTGAAGCGGGCGGGCTTCCAGGCCACCAGCGCGCGCAGCGCCGCGTACAGATAGACGAGCTTGCCCTTGATGAGCCGCGCCTCGTTGGCGATCCGGTTTGCGTCGGAGTCGAAGCCAAAGCTGGCGATCCCGACGAACGGCACGCCGTCCACGCTGGCCACGTCCACCAGCCGCTCCTCGCCCTGAACGGCGATGCGGGCCGCCTCGACCGGGTCCTTCGGCACACCCAGTACGCGCGCGAAGTCGTTGCCGCGACCGCAGGGGATGAGCGCGACGGCGCTCTCGCCGCCGCTCAGGACCCCGGCGAGCGGGCGCAGGAGGCCATCGCCGCCCATCGCGGCGACCGTCTCGCCGGCGGCGGTCGCCTCCTCGGCGGTCGTGGCCGCATGGTCGATGCTGCTCGTCTCGACGGTCCGGTAGGGGGCGCCGAGCCGCTCCAGCTCCGCCTCCACGCGCGGCAGCGCCTGCAGCGCGCGACCCCCGGCCGACGCGGGATTGACCAGCACCACGAAGCTGCGACTCACCCGGCCGCTGCTGCGGCCGTGCGGGCGGCGCGCTGGGCGGCGAAAGCGCCCCGCTCCGCCCCCTGGAGGTGGGCGCCCTCCTCGAGCTTGCGGATGTCGGCGCGCGTGACCACGTCGTCCCCGAGGAGGCGCTCGGCGTGGGGCTCCTCGAGGTCGTCCGGGTCGAGGACGAGGAGCACGTCCTGCTGCACCGTGTGCCACGGCTCCTCGGTGATCTTCTCCGAGGCCACCAGCAGCTGCCCCTGCCGCGGCAGCCAGTGGAGGCCGAAGATCCCGAGCCGGTAGGCGTAGAGACGCTCGCCGTCAGAGAACAGGAAGTTGAGGCCGGAGAAGCGGGAGCGCTCGATCGTCATGCGCATCGTGTGGCGCAGGGAGCCGATCGGGTCGCCGCAGTCGTAGTCGCGCATCAGGAGGTTGAACAGGTGCTCGGAGTCGGTCTCCCCGAACGGCTTCGCCACACCCTGCTCCAGCAGCCGCGGATAGTCGACCACGGTGCCGTTGTGGCCGAACGAGTAGTTCCCGAGCACGAACGGGTGCGTGTTGACGAGCGACAGCCCGCCCATCGTGGCGCGCCTCACATGCACGTTGAAGATGCGGCCGTGGATCTCGGTGGCGCCCACGAACTCGCCGTCCGAGTGGGCCGCCTCCGGGAAGCGGACGAGGCGCGGCGCGGCGCCGTCCCCACGCGCGTACACGGCCATGCCCCAGCCGGAATCGTGCTTCTCCGACTGGCGGATCATCGGGTTCTCGGCCTCGACCAGCTCGTGCCGGATCGAGACCGGCTCGGCGGAGACGCAGCCGAACACGCGGCACATGACGCCCCAAGCCTAAAGCACTTCCGGCGAGGCGTGGCGGCTACGCGTCGGCGAGGTTTCGCGGGCTCCGCGTCGGCGGGGCGTGGCGGCCCGGGGGGCGAACCTCCCGCGCGCCCGACTTCATCCCCCGAGAACATCGACCGGAGGTGGAGCCGTGCAGGAACCTAGACGGATCTGGTGGGCGCGCCCGCGCAAGCTGTGCGCCTTGGAGCGGCCCGGGGGAGGGGGGAGAAGCCACCGGGCCGACAGGCGGGCGGCGGAGATCGCGTACCTGAAGGCCCAGGGCGTCTGGATGGTCCTGTCCGTGATGCGCACCCGGCACAACCTCGCCGACTACGAGGCCGCCGGGCTCGAGTGGCACCACGTCCCGGTCGCGTCGGCGGTCGACGGAGCCGAGCAGCTCGACGAGCTCCTGCCCGTCCTGCGCCGTCACCTGAAGCGCCGCGGCGCGGTGGCCGTGCACGGCGACCGTGACACGGACTTCGTGGCGGCGCTGTGCGCGGCGTACCTTCACGAGTCGCGCGGGACGGGCCCGGCGGAGTCCCTGGCGGCGGCCGAGGCGGCGGGACTGCAGGTCACGCCGGCGGCGTGTGCGCTCCTCGGGGTGGAGAGGGCGGCGGCCGCGTGACGCCGGTCCGGTACTCCGTCCTCAGCCGGTCAGCAGCTCCGCGAGCGTGCTCGCCACCGCCACCGGTTTCGGGTCGGCCGCCTCGGCGTCCGCGGCCGTGGCCTCGCCCGTGAGAACGAGCGCGGCGTCGAGCTCCGCCGCGGCCGCCGCGCCGAGGTCCGTGTCCACGCGGTCCCCGACCACCAGCGTGCGGCCTCCGCCCATCCTGTCGAGCGCGGTGAGGAGCAGCTGCGGCTGCGGCTTGCCCACGACCTCGGCGGTCATCCCGCTGGCGTACTCCACGGCCACCACGATCGCCCCGGTGCCGGGCCAGAAGCCGTCCGGCTGGGGGTAGGTGGGGTCGCGTCCGGTGGCGATGAAGTCGGCGCCCCGTCGGAGCGCGAGCGTCGCGTTGCGGAGGTCGTCGTAGACGAAGTCCTCCGTTCCGGCCACGATCACGACCTCGGCGCGGGACGCCAGGTCGGTGCCGTTCAGCACCCGCAGCCCGGCGTCCGATACGTGGCGCTTCAGCGCGGGCGTCCCGATCACGAACGCGGTCCGTCCGCGGCGCGTGTCGGCGAGCAGATGCTGCAGCGCGCCGCCGACGGTGACGACGTCCGCGAGCGAGGCCTTGATGCCCACGCCCCAGAGGCGCGTGACGTAGTCCTCTGTCGCCGCGCGCGGGTCGTTGGTCGCGAACGCGATGCGCTTGCCGGCCTCGCGCACGGCGCCGACGGCGTCCGCGACGCCGGGCGTCGCCTCGTCGCCGATCCACACGCAGCCGTCGAGGTCGACGATGAACTGCTCGTAGCGGGCGGCCAGGCGGGACAGAGGCACGTCGCTAGCCTACGACGCCATGGCTCTCACGCTCGTGAATCGTGTTGCACTGCGCGCTCTGGGCCTCGTCGCGTGCCGCGGCGAGGGCCGACCGCTCGAAGGGCTGTAGGCCGATGAGCGCTGAACCCACGGTGAACGTCTTCGACGTCGATGAGGCCGACTTCGCGGAGCGCGTGCTGGAGCGCTCGCGAGAGCTGCCCGTGGTGGTGGACTTCTGGGCCGAATGGTGCGGGCCGTGCAAGGCGCTGACGCCCGCGCTCGAGCAGGCCGCGGCGTCGCGGGTCGGGAAGGTCGAGCTGGCGAAGGTCGACACGGACCGCAACCAGCGGCTCAGCATGCAGTTCCGGATCCAGGGCATCCCGGCGGTCAAGGCCTTCCGCGACGGCCGCATCGCGAGCGAGTTCACCGGCGCGCTGCCGCCCGCCGAGGTCGAGCGCTTCTTCGACGCCCTCGTGCCGTCCGAGGCTGACGAGCTCGCGCACGCGGGCGACGAGGAGTCCCTGCGCCGCGCGATCGAGCTCGACCCGCGCCACACGGACGCGCGCCGCGAGCTCGCGCGCACGCTGCTCCAGCGCGGGGCCGCCGACGAGGCGCTCGACGTGCTGGGGGAGATCACCGGCGACTTCGCCGCCGACGGCCTCGCGGCGCGGGCGCGACTCGCCGAGGCGAACGGGACGCTCGACGAGGCCTTCACCGCGTGGGACACGGGCGACCACGCGTCCGCGCTCGAGGCGCTTCAGCAGGCGCTGCGAGCGACGTCCGACCCCGACGAACGCGACCTGATCCGCCGCGTGATGGTGGGCATCTTCACGGAGCTCGGAGCCGACGACCCGCTGGCGCGCGAGCACCGCAGACGCCTGTCGGCGGCGTTGAACTGAGCGCGACGGGGCCGAGCGTCAGAGCACACCGGACCGTCATAGCACGGCCGTAGCGGCCACGATCAGGCCGGCCGTCAACAGCACGGCGAGGGCCGCGAGCGCAGCGCGCGGGCGGGCGCGCACCACCGGGGCGAGCCGGCGAGCGCGGGCCCGGCGCCGTCGCTTCGGACGCGACCGCCGGGGAGGTTCCCCCCTGCCGGTCAGGCTCTGGCGGGCCATATGGAATGCGACTGCTGCGTTCATGTGCTCACGGTCGCGCGTCGCGAGCGCGCGGACCAGGCACCCTTGGTGTCCGATCGCATCCCCTGGGTGCCGTTGGCTGGCCCTGCCGCCGGCACCCGGCCCGGCGTCCGCCGCTCAAAAGACCGCGATCGTCACCAAGTCGTGCGCCGGTAGTCCACACTTCGGCCTGTGTCCGTTCGCTTCGCGCTCGCCTGCGGCCTCGTCTGCGCGCTCGTCGCCGGCGCGATCTCGCTGACCGGCGAGCACGGCTACCACGCGCACGCCTACGTGATCCGGCTGCCGGTGGACGTCGGCGGCCCGCAGGGGGTCGCCCTGGCGCGCAGCGAGCCGGTGCTCCGGCGCGCGCTGCACGAGGCGGGTGAGAGCGGGCTCGATACGCGCTGGCTGCGCGAGCACTCGCAGGTCGAGCTGACCTCGCGGATGGACCTCGCGTTTTCGGTCGAGGCGCCGGAGCGCGATCAGGCGGCCGCCCTCGCGACCGGCTACGCGAAGGCGTTTCGCCAGTCGATCCCCGAGCGCACCGGACTGACGGCGATCGGCCGCGGCGCGCGTGACGCCGAGCCGGAGCTCGGCCCGTTCGGCTGGGCGCTGCTGGGCGGCATGGTCGGCGTGTGGGCCGGAGCGGCGCTGTCGATCGTGCGCCGCGGGCTCGCCCGCGGGAAGTCGCCCGCGGGGGACTCGGCCGCGGGCGCCGCACCGGCCGCGTAGACCTGCG
>DASXAA010000149.1:0-10305 GCA_036407035.1 Thermoleophilaceae bacterium | reverse complement strand
CGCCGTGTCCGATCCCTCTGGGACACTCGCGACTCCGCTGCCGGCGGTCGAGCGGCCCGACACCCGCAAGGGGCTCGCGGCGATCGCCCGGATCGTCGATGAGAACCGTGTGGAGCACGTGATCGTGGGACTGCCGCTGACGCTGGCCGGCGAGGAGCGCGAGCAGGCGAGAGCCGCGCGCACGTTTGCCGAACGGCTCGGGCGGAGAGTCTCTGTACCGGTGGAGCTACACGACGAGCGCCTCACGACGAGGCTCGCCGAACGAACTGGGGGAGGGGGCGACGCGGACTCACGCGCGGCCGCCCACCTGCTCGAGAGCTGGCTGGCGCGAGCGAACACGGGGACCGCGGAGTGACACCCGGTCCGCCGCCGGTGCCGGGTGGCCGATCACCCGAGGAGCGCGAGGCCGCACGCCGCGAGCGCGAGGCCCGCCGCGCGGTCCGGGCCGGCAAGCCGCCGCCGGCGGCGCCACCGGCCGAGCAGGACTGGATGGCCGAGGCGCAGCTCCTGACCGACGGCGACGGCGCCGGCGCCGGCGCCGGGCGAGCGCCTACCGTAGAGGCGCCCGTGGTGACCGACGACCTGCCCGCATACGAGGAGCCGCCGGCGCGGAACGGCGGCGGCCGGCCCCGCCGGCCCGCGCCCCCGCGCCGCCGGCACCCGGGGCGGATCGTCGCGCTGCTGGTCCTCGCGGCCGTCGTGGCCGGTATCGCCTGGTTCGCGAACTCGCTCTTCCAGCCCTTCAAGGGCGACGGCCAGGGCCACGTCCGCGTGGTGATCCCCCAGGGCGCCAGCCTCGGCGAGATCGGCGACCTGCTCGAGGAGAAGGGCGTGGTCTCGAGCTCGTCGTTCTTCCAGCTGCGCACCCGGATCGCGGGCCGCAGCGGCAACCTCAAGCCCGGGTCGTACGACCTGCAGCGAGACATGAGGTACACGGACGTGCTCGACGAGCTCGAGCGGGGCCTGCCGCCGAACGTCGTATCGGTCGGCATACCGGAGGGCCTCTCCCGGCGCGAGATCGCGCCGCTCGTCAGGGGCAAGCTCCCGGGCAACTACGTGAGGGCCTCCCGCCGCTCGCGCGTGCTGAACCCGCGCCACTTCAAGGCGCCGCGCGGCGCCAGCCTCGAGGGCTTCCTGTTCCCGGCCACCTACGAGCTGAAGAAGGGCGTGCCGGTCAAGCGGCTCGTGAACAAGCAGCTCGAGACCTTCAAGGAGAAGTTCGACGGCGTGGACCTGCGCTACGCGCGCCGCAAGAACCTCACGCCCTACGACGTGCTGATCATCGCGTCGCTGGTGGAGCGGGAGGTTGCGGTCCCGAAGGAGCGGCGGCTGGTCGCGTCGGTCATCTACAACCGCCTCCACCAGGACATCCGCCTCGACATCGACGCCACCGTGCGGTTCGTGACCGGGAACTGGAAGCGGCCGCTGCGGGTGTCCGAGCTGCAGAACCCCTCGCCGTACAACACGCGCGTGCACAACGGGCTGCCGCCCGGGCCGATCGGCAACCCCGGGCTCGCGTCGATCCGCGCCGCCGCACATCCGGCCAAGACCGACTACCTCTTCTACGTGCTGAAGCCCGGCACGTGCAACGAGCACGCGTTCTCGGCGACCGACGCCGAGTTCCAGCGCGACGTCGACGCCTACAACCGCGCACGCGACAAGCTCGGCGGCAAGTCCCCCATCAAGTGTTGAGCACGCTCGCGGGCGTCCTCGGCTTCCCGGTCGGGCACAGCCGCTCGCCCGCGATGATGAACGCCGCGTTCGCGGAGCTCGGCCTCGACTGGCGCTACGTGAAGCTGCCGGTGCCGCCAGAGCGGTTCGTCGAGACCGTCAAGGCGCTGCCGGGATCCGGCTACGCCGGCGCCAACGTGACGATCCCCCACAAGCTGGCCGCGCACGACCTCGCGGACGAGCTGAGCGACGCGGCGCGCGCGGTCGGGGCCGCCAACACACTGGTCTTCGAGGACGGCCGCGTGCTGGCCGACAACACCGACGCCGGCGGGCTGCTCGATGCCCTCGACGCCCCGATGCACGACACGCGCGCCCTGATCCTCGGCGCGGGCGGCGCCGGGCGCGCCGCGGCCTGGGCGCTGAACGACGCCGGGGCGGAGGTGGCCGTGTGGAACCGCACCCCCGAGCGCGCCGCCGACCTCGCTCGCGAGCTCGGCGTCCGCCACGCGGGCGAGCCGGAGCCCGCAGACGTGCTCGTCAACGCCACCTCGATCGGCCTCCGCCCGGGCGAGGACGCGGTCGCCCAGCTCGGCCTCGACCACCGGCCGGCGCCGGGCGTTGTGGTCGAGCTCGTGTACGGCCCCGAGCCGACCGCGCTGGCCCGCTGGGCGACCCGCGAGGGGGCGCGGCTCGTCGACGGCCTGGAGGTGCTGGTGCGCCAGGGAGCGCGCAGCCTCAGCCGCTGGACCGGCCTCGACGCGCCGGTCGAGACCATGCGCCGAGCCGCCAGGGGAGCGACCGTCTAGAACACGGGCCGGCGCGTTAAGGCTCCACGGGGGCCTGCCGATATGCCAGGCATATGGCGATATCCCGCCCCCTCCTGCTCGCCCTCCTCGGAGCCGTTCTCCTAGGCGCCACCCTCTTCGCGGTACAGAACGCGCGGAACACCTCGAGCGACAGCGCGGCCCCGGCCGCCCAGGCCCCGGCCCCGCGGCCGTCCTCCAAGGCGGGCCAGCCGCAGGCGGCGAACCTGAGCCCGAACGAGGCCGTGGAGGCCGGGTTCAAGAACCTCAGCATGCGCAGCGGGAAGTTCGACCTCAGCTTCGACGTCAAGGGCGTCGCGGCGGCGAAGGTCGAGCGCACCAGCGCGCAGCTCTCCGGCTCGTTCCAGAGCCAGGGCAAGACCGAGGTCCCCAAGTTCGACGTGCGCCTGAAGGCGACCGACGCCGCCGGCCGGTACTCGGTCGGCGCGGTCTCCACGGGCGACGACGCGTACATCCTCGACAAGGACGTCGCCTACAAGGTGCCGGCCGCGGTCTGGGACGAGGTCTCCGGCATGCGCGCGAAGATCGCTTCGTTCGCGAAGCCGGGCGGCGCCGCCGCGCCGGCCCAGCTGCTCGGCGTGGACGCCGCGAGCTGGCTCACGAACGTGAAGGACGAGGGCACGGAGTCAGTCGCGGGCGTCGAGACGCAGCACGTCTCCGCCTCGATCGACGCCGGCCGCGTGATGAAGGACGTGACCAAGGTCGCGAGCCAGAGCGGCGCCGACGTGCCGCTGCCGGCCGGCTTCGAGAAGACCGTCGCGAAGGTCGTGAAGAAGGCCGACCTCGACGTCTACGTGGGCACGAAGGACCGCATCCTGCGCCGCGTCAGCCTCGACGTGGACCTGCAGCTGCCGGCCTCCCTTGGCGGCGGCGGCCGGCTCGAGCTCGACGCCGACTTCCAGCTCAGCGAGGTGAACGAGCCGCAGACGATCGAGGCCCCGGCGAACGTCAGCTCCAGGCCGCTCAGCGCCGCCGGCGACCAGGCGCGCTTCGTCGGCAGCGAGGTGCTCGGCGTGGGCATGATCGCGATCGATCCGCCGGCCGGCATCGCCGAGGCGCGGGAGGCAGGGTTCAGCCTCGGGCAGTCCGCCACGTCGGTCGAGAACGCCGACAACCCGCAGCGCCTCATGCGGGCCGTTTCCCAGCACCGCAAGGTCGTGCTCTTCTTCGGGCAGGGCGGCCTCGACGACAAGGTGACGGCCGAGTCGGTCCACAAGCTCGAGCGCAAGGCAAAGGGCAGGGTGCTGGTCCTCACCGACAGCGTCCAGAACGTGCGCCGCTACGGCGAGATGATCCAGAACCTCGGGGTCAGCCAGACCCCCGCCATCGTGATCGTCGACCGCCGCGGCAAGGCGCATCTCCTCGAGGGTGTCGTCGACCCCGAGACGCTTGCCCAAGAAGTCGCAGACGCGCGATGAGCGAAGGGCAGGGCGGGCCGGCGCCGCTGCGCGCCGTACCCCCCTCGGCAGCGGGCCAGGAGGGCGCCGCACCGGAGCTGCCCCCGGAGGCCGAGCAGGCGCCGGCCGGGCTCACGCCGCCCCAGCGCAAGGCCGGCTCGCGCTTCATCACCGACGTGATCGTCGAGCTGGGGTTCCTGCCGCGCGACCGCGTGGAGGCGGCCGTGGAGGAGGGCAAGGCCAGCGGCAGGGCGCCGGAGCAGCTGCTCCTCGAGTCGGGCGCGATCACCGGTGACCAGTTCGCGCGCGCGCTCGCCCAGCGCTTCGGCCTCTACCACGCCGACCTCTCGATCTTCAAGGCCGACCTCCAGGCGCTCAATCTGATCTCGGCGCAGGCGGCGCGCCGGTTCAACGCCGTGCCGATCGGCTACGGCGACGAGGGCTCGCTGCTCGTCGCGATGGCGGACCCGTCGAACGTGCTCGCGCTCGACGACCTGAAACTGATGACCGGCCACGAGGTGCGGCCGGTCGTGTCGTCGGTGGACGACATCCACGGCCTGATCAGCCGCATGAACAAGCTGGACGACGCCGTCGCCGCGGCTGTGGACGCCGACGCCGAGGAGCTGGCCGAGGTCACCGAGATCCGCGAGTCCGCGGAGGACGCGCCGGTGATCAAGCTCGTCAACTCGCTGATCGCGGGCGCGGTCGAGGAGGGCGCCTCGGACATCCACTTCGAGCCGGAGGGCCGCGACATGCGCGTGCGCTTCCGCGTGGACGGCGTGCTGCGGCAGTCGACCACGATCCCCCGCCGGATGCTCGCCGGCGTCGTCTCGCGCGTGAAGATCATGGCCGACCTCGACATCGCCGAGAAGCGCGTGCCGCAGGACGGCCGCGTGTCCCTGACGGTCGACGGCCACGCCATCGACATCCGTGTCGTGACGATGCCCTCCGCCCACGGCGAGGGGCTCGTCATGCGCATCCTGGACAAGGAGCAGGCGCTGATCGGGCTCGAGCAGCTCGGCATGTCCGAGCAGAGCGAGGAGCTCTTCACGGACGGCTTCAGGCGCTCCTACGGCGCCGTGCTCGTCACCGGTCCGACCGGCTCGGGCAAGTCCACCACCTTGTACGCGGCGCTCAACGAGATCAACGAGCCGTCGCGCAAGATCATCACGGTCGAGGACCCGGTCGAGTACCAGCTCCCCGGGGTGGTCCAGGTGCAGGTGAACCTGAAGGCGGGCCTCACCTTCGCCAGCGGGCTGCGCGCGATGCTGCGCGCCGACCCGGACGTGATCATGGTCGGCGAGATCCGGGACGGGGAGACGGCCAAGATCGCCGTGGAGTCGGCGCTCACGGGCCACCTCGTCCTCTCGACGCTCCACACGAACGACGCCCCCTCGGCGATCACCCGGCTCACCGAGATGGGTATCGAGCCGTTCCTGACCGCGTCGGCCGTGTGCAGCGTCGTCGCGCAGCGCCTCGTGCGGCAGCTGTGCACCTACTGCAAGCGGCGCACCATGCTCTCGACGTCGTCGCTCGAGAAGGCCGGCTTCGCCGTCGCCTTCGACCTCGAGGCCTACGAGCCGGTCGGATGCAACCGCTGCGGCGGCTCGGGCTACAAGGGCCGGACCGGCCTCTACGAGGTGATGGTCATCAGCGACGAGATCAGGGAGCTCACGGTGGAGCGCGCCTCCGCCGACGAGATCCGCAAGGTGGCCGTCTCGCAGGGCATGCGCCCGCTGCGCGGAGACGGCTTCGAGAAGGTGAAGAACGGCATCACGTCCATAAGTGAGGTCGCAAGAGTCACGTGATCCCCGTGACCGGCCGATAAGGAGTCTCGATGGAGTTCGACTTCGCTGAAGTCCTGCTGCAGGTGATGGAGCGAAAAGCCTCCGACCTCCACCTCACGGCAGGCGCACCGCCCATGATCCGCCAGCACGGGAAGCTGCACGCGCTGGACTACCCGAAGCTGACCCCGCAGACGACCCGCGAGGTCATCTACTCGATCCTGTCCAACGACCAGCGCCAGAAGCTGGAGACGGACTGGCAGATCGACCTGGCGTACTCGATCCCCGGGAAGGCGCGGTTCCGCGTGAACGCGTACTTCCAGCGGGCGGCGATGAGCGCGGCCTTCCGGCTGATCCCGCACGAGATGCCTTCGCTGCCGAGCCTCGGTCTTCCGTCGGTGCTCGAGGACTTCACCAAGAAGCCGCGTGGCTTCGTCCTCGTGACCGGCCCGACCGGCTCCGGCAAGTCGACCACGCTCGCGGCCATGCTCGACCTGATCAACGAGACGCGCCACGAGCACATCCTCTCCATCGAGGACCCAATCGAGTTCCTCCACCGGCACAAGCGCTGCATCGTCAATCAGCGCGAGCTCGGAGCGGACTCGAAGAGCTTCGCCCTCGGCCTCAAGGCCGCGCTGCGCCAGGACCCCGACGTGATCCTCGTCGGCGAGATGCGCGACCTCGAGACCATCTCGACCGCCCTTACGGCGGCCGAGACCGGCCACCTCGTCTTCGCGACCCTGCACACGCAGGACACCGCGCAGACCGTGGACCGCGTCGTCGACGTGTTCCCGCCCGAGCAGCAGCAGCAGGTGCGCGTGCAGCTGTCGGTGGCCCTCCAGGGCATCGTCACCCAGCAGCTTCTCCCCAAGGCGGACGGGCAGGGCCGCGTCTGCGCGTGCGAGGTGCTGGTGCCGACGCCCGCGGTCCGCAACCTGATCCGCGAGGGCAAGACGCACCAGATCTACTCGGCGCTGCAGACCGGCGGGCAGTTCGGCATGCAGACGATGGACGCCGCGCTCTCCCAGCTCGTGCGCGAGCACAAGATCACCCGCGAGCTGGCCGAGGCCCGCTCCTCGACCCCCGAGGAGCTGCGCCGGCTCATGGGGACCGTGAGGGTGGCGTAGACGATGGCCACGTACGCCTTCAAGGCACTCGACCTCTCCGGCTCCCCGACCAAGGGGGAGATGGAGGCGGACGACAAGCACGGCGTCGCCGCGCAGCTGCGCGGCAGGGGCCTGATCGTCATCGACATCGAGGAGCAGGCGCCGGCGAGCGCGAACGACATCCTCGCCCGCTTCCGGCGCGTCAAGGCCGACGACCTCGTGATCGGCACGCGCCAGCTCTCGACGATGGTGAACTCGGGCATGTCGCTGCTGCGCGCGCTGTACGTGATCGAGGAGCAGACCGAGAACGACAAGCTGCGCGAGACGTGGGTCGCCGTCCGCAAGGACGTGGAGGCCGGCCTCGCCCTCTCGGACGCGCTCGCCAAGCACCCCGCGATCTTCAACGAGCTCTACGTGGCGATGGTGCAGGCCGGCGAGACCGGCGGCATCCTGGACCAGACGCTGGTGCGCGTCGCCGAGCAGCTCGAGAAGGACGCCGCGCTCCGCCGCCAGATCAAGGCGGCGATGATCTACCCGATCCTGATCGGCAGCTTCGCGCTGATCGTGCTGGTGGCGCTGGTCGCGTTCCTCGTGCCGGTGTTCGAGAAGATCTTCAAGGATTTCGGCGGCGAGCTGCCGGCGATCACGAAGTTCACGGTGTGGCTGTCACACCTGATCACCGGCAAGTGGTACATCCTGATCGCGGTCGTCTGGGCGATCGTCTTCGTGTTCCGGAAGTGGAAGAACTCGAAGCGGGGCCGGATCCAGTGGGACCGCCTGAAGCTGAAGTTCCCGATGAAGATCGGGGACATCGTCCAGAAGGTCGCCCTGGCGCGGTTCTCGCGCACGTTCTCGGGGCTGATCGCGGCCGGCGTGCCGATGCTCGAGGCGATCGACATCACGGGCCGCACGTCCGGCAACAAGGTCGTCGAGATGGCGATGGAGGACGTGCGGGAGTCGGTCAAGAAGGGCGGCTCGCTGACCGCCCCGATGACGAAGGTCCCGGAGGCCTTCCCGGTGATGGTCACGCAGATGATCGGCGTGGGCGAGGAGACGGGCGCCCTCGAGACGATGATGACCAAGGTCGCGGACTTCTACGAGGACCAGGTGGCGGCCGCCGTGAAGGCGCTGACCTCGATCCTCGAGCCCGTGATGATCATCGTGGTCGGCGGCATCGTGGGGTTCATCGTGATCGCGATGTACCTGCCGATGTTCAAGGTGTACGACCAGATCAAGTAGGGGCTCCTCTTTGGCGGTTGCCCGGCGTGGGCTGTTAGCGGCGCCGTCCGCGGCCGCTCGCCCGCAGACCTGGCTCGCTCGTGCCTCGCTCGTTCGCTCGCCTGCAGGGCGGCTCGCTCTGACACGGTCTGCGGTCGAGGACCGCAGACAGCGCCGCCTGTGGGCGTGGGCGGTGGCCGGAATCCCATGCCGCCATCGTGACCAGCCGGATGGCGGATGAGCGGTCCGGAACGGTGTTCATCGGAGAGGACTTCGAGGCCCGGCGTATGAGATCCGCTCGAATGGCCACGCCTCGACGAGCCAGCGGGAAACGAGCTCCCGAAGCGCGGTATCGAAGTCGGCGTGGGTGGCACGCACCCACGAGGTGACGACGGCGTCATCAACGCCATCCTTGTCGGGATAGATGTAGACGCAGCCGATCACGCCGCGGTGCGATGGGTCGAGGACCGTGTACGTGAAGCCGGAACGCGCCGCGAAGTCGCGGGCGTGCCGCTCGAGGTCCGCGCGGTTCTCTTCCAGAGTCATTGGGCGCGGCCAGCGACCGCCTCGGAAGCCCGACGTCCCCCGGATGTGCTCGATCGAGGACGACCACGCCTCGTGGTCGTCCTCGTTGTGCTCAGGGCCGAGCGGCTCGAGCAGGAAGTGGTCCGCCGCAAGTCCAAGCGGCGGTTGGAAGTCGTCGGGGACGAAGGCCACCTGGAGATCGTCGCACGTCCCACCTCACTTCCAGCCCGGCACGCGCCCCGCTTGCTCGACCCACTTGTGCATCTCCGGTCCCTGCGCCTCCTCCAGCGTGTAGAGCTTGACGTAACGGGACCGGTCGGTGGTTCCGAGCGGCGGCGGAGGGTCGAATTCCGCGCCGCCGAAGAAGACGACATTCACTGAGACGTCGTAGGCGACCATCTCGATTATCCAGCCGAGCTTCGGCAACCCGTAGTAGGCCTTCTTCCACTTGACGGCGTATTGAAGCCCGGGGATCGTCTCGCGAAGCAATTCGTCCACCCGCTTGACGATGGGATGCAGATCGGGCATCACGCGCCGGATCAAATCCTCGATGTCGGCGTGGCTATCGGACGGCACCGGCGGCTTTCTGGCCGCATTCGCCTTGCGTTCTTTCGCCATCGCTTGTTCCCCTCTCTGGCCTACTGGCCGCTTGGCGGGGCGGGTGTACCGCGCGCCCTCTGCGGACATCGCGCCGGTTCGCCGCCCGCCACCCTACGGGAGCGCCGGACGTGCGAGCAGGTATGGCAGTGCTCCAAGCCGTTCGGACCGATGAGTCCGGCCGGGGTAACCGGTCTACCGGTGCATGGATACCGGGGCGGCATCCCCGCCGCGGACATCATCAACTGAACCGGACCCTGCGGATGAAAGGAGGACCAAGTGTCCGAGGTGTACGTGTCGATGGCGATGTCGCTGGACGGGTTCATCACCGGGCCGCACGACGACGCCGAGAACCCGGCCGGCATCGACGGCATGCGCCTGATGGACTGGCTCGGGGGCGGCGGCGAGGCGAGCGGTGTGGAGGCGTTTCGGCCTCGCGACCCCAACAGCCAGATCGTGTTCGACGAGGGGCTGGCCACCGGCGCGGTGATCACCGGTAAGCGGACCGGGGACTTCGCCGGTTACTGGGGCGGCGACCATCACGACGGCGTGCCGATCTTCGTTCCGACCCACAGGCCACCGGCCGACGACCCGTTCGAGAACGTGCACTACGTCACGGACGGCATCGTCGCCTGCGTGGAGCGGGCCAAGGCGGCCGCCGGCGATCGCGACGTCTTCATGCATGGCGCCTATACGGCCCAGCAGGCGCTCAAGGCGGGCGTGCTCGACGCGATCGAGATTCAGCTGCGGCCGGTGCTGCTCGGCCAGGGCCGGCGGCTGTTCGACGACCTTCCCGCTGAGCACGTCGAGTTGGAATTGGTTCGCGCGTTGCAGGCGCCGGCCACCATGCACCTGCGCTACCAGGTGGTCAGGGGATGAGTGCGGAGGCCGGGCGGCGGCTGATCCTGCACATGTCGGTGTCGCTCGACGGTTTCGTGGCCCGCCGCGACGGCGTGATCGACTGGCTCACAGACGGGCGGCCCGGCGTCGACCATGGCGGCCACCGCCACCACGCCAACCTCGAGATGCTCGGGCAGATCGGGTTGATCGTGCTCGGGCGCGGCGCCTTCGAGGAGATGGCGCCGGCCTGGTCGGCCTCGGACAGCGCGATGGCCCGGATCCTGAACGCGTTGCCCAAGGTCGTCTTCGCGCACGGCGGCTCGCAGGTCGAGTGGAACGAGGC
>DASXAA010000148.1:0-22668 GCA_036407035.1 Thermoleophilaceae bacterium | reverse complement strand
ATAACGGATCGCTGGCGCATTACCTCGGCCCCGCTGATCAAAGCGTCGATCGTCATCTCTCAACAGACAGTCAGAGAACTGACCCACAAGTCAGCCTTGTTCGGCACCAAGCCGCCGGGCCACCTCGTGCCCTATGAAACGGCGCCGGGCCTTACCAGCCCGGCGGCTTCGGCGCGCCCGACCTGAGTGCCGAACCGCTGCACGTCTGCGTGTGGATTCACACGTTCGTGTGCGACGCTGCACGAATACGTCCCGGGAGAGGGCAGAAGCCCTGGTGCGATCCTTGCCTCGAACAAGAGGCATGAGTCAGCGGGACCGGGAACGAACGTTGGGTCGCTTGCCGACAGGCGTCAGCTTCAGGCGAGACTCCTTTCCAGAACCTGGCCCGCGTCTGTCTCAAGCCCGGACTTCACCGGACCGCGCGCATGAGGCGGGGGCGGCGGCCGTAGCGCATTCCTGGCCTCCTGTCATGGCCGCTTCCGCGATCACGCGGAATGACCGGCTCTCGGGCACGGCGGTGTCTGTCCACTTAGCGGGAGCACCACGATCATGAGCACGACGAAGAAGGTGAAGATCGTCATAGCCGGCGGCGGCTTCGCAGGGCTCAGCGCGGCCATTTATCTCGACAAGGGACTCGCGCGCCGCCCGGATATCGACGTGACGCTCGTGAGCCGCGAGAATTTCGTGTTGTTCACTCCGATGCTGCACGAAGTGGCGGCGGGCGAGCTTTACCCTGGCGACATTGTCAATCCGATACGACGCATTCTTCGTCACGTGAGATTTGTCCAAGCCGAGGTGCACCGTATCGACATGGACGTGCGCGCGGTGCGTTGCATCGGCGGCGTGGAACGACTCGAGCGCGATCTCGAGTTCGATCACCTGCTCGTCGCCGTGGGGTCCGAGACCGACCCTCTCGATATTCCCGGCGTAGCGGAGTGGGCCGTGACGATCAAGAGCCTCACCGACGCGGCGCTGCTTCGCAATCGCGTCGTCGCGCTCCTGGAAGAAGCCGCGCTCCGGGACGATGACGCGGCTCGGCGCCGGCTCTTGACCTTCGTCGCCGCGGGTGGCGGCTTTGCAGGCGTGGAGACCATCGGCGCCTTGAACGACTTCGTGCGTGACGCGGTGCGGCACTATCCCGGGTTGAACGAGACATCGATCCGCGTCGTCGTTGTTCATCCCGGCCAGTGGCTGCTGCCGGAGCTGGGCGAAGAGCTCGGCAGGTATGCCGAGCGCAAGTTGTGCGAGCGAGGCGTGGATGTCATCATCGGAGCGCGCGTCGCGCGTTACGACGACTCGGTGGTCGAGCTGGACAATGGAGCCGCCATCCCCGCCGAGACGCTGATCTGGACCGCTGGCGTGAAACCCAGTCCCGTCATCGAACCGTTGCGGTGTCAGAAGCTGAAAGGTCGACTCCTGGTCAACGAATTCCTCGGTGTCCCGGACGTCCCGGGGCTCTGGGCGGTGGGCGATTCAGCGGCGGTGCCCGATGGCACCACTGGCAGCATGCATCCGCCGACGGCCCAGCACGCGCTGCGCGAGGGACGCACGGCGGCCAAGAACATCGAGGCCACCATTCTGGGTCGGCCTCTCACACCATTCGCCCATTCCATGCAAGGGCAACTGGCCACCATCGGACGCCGAACGGGGGTGGCCAGGGTGTTCGGACTTAGATTCTCGGGCTTCGTGGCCTGGTGGCTCTGGCGAACGGTATACGTGATGAAGCTGCCGCGTTTGACGAAGAAACTGCGCGTCTTGGCCAGCTGGACGCTGGATCTGTTGTTCGGCACCGAGATCGAGCAGATGGTCACCCTGCGCGACGTCGACGCTGTCACGCAGTGGCTCGACCGAATTCGGGCCCGGGACGAACGCCGCGTCGCGCTAGCGCCGCGCCACACGCCTGAGAGTTGGGCTGCAAGGACGTCGGCGCCGGGAGCCGAGCCCCGACCCGGAACGCACGGCCGTCAATCGACCGCGGACAGCTCGCCCCGGCCGACCAGCGATGGGGGGCATCATTGAAAACGAAGCTGACGTTTTCCGGGCTGAAGGAACTCCTGTTACCCCGGCGGCCGAACACCAGCTCGGCCGACGACGCGGCGCTCCGGGCCGGGGCGCTGTTCCAACCGCCGGAAGGCGCCATGACGCAACGACACCGAAGCCTCGTCGACTTCCTGAGGCAGGTCAGCCTGTTCGAGGGCCTCGGCCACCGCGAGCTCGTGCGCGTCGCTCGCATCATCCACGAGCGCGAGTACGCGGATGGTGAGTACGTGTGCGAGGAAGGCAAGCCCGCCGCCGCCCTGTTCGTCGTGCGGCGAGGGGTGGTCGAGGTCGTGAGACGGGGCGCTGACGGCCAGGAGGTTCCCCTTGCCGTGCTCGAGCCGCCGGCCTCCTTCGAGGAGGCAGCGGCTATCGGGGCCGGCGTCACTCGCTGGTTCTCGGTCCGCGCGCGTGGTCCGGTGTCATTGCTGGCCCTCGGCAAGACCGACCTCGATACGTTGATCCTCAATTTCCCGGTGGTGGCGAACAAGGTCCTCATCCATCTCGCCGAGATCATGGCCATTCGACTGCAGATGCTGATCGATGCTGAAGGTCTCAGGGAACCCACAAAGCATCCGGAGCGCACGCCGTGATCCGCGCCCCCAGCGCCACGACTCCGGGCGTCGTGCTAAAGGTTCTCGTAACCGCCGCGGCCGTGGTCCTGGCCGCCTACCTGATCTGGGCGCTGAGGAGCCTGATCGTGCCTGCGTGCGTGGGCGCTCTCCTGGCGTACATCTGTCGCCCTTTGGTCACCCGCCTCGAACGATACTGGATCCCGCGTGGCCTGGCCGTGGCATTGCTGCTGCTCGTGTTCGCGTCGGTCGCGCTCGGCATCGTGAACAGTGTCCGCGCCGTCATGCCCACCGAAGCCGGGGCTCTCGAACTGCGCGTTCGCGCGCTGTACGCGCTGAACCGTCACTACCAGAGGCTGATGGGACTGGATCCGTCGTGGACGCGCGGCAATCGCGTCTACCAGCTGGCGCACCGCGAGCTGGATCCGTTGATGGATCGTGTGCGTGAAGCGCTCGCCCTTACAACCGATGAGCGCGCTCAGTTCGTCGCCTCAGGCGAGCGGGGCACCGAAGCGGCATCCGCGCGCTCGGATCGGCTGCTCGACGAAGAGCGCGAGAACGCGCGAGTGCTCGAGATGCGTGCGCCCCGGACCGGGCGCGCCGAATCGGCGCAGTCAACGTCCACGGGTCCGCCGTCGAATCCCGCATCGACAACCGGAGCGACGAGCACACCCAGCGGGCTCGGTGAAATCCTCTCGACGTGGATGATCGCGCCGGTGATCTTCCTGTTCCTGTTGTGGGATACGGGAGACATCAAGCGCGGTCTGCTCAGAGCCGTCCCGAATCGGCTCTTCGAGCCCGCGCTCGCCGTGCTGGCCGATGTCGACCAGGCGCTCGGGAACTACGTGCGCGGCATCTTCCTCGAGTGCTGCTCGCTTGGCCTGACCGTGATCGTGTTCATCACCATCGTCGGTGTCCCGGTCAGGTGGGCGATCGCGATCGGGATCTTCACCGGCATCAGCAACATCATCCCCTACATGGGATTCGCGGGGGCGCTGCTGGGTGGGCTCGCCTATGCGCTGCTCGCGGAGAATGTCCATCCGCTGATCCCGCTTGTGACCGCCGAGACGTTCGCGATCTGGGTCGTCGCGGCCGTCGCGCTCGCCGAGCTACTCAAGAATGTTCTCTACGAGCCGATCGTTCTCGGTGGTTCCGTCAAGCTTCATCCGCTCGTGGTGGTTATCGGCATCGTCGGAGGCGCCACGCTCTTCGGCCCGGCGGGAATGTTCCTGGCGATTCCGACGATCACGGTCGTCAAAGTGCTCGTGGGGAGCGGTGGCCGGCACCTCAAAGCATACGGGCTGGTCTGAACAGGGCGATGTAGATCCGCGCCGCCCTGCGTCCACTTGGGCGCGCGCCCTCCATCACGCGCGCCACACGTACGCGAGCCTCCTGCTCCGCCGTGGCGTGCCTATCGCATACATCAGCCCCCAACTGGGGCACTCGAGCATTCAGGTGACCGTCGACCTCTACACCAGATGCGCCGAATCTGCTCGCTGAGCTGCTCGTCCCGACGGACCCGCGCCGGCCGCCGCGGGGGCTCGCGCGCGCGGGCCTTGAGTTCGTAGTACAGCGATGGGGCGATCGGCAGGACCGCGCAGATCGGCTCGACCCCGAACGCCATCCGGTGGGCGTCGATGCATCGGACCATCACTTGGCTCGGCGGTCGAGCTCCGCCTTCGCGAAAAACGCCGACGCCAGCTTCAGGATCTCGTTCGCGCGCTTCAGCTCTCGGTTTTCGCGCTCGAGGTCCTTCAGCCGCTGCCGCTCATCGGTCGTCAGCCCCGGGCGCACCCGTGCATCTCGCTCGGCCTGCCGAACCCAGTGCCGCAACGTCTCCGCCGTGCACCCGATCTTCGCGGCGATCGACTCGATGGCCGCCCACTGTGACGGATGCTCGCCTTGGTGCTCCAATACCAGCCGGACTGCGCGTTCCCGGACTTCCGGGGAGTACCGGTTCGACGTTCCCATGGCCCCATCCTCTCAAACGGTGGAGCCTCCGGGAAAGCCGGGGCGGTTCAGCGCTTCTCACGCCGTCGCCTTCGGGCCTCTTGGCTCTCGTTGGGAGCAACTTCCTGGGTAATTCCTGGGTGAAGTCTGGGTGCAGCCAGGGCCGAGGTACGCATCCGGGCACCCGAGCGTGGAGCGGCTGGCATCTCGAGCGTGAGAGAACGGTCATGGTCTATGAGCGGCTCAGGGACTCGGCGCCGCAGGCCCCGGCACCACCAGGCGATCGAGCCCCGTCTCGAGAGCCGTCGCGAGCCGGAGCAACGCGCCAATCGTGGGGTTCTGCTTGCCGTGCTCGAGGCCGCTGATGTAGGTGCGGTCGAGCCCCGCCGCGTCGGCCAGTTCCTGCTGCGTCCATCCCCGAGCCGAGCGCAGCTCCTGCACCCGCCGCCCGAGGCGCTCGAAGTAGTCATCCACGGCGCCGGGAGATTCCCGCGCCGCGACGGCGAACCGCCGGGCCTCCTGCACGCCGACGCGCGCGTCGAGTGCGACCGCCTCCACCCCGAGCGTCGCCGCCGCGCCCGCGCGCCCCCGCAGCGCGGCGCCGCCGGCGAGCACGGGTGCGGACGAGCCGAGCTTCCGCACGGCCGAGGCGGCGAGCGTGAGAGCCGGCAGACGATCCGTCTGGGTCACCGACAGCGCGACCAGCACGGGGCGGCGCCGCGCGACGAGCTCCGCGAGATCATCGGCCGGCACGTTCGCGCCCAGGTAGTCGATCGTCCAGCCGTCGATCGTCAGGAAGTCGCCGAACATGCGCAGGCCTATCGCGTGTGCCTCGCCCTGCACGCACGCGAGCATTGCGCGCGGGCTACCACCGGGCGGCGGGGCCAGCCGCTCCCGAAGGCGCTCCATCTCCCGCAGCGTGATCTCGGACGCGAGGTGCTCGTCGGCCACCGAGAGCCGTCGCGCACGCCATCGCGCTCCGACCTCGACCAGCGCCGGCGCCAGCAGGTGCAGGTAGATCTGCTCGACCGTCAGGCCGCGGCGGAGAGCCTCCTCGACGACGGCGCCCGCGGCGCCATCGTCGCCACGCACCAGCGCCTCGAGGTAGCGCCGGTCGAGCGCGCCCCGGTTCCCCACCCGCTTCCCGCCCTCCCCAGCTCTCGACGCTTTCGCCATATGTATAATATGTACTACATCAATAGCCCTGCTGACGTCGACAGAATCCATCTGCGCTTGACTTGCGTCTCACACTCTGTAGAATATGATCAACATATCCCAAAGGAGGACTGCCGATGCGCGTTTCCTTCAGCCGCGTTGCCCTCGCCCTCGGCGCCGTCGCACTGATCGTCGGGTCTGCTGGCCCGGCGCAGACCGCGGGGCCGACCAAGGACATCCTGACCACCGCTGTCCAGGCCGGCAGTTTCAACACCCTGTCCAAGGCTCTCGCTGCGGCCGGTCTCGTCGAGACCCTCAAGGGCCCGGGGCCGTTCACGGTCTTCGCACCCACGGACGAGGCGTTCGCCAAGCTGCCTCCGGGCACCCTGGAGGCGCTCCTCGCCGACCAGGCCAAGCTGACGAAGGTGCTCACCTACCACGTCGTTCCCGGCACAGTCATGGCCGCCGACGTCGTCACGATGTCGAGCGTGAAGACGGTCCAGGGCGAGAGCGTGACGATCGACACTCGCGGCGGCGTGAAGGTCGACAACGCCAACGTCGTCAAGACCGATATCCTCGCCACCAACGGCGTGATCCACGTGATCGACGCCGTGATCCTACCGCAATAACGCGGGGTCCGGGCCGTCCCGCCGGTGCTTGCTGGCGGGACGGCGCCGGCGCCGGATCCGACGAGATTACTTCCATGAGCGGGCATCGAGGCGGTCGCACCACGGTCGTTCTCTTCACGCGCGACCTGCGCGTGCACGACCATCCCGCCCTCGCCGAAGCCGCAGCCGTCAGCGAGCGAGTCGTTCCGCTGTTCGTCCTGGACGACTCGCTCCTCGCGAGCGCCTGTGCGCGGCCGAACCGCGTGCAGTTCCTCCTCGAGTCACTGGGCGACCTCGACGAGTCCCTTCGCGCGCTCGGCGGCCGGCTGGTGGTGCGGCGCGGCGACCCGGCCCGCGAGGCCGTCGCGGTCGCCCGGGCCTCCGGCGCGCACGCCGTCTTCGCGAGCGCCGACGTGAGCGCCTTCGCCCAGCGCCGCGCGCGTCGCCTCGCCGAGGGATGCGCCGCGCACGGGATCGAGCACCGGGCCTTCCCGGGTGTGACGGTGGTCGCGCCGGGCGCCCTGCTCCCGTCGGGCGGCGACCACTTCCGCATCTTCACGCCGTACTGGAACCGATGGCGCGCGGTGCCGCTCCGCGCGCGCGTGCCGAAGCCGCGCCGGCTCGTCCTGCCGTCCGGGCTCGCCGCCGGGGTCCTGCCCAGGCGGCGGGACCTCGTCCGCGGCGCGACGTCACCAGATCTGATGCCGGGCGGCGAGACGCGGGCCCGCATCCGGCTCGTGACATGGTGTCGCAGAGATGTCACGCGGTCTGCCGAACACCACGACACGCCCGCCGCGGAGGGCACCTCCCGTCTGAGCCCCTATCTCCATTTCGGCTGTCTTTCACCCCTCGAGGTGGGATCCCGCTGCCCCACGAGTGCAGCGGGCGAGGCATTCCTGAGGCAGCTCTGCTGGCGGGATTTCCATCACCAGGTCACCGCTGCCTTCCCGGCCATCGCCCACCGGGACTACCGCCCGCGCGGCCGACGCTGGCGCGACGATGCCGAGCTGCTCGCGGCGTGGAAGGCCGGCCGCACCGGCTATCCGATCATCGACGCCGGCATGCGCCAGCTCGCGGCCCAGGGATGGATGCACAATCGGGCGCGGCTGCTCACCGCGTCGTTCCTCGTGAAGGACCTGGGCCTCGACTGGCGCCTCGGCGCGCGGCACTTCCTCGACCTGCTCGTCGACGGCGACATCGCCAACAACTCCGGCAACTGGCAGTGGGTCGCCGGCACGGGCAATGACACCCGGCCCAATCGCACGTTCAACCCGGTCCGTCAGGCACTGCGCTTCGATCCCGACGGGACGTACGTGCGGCGCTGGGTGCCCGAGCTGGCCTCGGTGCCGGGGCCGCGCGTCCACATCCCCTGGGCCCTCGATCCCGCCGAGCGAGACCGCCTCGAGTATGGAAAGCCGCTCGTGACGCCAGCGAGAGGACGTGCGTGAGTTTCGCGAGAGCCGTCCGGACGCTGCACCGCCGGCAGTGGGTTCCGCGCCCGCTCGAGACCGTCTTCGACTTCTACGAGCATCCGGAGAACCTCGCCCTGATCACGCCGTCGTGGCTGGGCCTGCGCCTGCGCACGCCGGGCCCGCTCACGATGCGTGCGGGCCTCGTGATCGACTACCACGTGCGCGTCCTCGGCTGGACGACGCGCTGGCGGTCGCTGATCGCGGAATACGACCCGCCCTACGGCTTTCGCGACGTCCAGGTCATCGGCCCCTACCGGTACTGGGATCACCGTCATTGCTTCCGTCGCGAGGAGGGGGGCACCGCGATCGAGGACCTCGTCGTCTACGAGCCGCCGCTGGGCCCGCTCGGGGGCCTGCTCGACGTCCTCGTGATCCGGCGGCAGCTGGCGACGATTTTCGAGTATCGGCGCCGGCGCATCGAGGCGCTGCTGGGCGCCGGAACGGCCGCGAGCCGGCGATGAGCCTGGACGCGCGCGCCGCCACGCTCGCCACCGAGGCCGGCGGCCAGCCGGGATGGGCGGCGACGTCCCTCGCGGCGCGGGCGGACGTGCTGGCGCGCGCCGCGACGCGCCTGGCCGCGGACGCCGAGGCGCTCGCGGCCGAGCTGCGCGCCGCCGATGGCCGGCGCGAGGACGAGGTGTGGAGCGCCGAGATCGTCCCGACCCTCGAGACGCTGCGCTGGCTGGCTCACGACGGCGCCCGCGCCCTCCGGCCTCGGCGGCTCCGACGCGCGCGGCTGCAGTGGTACTTCCGCGCCACCCGCCACGAGCTCCACTGGGAGCCGCGGGGGGTGGTCGGCGTGATCACGCCCTCGAACTCCCTGCTCTTCCTCGCGGTGCCCCAGGTGGCCGCGGCGCTGCTGGCCGGCAACATCGTGCGCTGGAAGCCGGCGCCGGCCGGCGGCGCCGTCGCGCGTCGCGTCGCCGCGAGCCTGGCGGCCGCCGGGCTGCCGGGCCGGACCCTCGAGGTCGTCGAGGGTGACGCGGAGGCCGCGCGCGCGATCGTGCGCGCGGGCGTGGACCTGCTGCACTTCACCGGGAGGGCGGAGGCCGGGCACGAGCTCGCCCGCCTTCACGCCGCACGCGGGCGCCCGGCGGTGCTCGAGCTGTCCGGCCGCCACGTCGCGCTGGTGCTGGGCGACGCCGACCCCGGGCTCGCCGCGCGCGGCCTCGCCTGGGGCAAGCTCGCCAACGCAGGCCGCAACTGTCTTTCCGTCCAGCTCGTGCTCGCCGAGCGCTCGATTGCTCCGGCCCTGCTCGACGCGCTCGTCGCGGCGCTCGGCGCGCTCGCGCCGGACGGCCCGACCACCGCGCGCAGGACCGACGAGTCCGATCGCCTCGCCGCCCTGGTCGACGACGCGCGCCGCCGGGGGGCGCGGCTGGTCGTGGGCGCCCCCGAGGGCGTCGTGCTCCTCACGGGCGTTCGCCCCGGAATGCGCGTCGTGGACGAGGAGGTGCACGGCCCTGTCCTCGGCTTCGCGGCCCTCGCCTCCGCCGACCAGGCGGTGGCCTGGGTCAACGGCGGGCGCCTCAGGCTCTCGGCCTCGATCTGGAGCGGCCGGCCCCCGCGCGCGCACGCGATCGCGCGGCGGCTCGATGTCGGGCAGGTGTGGATCAACGAGATGCTGCACCCCGCCGCGCACCCGGAGGTGACGCTCGCGGGACGCGGCGCGAGCGGATACGGCGCGAGCCGCGGGCTCGCCGGCCTCATGGAGATGGTCGCGCCCAAGGTCATCTCGACGACACCGCTCCGCGCCCCGCGCCGTCACTTCGCGCCCGGCCACCCCGCAACCGTCGATCTCTTCCGCGCGACGGTCGCCGTCGCCTTCACGCGCGGCCGCCGACGTCTGACGGCGCTCGGCGCCGTCGCCCGGGCGCTCGCGCGCCTGGCCGGGGGCGCCCGGTGAGCGTGCTGGTCATCGGCGCCGGCTTCGCCGGCCTCAGCGCCGCGACCGCGCTCGCCGCCCGCGGTTACCCGGTCCACGTCCTCGACGCCGCGGAGGCGCCGGGTGGCAAGGCGCAGGCGATCGACGCCGCGGGCGCGCGGGTGGACCTGGGGCCGACGATCCTCGCCGACCTCGAGCCGCTCCGGCGGCTCTTCGCGGCCAGCCGCTCGCCGATCGAGCAGGCCGTCTCGCTCGTGCGTCTGGACCCGGCGCTCGTGGCGACGTTCGCGGGCGGGGCGATCCTTCCGCTGCACGCCGATCCCGGCGCGCTGGCGCACGCGCTGGGGGCGCTGGGACCTGCCGCGCGCGACGACTGGGATCGCATGCTCGTCCTCGGCGCGCGTGCGGCGCGCCTGAGCGCGCACTACTACGCGCGCGGCGATGTGGGGGGGCTCGGCGGGCTCCTGCGCTTCGTGCTGGGAGGGCACGCGCGCCTGGACGACATCGTGCCCTTCATCCGCCGTCGCTCGCTCGCCGGCCTGCTCGACGCGCACGTGCGCACCCCCGAGCTGCGCCGGTTCCTGGGCCATTGCGCGCGCTTCCTCGGGCTCGACGCCGACCGCGCGCCCGCGGTGGCGCTCGTGATCCCGCATCTCTTCGCCACGACGGGCATCTGGTACCCGCTCGGCGGTACCGCGACCCTCGCGCGCGCGGTGCGCGACCTCGCGGCGAAGCACGGAGCCGAGATCGAGACCGGGACCGCGGTCGCGCGGCTCGAGCTGGCCGGCCACCGCGTCACGGCGGCGATTACCGCCGACGGGCGCCGTATCCCGGCGGACGCGTGCATCGCCGCCGTGGACATCCACACCAGCGCGCGCTGGCTCGCCGGCGACGCCGTCCCTCCTCGCGACGCGCCGACCTACGCCGCGCGCGTCGCCTGGTGGGTCGTGGAAGGAGGACCGCGACGCGCGATCCACCACGCGTTCCACTTCGCCTCGGAGCACGAGCACCCGGTCTATCGCGCGGTGCCAACCGTGACGGATCCCACGCTCGCGCCTGCGGGCACGAGCGTCATCTACGGGCTCGTGCACGGTCGCCCCGGTGCGCCCGCCGACCAGGCCTTCGCCGACGACGTTCGCACACGCCTGGTCAGGGCCGTCGCGTGGCCGACCGGGCGCGTCCTCGCGCACGGCGTCGCCGGCGGCGGGGAGTCGTGCTACGGGGGGGCAATCGGTCCCGGGCTCTTCGCCGGCTTCCGCCCCTCGCAGCGGGTGCCGGGGGTCGCCAACCTCCTGCGCGCCGGCGGCAGCGTCTTCCCCGGTCCGGGCCTGGCGAACGTGATCCGCTCGGGCCTGCGCGCGGCCGATCTGGTCTGCGCCGGAGCCTGCTCGTGATCCCGGCGCGCCGCTCGCCGGCCATGCTGGCGTTCTTCGACCGGTACGTTGCGCGCGACCTGCGCCGGCGCTTCCACCGGCTCCGGCTGTGGCCGACGCCCGATGCGCTGGGCACTTCGAAGGGGCCGCGGATCTTCGCCATGAACCACGCCTCGTGGTGGGACGTGCTGGTCGGCTACGCGCTGGCCCGACGCGTGATCGGCGCCGAGAGCTACGCGCCCATGGACGAGGCCCAGCTCGCGCGCTACCGCATCCTGTCGCGGCTCGGTGTCTACTCGGTCAACCGCGGCTCGGTCGCGGGCATCCGCGAGTTCCTCCGCTACTCGACCGAGCGGTTGGGGGAGGGCGCCGCTCTCTGGATCACGCCGCAGGGCGAGATCACCCCGCACTGGCGCAGGCCGGTGCGCTTTCAGCCCGGACTAGGCCGCCTCGTGGCCCACGTCCCGGGCGTCCCGATCGTTCCCGTCGCGGTGGCCTACGAGTTCATGGACGAGCCCCGCCCGGAGATCCTCGTCAAGCTCGGGTCGGCGCGCGTCTTCGCGCCAGGCGACGCGCCAGAGAGGGTCACGCGCACGCTCGAGCAGGCGCTGGAGCACGAGCTCGATGCGCTCCGCGAGGCGATCCTCACGCGGGACTTCACCCCGTTCGTCACCCTGATCGAGGGCCGGACCTCGATGAGCGTGGTCTACGACCGGGTCCGCGCGCTACGCGCCTGGTTCACGGGACGCCCGGATCCGCGGCGTCACGGCGATGTGGTTTCGGACCCCCGGAGGCTCGCGCGATGACGGGGCTGGCGCTCGCGGTCCTGGCCCTGACGCTCGCAGTCGCGGCGATCGTCGCCAAGAACCTCACCGTATTCCGCCGCGCGCCGGCCCCGCAGGCGACGCCGCCCGTGTCGATCCTGCTCCCGGTGCGGAATGAGGAGGAGGTGATCGAGCGGACGGTACGCGCGGCCTGCGCGCAGACGGCGCCGGGCGAGGTCGTGGTGCTGGACGACGAGTCCACCGACGCCACGCCGGCCATCCTGGCGCGCCTGGCGCCCGAGCTGTCGCGCCTGCGGGTGGTCCGCGGCCGGTCGCTTCCGGCCGGATGGGCCGGCAAGGCCTGGGCGTGCTGGCAGCTCGGCGCCGAGCACGCTCGCCATGAGTGGCTCCTGTTCGTCGACTGCGACGTGCAGCTGGCCCCTGATGCCGCGGCGCGCGCGCTGGCCGCCGCGCGCGCCCAGGACGCGCCGTTCGTCTCTGCTTTCCCCCGCCAGCACACGCCCACGGCGGGCGAAGCGCTGGTCGTGCCCCTGATCCACCTGGTGCTGCTGGCCTGGCTGCCGCTCTGGCTCGTGCGCCGCCTGGCGCTACCGAGCCTCGTCGCGGGCTGCGGCCAGCTCATGCTGGTGGCCCGCCCTACCTACCTCGCCGCGGACGGCCACCGGGCGATCCGCGCCACGCTGCACGACGGCCTGATGCTGGCCCGGCGCATGAAGGCAGTCGGGGTATCGGTCGGCGTGCTCGATGGCAGCGACATCGCGACGTGCCGCATGTACGCGGGCCTTGCCGCCGTCTGGCGCGGGTTCAGCCGCAACGCCTACGAGGCCCTCGGCTCGCCCGGCACCCTCGGCGCGATGGTCGCGCTCAACGGCGCCGTGTTCGTGCTCCCCTTCGTGGCGCTCCCGTGGACGCTGGCCACCGCCGGGCCCGGGCTCGCCGCGTCGGCCTGGGCCGCATCGGTCGCGATCGCGCTCGCGATCCGCGCGACCCTCGGGCGGCGCTTCGGCGCTCCGGCGTGGACGACCCTCGCCACACCGCTCGCCGTGATGCTGATGCTCGCCATCCAGGTGAACTCGTACCTCAACACCATCCGCCGGCGCCCGGTCACGTGGCGCGCGCGCGTCTACGCGGAGAAGAAGGGATAGAACGATGGCTCCCTCGGCAGTGATCGTCGGCGCGGGACTGGGTGGCCTCTCCACCGCCGTGCGCCTCGCGGCGCAGGGGTGGCGCGTCCGGGTCTTCGACAAGAACTCCGAGCCCGGCGGGCGCATGAGCACCGTGCAGGCGGGAGGGTTCTCGTGGGACTGCGGTCCGACGCTGATCATGATGCCCGAGGTCCTCCGCGAGCTCTGGGCCGCGGCGGACCGGCGACTCGAAGACGACCTGGAGCTCACGCGAGTGGACCCCTACTACCGCGTCGTGTTCGCCGAGGGGGGACATCTCGACCTCACGGGCGACCTCCCCCGCCTGGTCCAGAACGTCGAGGCGATCGAGCCAGGCGGCGGCGCGCGCGTCCTGGGCTTCCTGGCGGCGGCCGAGCGGCTCATGAGCCGCACGCGCCTGCCCATCATCGAGCGGACGTTCGCGGGCCGGACGGACCTCGCCCGGCCGGCGGTGCTGCGCGCGCTTCTCCGCGCGCGGCCGCTCGCGAGCGTCGCCTCCGTGGCGGCCGAGCACTTCCGCTCCGACGCGCTGCGCCAGGCCTTCACCTTCCAGACGCTATACCTCGGCACCCACCCGGCCGCCGCGCCGGCCGCGTACGTGATGATCCCGTTCGTGGAGGCGGCGCTCGGCGTGTGGTACCCGATGGGCGGCGTCCACCGCATCGCGCAGGCGATGGCCCACCTCGCCGAGAAGGTGGGAGCCGAGATCGAGCTCGAGACGCCGGTGGCCCAGATCCTCACCGAGGGCCGGCGCGCCGCCGGGGTCGCGCTCGCGGAGGGGCGGCGGGTCCGGGCGGACGTGGTCGTGTCCAACGCCGACTGGGGTCACACGCAGCGCGCGCTGCTGCACCGGAGCGAGCGCATCGGGCGGCGCGACTGGGGCGCCTCCGGCGTCCTCTTCCTGCTCGCCGTCCGCGGCCCGCTCGCGGGGCCCCATCACCAGTTCCTTCTCGCGGGTGACTTCCGGGGCAACCTCGCGGACATCTTCGAGCATCGGCGGCTGCCGCGGGACCCCTCCATCTACGTGTCACGACCGACGGCGACGGACCCGTCGCGGGCGCCCGCGGGCACGGAGCTCCTGTACGTGCTCGTGCCGACGCCGACGCTCGACAGCGAGGTGGACTGGGCAGCCGAGCTGCCCGCGTTCCGCGAGCGCGTACTGGCGCGTCTCGCGCGCGGCGGCTTCCCCGACCTGTCCGGTCGGATCCTCGCGGAGACGACCCTGACGCCCGAATCGTTCGGCCTCCGGTACAACCTGAGCCACGGCGCGGCGTTCGGGCTCGCGGCGACGCTGCTCCAGTCGGGCCCGTTCCGGCCGAGCATCCGGTCGCGGCGTTACGCCGGCCTCTACCACGTCGGGGCGAGCGTGCACCCGGGCGGCGGGGTGCCGATCGTCACGACCGCGGGACGCATGGTCGCGGAGGCCATCGTGCAGGATCACGGGAACCCACGAACGCGCGCGGCCGCCGGAACCCACGAGCCGGAATGTCCCCAGTCGGCCTCCTCGTAGCGGGCCTGCTCTCGGTTGCCGTTCACCTGAGCGCCGCTCCCCTCACCCTGCCGTCGCTGAGCCTGCACGATCAGGAAGGCCGCCGGCTCGACCTGCGCGATCTGCGTGGGCGCGTCGTGGTGATCGTGTACGGGACCCGCGACCGCGTCGATGAGCACATCGGCTGGGGCCGCCGCCTGGAGCAAGCCCTGATCGCGCACGGCGCCTACCGGGCCACGGACTCGGCCGAGGATCGGCCCGTGCGGATCCTCGCGTTCGCGCAGATGGGCGGCGTGCCCTCCGCCTTCCGGACGATCATCCGCACGGTCGTGCGGCGGCACACCCCCGCGGACTTCTCGCTCTGGCTCGACTGGGACGACCGGATGCGCGCGCACTTCGGCGACGGCGGTGCGGCATCCTCCGTCGTGATCGCCGATCGCGCCAGCCGCGTGCGACTGGTGACGACGGAGCCGCCGACCGACGCCGCCGTCGCGCACGTCGTCGGCGCCGTCCTCGAGCTGCTGTGAGGACGCTGGCGCGGATGGCCGGGCCTCTCGCCGTCCTGCTCGCCGCCGCGCCGTCGACCGCGGACGACGGCGGCCGCATCTACCGCGAGCGGTGCGCGGTCTGTCACGGCGCGGATGGGCGCGGCGACGGCGCCGCCGCCGGGCTGCTGGAACCCCGGCCGCGCGATTTCACGACGGGACGCTACAAGTTCCGCTCGACGCCGACCGGGACGTTGCCGACGCTCGCGGACGTCGTCGCCACCACCTCGCGCGGCCTGCGTGGCACCAGCATGCCGGGCTTCGCCGACCTCCTCGCGCCGCCCGCGATCGACGCCGTCGCCCGGTACGTGCTGGCGCTGGCCCCACCGGGGGCGCGCGATGCGTCGCCGCTGCCCCTGCCCGCCCAAGCGCGCGGCGACGGCGCCGCGCTCTTCGAGCGCGCCGGGTGCGGCGCCTGTCATGGGGCTGACGGGCGCGGCAGTCCGTGGCGCACCGCCGGGGCCGAGCCGTGGGGCGGGCGTCCGGCGACACGGCTCGACGAACCGTGGGCGTTTCGCGGGGGCAGCGACGAGGAGGCCATCGCGCGACGGATCCTCACGGGGCTCGACGGCACCGCGATGCCCGCCTACGCCGACGCGCTGAGCGCCGCGGAGGCACGCGCCGTCGCACGGCACGTGCGCAGGCTCGCGCGGCCGCCCATCTGGGAGGAGCCCGATCCCGCGCGCGTCGCGACGGCGGGGATGGTTGCCGATCCGCGCGAGCGCGGCCGGTATCTCGTCCGCGCCATGCAATGCCCGCTCTGCCACACGCCCATCAGCGCGGAGACCGGCGCCTACGATACACGACACTTCCTCGCCGGAGGCATGCGCGTGAGCGCCTGGCCGTGGGGCGTCTGGTACAGCCGCAACCTGACGCCGGACCGCGCCACCGGCCTCGGAGACTGGAGCGAGGCGGCGATCGTCGCCGCCGTCACGCGTGGCGTGCGCCCCGACGGCCGCCGGCTCGACCCCATGGCGATGCCGTGGCCGTGGTTCTCGCGTCTGCGCGACTCCGACGCGCGCGCGATCGCCGCCTATCTCCGCTCGCTGCCCCCCATACCGAACCCGGTGCCGAGGCCGGAAGTCTTCCCCGTCGTCGAGCGCGTCGGCGGCAAGCTGGCCGCGCTCGTGGGTGCGGAGGCCTCGGTCGCGTTCTGGGGCGGCAATGCCGCACGCGCGCCCGGTCCCGGCGACGTCGTCGCGCCCGGACGGCGCCACCTGGCCCGCGCACTCGGCTGGGCCACGCTCGTCCCTTCCCTCGGCGCGATCGCCTACGCCCTGGGACGGCGGCGTGCCGTCCCGCGGCGACGCCGAGTCGCGCTGGTCGCCGGCGTCGGGGCGCTCGCCGCCTGGGGGCTGCTCGGCGCCTGGCCGCCCCTCGCGCTCCTGAGCCCCGCGCAGACCGCGCGCTGGCTCTTTCTCGGCGCGCCCGGGCTCCCGCCGTCGCTCTCGGGAGCGCCGCGAGCGCTCGCCGCGCGCGGCGAGTACCTGGCGACGGTGGCGCCGTGCGGCCTCTGTCACACGCCGGCGGACGCCTTCGCGGGCTTCCTCACCGGCCGGACCCTCGCGGGCGGCATGGACGCGCGCTGGCGGGTGTACGGGCGCGTGGTGTCGAGCAACCTCACCCCGCATCCGGACGGCATCGCCGGCGTCGACGACGCCGCACTCTTACGGGCGATGTCGAGCGGCGTGGGGCGCGACGGGCGGCCCCTGCACTGGCAGGCGATGCCCTGGGATCTGACCTCGAACTGGTCGGAAGAGGACCGGCGCGCGATCCTCGCGTACCTGCGCACGCTGCCGCCGGTACCGGGGCGTATGCCGGAGCCGCGTCCGCCGAGCCTCGACGACCCCGTCGCCGACACCTTCGGCTTCGGCGACCGGGCGATTCGCTGAGCATGCTCCGCGACGTCCGCTACTACGCGCAGCTCGTCCTGGAGGCCACGCTCGGGGTGTTCGGCCTCCGGATCTACGAGGAGCCGCGCCACCACGTGGTCGCCACGCTGGGCGACGGCGTCGAGATCCGTCGCTACGCGCCGCGGCTGGCCGCCGAGACCGAGGTGTCCGGGGACGACGCCGAGGCGCGCTCCAGCGCGTTCCGGATCCTGTTCACCTACATCGCCGGCGCAAACGCCGGGTCGGAGAAGATCGCGATGACGGCGCCGGTCGCCACCGCGCCGCCGGCGGCGACGATCGCGATGACGGCGCCGGTGGAGACCGCGCCGGGCGCGGGCGGCGTCCGCATGCGGTTCTTCCTGCCGGCGCGCTACACGGCCGCGACCGGGCCCCGGCCGACCGATGCGCGGGTCCATCTGATCCCGGTCCCGGAGGAGACGATGGCGGTCCTGCGCTTCTCGGGCCGTGGCACGGAGGCGGAGCTGGCGCGGCGCACGGCGGCGCTGCGCGCCGTGCTCGCGGCGACGCCGTGGCGGCCGGTCGCGGACCCGGTGATCCTCTTCTACGATCCCCCGTTCACGTTGCCCTTCCGGCGGCGCACCGAAGCCGCTGTCCGCGTGGAGCGCTCCGGCGAGGCCGGGCCATGAGCCCGCGCGGCGGCGGGCCGGCGACGACGCGCGAGGCACCCGTGCTCGTGACCGGCGCCACGGGCTACGTCGGTGGTCGGCTGGTGCCGCGCCTGCTCGAGGCCGGCTACCGCGTGCGCTGCCTGGCGCGGTCGGCGCCCAAGCTCGCCGCCCGCCCGTGGGCGAGCGACCCGCGCGTCGAGATCGTCGAGGCCGACCTGGCCGACGCGGACGCGACGACGGCGGCGCTGCGCGGCTGCCCGGCCGCCTATTACCTGGTGCACTCGATGGTTGCCACGGGCGACAGCTACGCGGAGGCCGACCGGCGCCTCGCCGAGACGTTCGCGACGGCAGCAGCGCGTGCCGGCGTCGGCCGCATCATCTACCTCGGCGGCCTCGGCGAGCAAGGACAGGGGCTGAGCGAGCACCTTTCCTCGCGCCGCGAGGTCGAGCGGCTGCTCGCCGCGGGGCCCGTGCCCGTCACCGTGCTGCGGGCGGCGATGATCATCGGTGCCGGCTCGGCCTCGTTTGGGATCCTCCGCTACCTCGTCGAGCGCCTGCCCGTCATGATCACGCCGCGCTGGGTGATGACGCCGTCGCAGCCCATCGCGATCACCAACGTCCTGGCGTACCTGGTGGCGTGCCTCGCCGTGCCCGCCACCGTCGGCCGCACCCTCGACATCGGCGGGCCCGACGTGGTCAGCTACCTCGAGCTCATGCGGATCATGGCCGAGGAGCGCGGGCTCCGCCGGCGCCTCGTCATCCCGGTCCCGGTGCTCACGCCGCGCCTGAGCTCGCTGTGGATCCACCTCGTCACGCCGATGAGCCACCGGATCGCCCGGCCGCTCGCCGAGGGTCTGCGCAACCCCGTCGTCTGCCGTGACGCCGAGGCGGCGCGGCTGATCCCCCAGCGCCTGCTCGGCGTGCGCGAGGCGATTCACGAGGCCCTGGCGCAGGCGGCGCGGGGGCAGGTGGAAACCGGCTGGTCAGATGCCGGCCCGATCCCGGGCGATCCCGACTGGGCGGGCGGCACGGTGTTCACCGACCGGCGCCAGACCGAGGTCGCGGCGAGCGCCGCCGACACGTTCGCGGCCGTCGCGCGCCTCGGCGGGGACACCGGCTGGTACGGCGCCGACTGGCTCTGGCGGCTCCGGGGGTCGCTCGATCACCTCGTAGGCGGGCCGGGCCTCCGCCGCGGGCGGCGTGGTGCCGAGCGCGTCGCGTACGGCGACGTTATCGACTTCTGGCGGGTGACTGGCGTGGAGCCCGGGCGGCGCTTGGCGCTCCGTGCGGAGATGCGGCTTCCCGGCCAGGCGCTGCTCGAGTTCACGATCGAGCCGCTGGCCGGCCGGGCGGACCGCGTGCGCCTCGTCCAGACCGCCCGGTTCCGGCCGCGCGGGTTGTTCGGCCTCGCCTACTGGTACGCCGTGCTGCCGCTGCACCACGTGGTGTTCGGCCGTCTGCTCCGAGGAATCCGCGCCGCCGCCGAGGCTGAAACGTTGCGTACCGCCCGCGCATCTCATACCCTGACCGCGACAGGGGGGAGTCGATCGCCCCGTGGTCCGGTAGGTCGTCAATACGGTCGCCTAACGGCGACCCGGCCGCCGGCGGACCCGCCCGGGTCCGGATCCAGGCCTCTTGTGGCTGAACCAGGCCGCGAGGGGTCACCGGCCTGCCCTCGCGACACGAGGAGGCCTCCATGAATCGCATCTTCGATATCTTCGACTGACGGAAAGGCACCAGCCTTCCCATGGCCACGACGACGTCTAGCGGTCTCGGTCGGATCCGGCTCGGGGTCTCCGCCTGCCTGCTCGGTGCGGAGGTGCGCTTCGACGGGGGCCACAAGCACGATCGCTTCCTGACCGACGTGCTCGGCCGCCACGTCGAGTGGGTCCCCGTCTGTCCCGAGGTCGAGCTCGGCCTCGGGGTGCCCCGGGAGACGCTGCGGCTCGTGGGAGCGCCGGACGCGCCGCGCCTCGTGCAGGAGAAGACCGGCGAGGACCTCACGGTGCGCATGCACCAGTATTCACGCGACCGCGTGCGCGAGCTGGCCGCGCTCCAACTCGACGGCTACGTGCTCAAGCGCGCCTCGCCCTCATGCGGGCTCCTCCGCGTTCGCGTCTACCGCGACAACGGGGTTCCCGCCGCCGACGGCCGTGGGCTGTTCGCCGAGGCGCTCGTCACCGGGCTGCCCGCCCTGCCCGTGGAGGAGGAGGGCCGGCTCAACGACCCGGCGCTCCGGGAGAACTTCATCGAGCGCGTCTTCGTCTCCGCGCGCTGGCGCAGCTTCCTGAAGACCCGGCCGCGCGCACGCGACCTCGTGGCCTTCCACACCGCGCACAAGTTCGCGGTCCTCGCGCACAGCCCCGCGCACTACGCGCGCCTGGGCCGACTCGTCGCCGCCGCCGGACGGGCGTTCGCGCGCGACACGCTCGACGAGTACCAGACGCTGCTCATGGAGGGTCACGCCGTCCGGGCCACTCGCGGCCGGCACGCCAACGTGCTCACCCACATGACGGGCTACTTCAAGCGGGAGCTCGGCACCGACGAGCGGGCCGAGCTCGTCGAGGTGATCGACGAGTATCGCCGCGGCCTCGTGCCTCTCGTCGTCCCGCTCACACTCGTGAAGCACCACGTCCGGCGGCTCGGGGTGCGGTACCTCGCCGACCAGGTCTACCTGAACCCGCATCCGAAGGAGCTCATGCTCCGCAATCACGTCTGAACCGCGGGGGCGCCGCGCGCGCCACGAGGCGAAGAGAGCAACGTGCGATCGTGTCCTCGGCGTGTGGGTCGGAGCTGCCACGGGGCGTCCTCAAGGCGCCACCGCTCCCGTAACGCCCACTCACCGAGGCCGAAATTGAGAGGCCTCTGTGCCGGATTTCAATCACGGGCCTTGGATTGACTCGGACCGACGAGCCGGACCACCCCAGGTGAAGCTGAATCCGACCGCGGGAGACCCGCCTTGCTGCCCGCGCGCCACCTCGCTACCGACCGGAGTGGTGGGCGCAATCCAAGCTGAGGCGCCGAACTCTCCAGTCTGCGTCTTGCCCGTCGGGCCGATGAACATTGGTTCACTCGGACGCGTGGCGCCCGGTGTTCTTGTGGGTGGCGGCACGCTGGCTCCTGGGCCTTTCCAGGATTCAGGCGGGCGATTCAGGACGCCGAGAGCGTCCTGTGCCTTCCGGCTCGCCATGATCACGTCGCCTTTTTGGCACGCCGCCTCAGCATGACGGACAAGTTCCTCCGCTTCGCCTAGCCGGGACGGCTCTATGTCCCGTTTCCCTCTCAAGGCTCTCGCGAGCGCGCTCTGTGCGTCTCTCACTTCCGTGGCGCACGTGTCAGAAGCGTGGCTGGCTGGGAAAAGCCCCAACGCAACGACCGCAAAACTGATCACCCCGACGAGCCGTGGTCCCATTACAAATAACGCTCCTCTCTCATCGAGGGCAGTCTTCATGCCAGATCAGGATGTTGGGTACGTCCGGAAGATGTTAACACTTTGAGCGGCCGGCTAAGGCAGGTCGCTGAGGCACGGCTGAACCGATGAGCGCCGCAGCCTACCGAGGCGGTCCGCGGCAAACAGGCCGCGGTTCTCCGCCCGCGAGAACGGCGCCAGCACGACGACGCGCCACATCTTGCCCGGCGTCTCGAGCTTGACGAACCCGTGGGAGTGCTCGTAGCCCGCCGCGCGAATCGTACCCGTGAGAGTGAGCACCTTGCTCGAGTCGTAGCCGCTCCAGCCGCGATGGGCGAGCGCGACCCCTGGGCCGAGCACGAGCAGCATCAGCAGGAGCGCAAGCGCGGATCGCATAGGAGTCCTCCCGGAGCGAGCAAACCGGCCGCGGTGAATCGACCGTCGCCACGCGGCGTGAAGACTACCAGCTCGCCCTCCTGGGGCCGTTCACCGGTGGCGTCTTGAACGGTGACGAAGTGGGTCACGAGGATCAAGTTACCCCCGACCGGCACCGTCCCGAGGACCTCGTGGATCTGGCGGACGCGCGCGGCAATCTGGTCGGGCGCGCGCGGTCCGCCGAGAAGCGGCCACCAGGGCTCGGCGCGGCCGAACGCGAGGCGGGCGGTATCGAGGCAGCGGCACACCGGACTGGAAAGCACGTGCGCGATAGGAACTTCCCGTGCGCGGAAGACCTCGCCGATCTTCCGCGCCTGCTCGCGGCCCGCCTCGGTCAGGTTGCGCTGGGTCGAGCAGTCCTCGAGCCGAAACCCCGGGGGATCGCCGAACGTCCCGATCGTGCCCGCATGGCGGAGCATGATCACCTGGCCGCCCCCGCGCAGGAGCGTCCACAGCGCCTCGTCGTCGGCTGCGGCCGGCCCGCCCGCCCCCAGCACCAGCACCGCGCACGCGACGAGCCCAAGCCGCATCGCTACGGCGTGAGGACGATATTGCCGAACTGCGTGCCCTCGGCCAGCCGCGCCTGCACCGCCGCGCCGTCCTTGGGCGGTACCACCTCGTCGATGATGGCCTTGAGCCGGCCGCATCACGTCGTTGAATTCGCGCCGGTTGGCCACGTTAAGCCGGTGAGGGTGCACTTGCTTCCTTCAGCACTGGCCTCCCACCGCGGGTTCTCGTGTCCGCCCCTATCTACGGCGCGGACGAACCGGCGTGTCAAGCCAATATTCTGCCGAGACCCGCCTTCGAATTCGACTTCCCCGGACTCGAGCGATTCCGGGAGATCGCGCCATTCTTCGCGAAGACGGTCGCCAATCTCGGCTGGTATTAGGCGGCGGCCACCGTCGGAGATGACCCCGAGCCCAACGTAGTAGGACCGGCCGTCCGCGCGGCGTCCACGCCAGCGAACCGTCTCCTGGGTGAAGTCTGGGCGAACGAAAGGCGTCAGCGGCTGATCGGCCGCCAACCCCTCGTTCTTCGTGGTTGCGGGGGCTGGATTTGCAGAACGTTACACGCAGCCGGATGCGCGTTGGATTGATCTTATTCCTTAGCGACTTCCGGCTCCTCGAGTAGGCCCGCCGTCAGTCGCGTGGAGGCGAGGGCCAGCCCGGTGCTAGACTCGGCGCGGGTCGGGACCCTCGGCTTCCCCCAACAAAGGAGACTCGTCATGGCCCGCATTCCGATCGCTCCGCCCGGCATGAAGGATCAGCG
>DASXAA010000147.1:0-67222 GCA_036407035.1 Thermoleophilaceae bacterium | reverse complement strand
TCTCCGCGAAGGCGATCGAGGACGCGGGCTCGGAGATCACCGGTCAGCTCGCGCTTGCCGACTTCATCTCCCGCGGCGAGCTCGAGCGTCACCTACGGCGCATGCGCCTGCGCTACGCCCGCCGCCGCGAGACGCTGCTCGCCGCGCTCGCGCGTGAGCTCCCGGCGTGGCGTCCACACAGCGGCGCGAGCGGCCTGTACGCGCTCGTCGAGCTACCGGGGGACGTGGACGAGCCGAGCCTGCTCGCGGCCGCGGCCCGCCACGGCGTCGGCATCGAGGGACTGTCGCTGCACAGCTACACCGGCGAGCGCCGGCCCGGAGTGGTGCTCGGTCACGCCTACCTGGCCGAACCCGCGATCGAGCGCGGGACTGGACTGCTCGCGGATGCGCTTCGCGCCACATCCGTGGTCAGCCGTTGAGCACGGCGCCGGCCGATCCCCTCGCCCTGCGATCTGAGAACTGCGCTCGGGCCGAGTGCAGGGCCTGCGGCGGAGTGTGGCGCGTTTCGGTCAGCCAGGGGTTGACTCAGACGCACCACGCTCGCCTGCATGCGCCGGTCGAGCGCCGCGGCCGGACCTCGCCGGCACGAGCGAGCCAGACCCCCTTCCCCAGCCGAGCGGCCTCCCATCCCGTCGGCACGCACGAGCGCCAACGGCGCCACCCGAGGACCGACCGCGGACGTCTAGCGGCTCGGTCGCCAGCGGCCACCGTCCGCCCGGACCGCCGCCTCCAGCAGCCGCACCGTTGCCCGCAGGTCGGCCAGCCGCAGCACGCCCGAGGCGCTGTGGATGCCGCGGCACGGCGTCGCGACGACCGCGGCGGGCAGGTCCGGGCGCTCGCGGCGCCAGGCGTAGGCGTCGGTGCCGCCGATGTTCGGGGCCTTCGCCTGCAGGGGCACGTCGATCTCCGCGGCGATCCGCCGCAGCTCTCGAACCACGGTCGGCGGCGCGGTCCAGTAGCGGTCCATGACCGTGATGGCGGGGCCGCCGCCCATCCGGGTCACGCGGCGCTGCGGCGGCACACCGGGGAGGTCGGCCGCGATCGTCGTCTCCACGACGAGCACGAGCGCCGGGTCGATCCCGCGCGCGGACATTGCGGCGCCCGACTGGTCGCGCTCCTCGCTCGTCGTGAAGATCGCGACGACGCCGCCGGCGGGCGGGTCGTCCCGCAGCGCCCGCAGCGTCTCGAGCACGGCCACGCATCCGGCGCGGTTGTCGAGCGCCTTGGCGGCCACCGCGTCGCCCGACAGTCGCTCGAGGCGGGCGGACGGTACCGCCGGCGAGCCGACGTCGATCCCGAGGCTCGCCACCGCGGCGGCGTCGGCGGCGCCCACGTCCAGGGCCAGCTCGTCGAGCTCGGCCTTGGGCGCCTCGCCCTTCGTCACGTGGGGCGGCACGGTCGAGATGACGCCCGTCACGGGCTCGCCGTCGTCCGTGGCGACGCTGAGCCGCTGTGCCGGGAGGACGACCGCGTCCCAGCCGCCGATCGGAGCGAGCCGAAGGAAGCCCTCGTCGTCCACGTGGGCGACCATCAGGCCGACCTCGTCCATGTGGGCGGTGAGCACCACCGGCGCCGGGCCGCCGTCGCCGCCGCCGAGCCGCGCGATCAGGTTGCCGGTTCCGTCGACCTCCACCTCGTCGGCCAGCCCCTCCGCGTAGCCCTGCACCACCCGCCGCGCCGGCTCCTCGAAGCCGGACGGGCCGAAGGCCTCCGTGCAGGCCGAGAGCAGCTCGACCAGGCGCTCGTCGTTCACGCGCGCCCTATCCCGGCACGCCGAGCTCGCTGCGTTTGGCGTCCACGTCGATGCCGTGCAGCCGCGCGAGGTTCTCGCCGAGGATCTTGCGCTTGGCCTGCTCGGTCAGCTGCGGATGGCCGCGCTCCTCCACGATGTCCTGCGGCAGCTCGAAGTTCCAGAACTCCTCGAGCGCCCACTGCGGGTGCCAGATCGGCGCCTCGCCGCCGTAGATGATCTTGTCCTCGCCGCACCACCACATCATCTTCCCGAGCGTCTCCGCGAACACGCGCGGCTGGCGGGAGATGAAGTTCACCGTCGCCGCGATCGACGCGTACAGGTTCGGGTAGCGCACGATCTGCCACAGCACCTCGTCGAGCCACGGCAGCCCGACGTGGAAGATGACGAAGTTGATGTCGGGGAAGTTCGCGGCGGCGCCGTCCATGTCGAACGTGCGCGTGTGCTCCACCGGCTGCGGGCCGAGCGGCACGCCCTTGTGCACGCCGATCAGGTTCACGCCCAGCTCCTGCGCCTTCTCGAACGCCGGGTAGGCCACGCGCGGGTCGTCCATGCGCCACGGGAAGGGACGCCCGTAGTCGTAGCGCACGTTGTAGAACTTGAACGCCTTGGCGCCGTACTCCTTGACCTGGACCTCCATCAGGTCGAGCGCCTTCTTCCCCTCGAGCGGGTTCACCGAGCCCCAGAACACGGCGCGGTCCGGGTGCTTGCGGGCCATCTCGGCGCACTTCTCCCAGGGCGAGAGGCCGTCGTGGAAGAGGTCTGTCAGCGGCAGCGGCTGGGCGACGATCATGTCCGTGTCGGAGCCCTCGATGACCATGTCGTAGATCTCGTCGACGCTCCACTCGCGGAAGAACTCCTCGCGCGAGAGGATTCGCTCGTCCTCGCGCGTGAGCAGGCTGTGGAACGCGTAGAGGTGCTCGTCGAACATCTCGCCCGGGGGGCCGATCGCGTTGCCCTTGTCGAAGTTGAAGATGTGGCAGACGCAGTCGAACACGAACGCGGAGACCTTCCGCTCCCGCGTCTCGGCCTGCTCGGTCTCGACCGTGGCCATTCGATTCACGCTCCTTCGGTTTGCGCGAGCCGGCGCTCGCGGTAGGGCTCCAGCTCGTCGAGCGGCATGACGAGCTTGTCGCGGGCGGAGGGGGACAGCCGCTCCATCGTCCAGACCGGCTCCCAGACGACGCTCACGTCGACCGTCTCCACGCCGGGCAGGCGGCGCAGGCGGTCGGGGATCGCACTCGACATGTTCGCGACGAACGGGCACCAGCCGGTGGTGGGCACGAGGTCCACCTGAACGTGCGCCCCGTTGACGCGCACGTCCTCGACGATGCCCATGTCGACGATGCTGATGCCGCGGTCGGCGCAGCAGGGGTCGTAGACGTCGCGCAGCGCTTCGAACAGCTCCGCGCGATCGGGCGGTCTCATGGCTCCCTCCCGGAGTTCTCGATGACGATTCGAAAGCCGGTGGTCTCGGTGCCGCGGGCCGGGTCCGCGGCCAGCGCGCGCGAGGCCCGCACGCCCCACTCGTGGTCGAGCCACGAGCCGCCGCGCACCATCCGCCAGCCGTCCGGCGTGCGGTCCGCGACCCACTCCCAAACGTTGCCGGCCTGCTGCTCGGTTCCGAACGGACCGGCGGCGTCCGGGTGAGCGGTCACCGGGACGGTCCAGCCCCAGCCCGACTCGGCGCACGCGCAGCGATCCGGGTCGAACGTGTGCCCCCACGGCCAGGGGCGGCCGTCGTCCCCGCGCGCGGCCGCCTCCCACTCGTCGCCCGCCGGCAGCCGTGCGGGGCGCCCAAGCTCGGCCGACGCCCAGCGGCAGAAGTCCTCGGCCTGATGGAAGGACATGCCGGTGACGGGGTGGTCCGCGAGGGCCGCCGCCCCGAGCCTGGCGGCAAGGTCGGGCGCCGGCGGCGTTTCGGTCGCCTCGAAGAAGCGCCGCGCGTGCGCGTTCGTGACCGGCCAGCGGCCGATCAGGACCTGGCGGAGCGTGACCGGCCGCTCCTCGCCGGGCTCTCCGAGCCGGTAGGTCCCGGCCGGCAGCGTGACGGCCGCGCCGAGTGCGACGCGCGGCGGTGCTTGTGCGGCGGGCGCGGTCACGGGCAAGGCTGCCTGATCGCGGCCGATGCTAGCCGGTGCCGGGCGAGCGCGGATTCTGGGTATGGCAAGCCGGTGCCGGGCGAGCGCGGATTCTGGGTATGGCCTCTGGCATGGGCGGTCCGCACCTGATCCCGGTCACGCTGGCGGTGAACGAGTACGACCACGTGCGCGACCTCGCCTCCGGCGCCGTCTCGGTCGAGGGCGTGCGGCTCACGTGCGTCCACCATCCGGTCGAGGAGATCTTCCACCGCTTCGTGCGCCACCGGGAGTGGGAGGCGTCGGAGCTGTCGCTCGCGAAGTACAGCTCGCTCCGGGCCGCCGGCGACGAGTCGCTCGTGGCGATCCCGGTGTTCACCTCGCGCGCGTTCCGGCACTCGGCGATCTTCGTCCGCGCCGACGGGCCGGTCGGCGACCCGGCCGCGCTGGCGGGCGGGCGCGTGGGGATCCCCGAGTGGACCCAGACCGCCACGGTCTACGCGCGCGGCGTGCTCGAGCACGAGTTCGGCGTGCGGGTCGCGGACGTGCAGTGGGTCCAGGCGGGCACGAACGAGCCGGGGCGCCGCGAGGGGGTGTCGGTGGATCTGCCGGCGGGCGTGTCGGTCACGCCGGAGCCGGATCGCACGCTGAACGAGCTGCTCCTTGCCGGTGAGCTCGACGCCGTGATCGCGGCCCATCCACCGGCGGAATTCGGCGGCGGGCGGATCGTGCGGCTGTTCCCGGACTACCGGGCGGTCGAGGAGGCCTCCTTCCGCGCGAGCGGTGTGTTCCCGATCATGCACGTGGTCGCGCTGCGGGCGGACCTCTACGAGGCCGCGCCCTGGGTCGCGATGAACCTGTTCACGGCGTTCGAGGAGGCCAAGCGGCGGAGCCTCGAGCGGGCGACCGACGCGAACGCGCCGCGCTTTCCGGTGCCGTGGGCGCCGGCGAACGCGGAGCGCGCGGTCGAGATCTTCGGGGAGGACCCGTGGCCCTACGGGATCGAGCCGAACCGGCGGACCCTCGATTGGTTCCTGGAGCGGGCGGCCGAGCAGGGCGTGTGCGCGCGCCGGCTCGCGCCCGAGGAGCTGTTCGCGCCCGAGGTGCAGGACCGCTTCCGGGTGTAGGGCGGCGCTGCCCACGGGCTCGCGCCCCGCCGGCCCGCTCGCGCCCCGCCCCGCCGGTCCCGGCCCGCCCGCTCGCGCCCCGCCCCGCCGGTCCCGCCCCGCCCGCCCGCTCGCGCCCCGCCCGCCGGTCCCGGCGTAGATCATATTTTTTGGTGTTTTGGGTAAAGGGAGCCCATGAAGCCTCTGAAATGGGCGACCGCCCTTGTTCTGATCGCAGTCGTCGCATGTGTCCCGGCGCTCGCCGGGTGCGGCGGAGACTCGGGCGGCACCGCCGAGGGGGAGGCCGTGACGCTGAAGGTCGGGGTGATCCCGATCGCGGACGTCGCGCCCCTCTTCGTGGGGATGGAGCGGGGGTTCTTCAAGGAGGAGAAGCTCACGATCAAGCCGCAGTTCGCGGAGGGCGGCGCGGCGATCGTCACCTCCACCGTCGCCGGCGACTACCAGATCGGCTTCTCGAACACGACCTCGCTGATCATCGCCGGGTCCAAGAAGCTGCCGGTGAAGATCATCTCCCAGGGCGTGCTCGGCGCCGCGTCCCCCGACAAGGCCTGGGACGCCGTGCTCGTCAAGAAGGGCAGCGACATCCGGACGCCGAAGGACCTCGAGGGCAAGACGGTCTCGGTCAACACGCTGCAGAACGTGGGGCCGCTGACGATCAACACCGCCCTCAAGAAGGCCGGCGCCGACTACACGAAGGTCAAGTACATCGAGGTGCCCTTCCCCGATGCGAACGCCGCGCTCCAGGCAGGCCGCATCGACGCGGCCTTCGTGGTCGAGCCCTTCGTGACCCAGGGCAAGGGGCAGGGCTCGACCCCGCTCCTCCACTCGTTCGAGGAGACGGCGCCGAACCTGACCATCGCCACGTACTTCTCCACCGACGAGTACATCTCGAAGAACGGCGACGTGATCGACCGCTTCGTTCGCGCAATGAACAAGTCGCTGACCTACACGCAGCAGCATCCGGAGGCTGTGCGCAAGGCGGTGCTCGACTACACGGAGATCCCGCCCGAGGCGGCCCAGGCGATGGCCCTGCCCCAGTGGCGCGCGGACCTGAACCGCCCGACGATCGAGCTGACGGCGAAGCTCGCCAAGGACTACGGCTTCATCGAGGAGGAGCCGAACCTCGACGATCTGATCCGGCAGCCGTAGGGCGGCCGCCGGGGTGGCGACCGCGCGGCGCCGCCGCGCGGTTGCGACCGGTCCGCTAGCTAGCTTCGTCGTGTGCTCCGCCTCGCCAAGCGCGACCCGTCGGCGGTCCTGTTCGCCGCCCAGCTCGCCGCGGTCCTGCTCTATCCGTTCATGCAGGGCCACGAGGTCGGGCGGTCGCTGTTCAGCCTGCTCGGCGTCCTGCTGCTCGGGCTCGTCGTCCGGGCCGTTCGCACCCTGCCCGGACTGCCGTGGATCGCGCTCATCATCGCCGCGCCGGCGGCAGTCCTGCTCCTGATCCAGGCCGTCACTCGCAGCGACGACCTCGTCCCGTACTCGTCGGCGCTGGAGGCCGTGCTCTACTTCTACGCCGCCGTCGGGCTGATCCTGTACATGCTCGCCGACCACGAGGTCACCCGCGACGAGCTGTTCGCGATCGGCGCGACGTTCACGCTGGTCGGTTGGGCGTTCGCGTACACGTACACGGTCTGCCAGGCGATCGAGCCGGGCAGCTTCACGGCCGCGGTCGACCCGGATGCGGACCGCACCTGGATGGAGCTGCTCTTCCTCAGCTTCACGACCCTGTCGAGCACCGGCCTCAGCGACGTCGCGCCGATCAAGGCGTTCGCGCGCGGGCTCGTGATGCTCGAGGAGGTGGCGGGGATCGCCTACGTGGCTATGGTGGTCTCGCGGCTCGTGGGACTGACCGTGCTACGCCGCGCGAGCACGCGCTGACGGCGGCGCCTTCGCGGCCGCCATGATGCGACCCGCGTTCTCCGGCGCGAAGAACTCGGGCGCCGGCAACGTGCCGGCCATGACGCTGACGAAGCCGTCCATCGCCTCCTGGTTGCCCGCCATCGCTCCCATCAGCGCCTGCATCTCGGCCGGCGGCGGCTCGATCTTCGCGAACTCGCGCGTGAGCTCGTAGACCGGCAGCGCGTCCTCGTCGCGGCCGCGCTGGTAGTCGGCCAGCGACTCGTCGTAGGGACGGCGCCCGGCGAATGCGTCGTCCAGCGCGGTGGCCAGGGCCTCGGCGTCGCGGAACGCGTCCGAGATCCCGAATGCTGTGATCGGGTGCAGGTGATAGCCGGCGTCGCCGACGAGGGCCCAACCCGGACCGTAGGGCTTGCGGAAGTAGCCCGCGAGGTCGCCCGCGCCGACGAAGCGGGTCTCGCGCTTGGCGCCGCGGAGCCGCTCGGCGAACTCGGGCACGAGCTCGAACGACCTCATGTAGTTGCCCTCGACGTCCTTGCGGTTGGCGTGGAACTGCGCGTGCGGCCACCCCTGGACCAGGCACGTGAGGCCGTCATTGGTCGGTATCGCGGCCCACCCGCGCTGCGACTCGCCGCGGATGTACGTCTCGAAGCCGTCAGCCGGCAGACCGCTCCAGTACGCGTAGTAGGCCGCGGCCAGCGTGGGCGTCTCGTTGTACCGCTCGGCCTCGACAGCCTTCGCGACGCGCGAGTGCCTGCCGTCGGCCCCGATCACGACCTTCGCGCGCTCCGTGACCCGCACGCCCCCGTCGGCGTGCCCGCGGATGCCGGTGACGCGGCCGTCGTCGATGACGATCTCGTCGACCGTGAAGCCCTCGCGCAGCTCCGCTCCGGCGTCGGCGGCCGCCTCGGCAAGCAGCGCGTCGAGGACGGTGCGCCGAGGCGCGTAGGCGTGCGGCCCGCCGGGGACCGCGCGCGGCGAGCCGGCGATCGTCAGCGGCCCGAAGTCGTACGAGTAGGTGCCGATGGGCGGGCAGCCGGTGGCCTCGAGGCGCTCGAGGATGCCCCACCTGGCGAGCGCCGCGACCCCCGGCGGATGGATCACGTGTGTGGACATGGTGTCGCTGGGGAAGGTGGCCCTGTCGACCAGCAGCACCCGATAGCCGGCCCGTGCCAGCAGCATGGCGGTGGGGGAGCCGCCGGCGCGCGCCCCGACAACGATCGCGTCGTACTCGTTTCTCACTGGAGCCTCTTTCGTCGCAAGTCCGGTCCCGTTCTGTCGCGAGGCCCCGGTGTTCGTTACGGGCCCGTTGATGGTGAAACGACCGGATGGCCGGGCTTATTCCCGCCGGGGCCGGTGCGTGCGGCCGGAGCGGGCACCCGCAGCGCGGGCGGTGCGCGGGCACCGCACCGCGGCGGCCGGGAGTCGGAGGCGGCTGCCTACGGCGCTGGGACGGGATCCGGCAGCGGGAAGAGCTCCACGAACCGCGCGACGGCCGGCCTGCTTCCGTCGTACTCGAGGTCGCCCGACCGCAGCGCGTCGGTCAGCCGGCGACCGTGCCAGAGCACCGCCGCGAAAGTCGCCGGGTCGGTCCTGATCGCTGCATCCCGCTTGGGCGCGGCGTCGCCGCTGCGCCCGAGCGCCGCGGCGTCGCCGCTGCGCGCCTCGCCGCGCGAGATCTCCAGGCGTCTCCGGGAGACCCGCACGCGATAGCCATGCTCGCCCAGGTGGAGCTCGTAGGTCGCGTCGAGGCCGTCGGCGGCCGACGGGTCGAACAGGGTCTTGAGCGCGAGCACCGCGGCGTCGGGGCCGAGCTCGGGCTGTCCATCAGGGAACGGCGCCCGACTCCCCCACCGGCCCAGCTCCAGGATCACGGGCTCGAGCGCGGACCCCCATTCGGTCAGCTCGTAAACCCGCGATCCCGCCGGCGGCGCCAGCTTTCGCCGGCGCACGATGCCGCTCCGCTCGAGCTCGCGCAGACGCTGTGCGAGCACGTCGGCGCTCAGCCCGCGGAGGCCCTCGCGCAGATCCGTGAACCGCTTCGGGCCCAGCAGCAGTTCGCGCACCACGAGGAGCGCCCACCGGTCGCCCACGACGTCCAGCGCGCGGGCGATTCCACAGCTGTCGCCGTAGGTTCGCTTCGCAGCCAACTGCGGCGATCCTACCTCATGATCGGTCGCTACGACCAAATAGTTGGATTTTCCAACTAACGGGTGCTACCTTGCCCGCGTGGACAACTCACGGAACCTCACCGAGACCGCCGACCCAGGAGGCACCATGAAACTTCCCGAAGTCGTCTTGCCGGCCGGGTGGGAGGCGGCACGCCAGGCGCTCCTCGCAAAGGAGAAGGAGGCCACGCGCGCACGCGACGCGCTGGCGGCCGAACGCCGAAGGCTCCCCGGCGTCCGGTTCGAGAAGCGCTACGCGTTCGAGGGGCCGGACGGCGAGGTCGGCCTGGTCGACCTGTTCGAGGGGCGCAGCCAATTGATCGTCTACCACTTCATGTTCCAGCCGGGCGCTCCCAACTGGCCGGATGCGGGATGCGACGGCTGCTCGATGTTCGTCGACAGCGTGTGCCACACCGCGCACCTGGCCGCCCGGGACACCACGTTCGCGCTCCTGTCGCGCGCGCCGCTCGAGAAGATCGAGCCGTTCAAGAGGCGCATGGGCTGGACGCTGCCCTGGTACTCGATGCCCGAGAGCACCTTCAACGACGACTGCGGCGTCGAGTCCAGCTTCGGGCTCAGCGTCTTCATCCGCGACGGCGACGACGTCGTCCGCACGTACTTCACCAGCGGCCGCGGCGTCGACGCGCTCGGCAGCACCTGGACCTTCCTCGACCTGACGCCCCTCGGACGGCAGGAGGAGTGGGAGGACTCGCCCGAGGGCCGGCCGCAGACGGAGCCCTATGAATGGTGGCGATTCCACGACGATTACGAGCAGGCGCCGCGATGAGCGAGCGCGACGGATTCCAGCCCGGGGTCCCGTGTTGGGTCGCCGCCGTGGAGCCGGACGCGGAGGCCGCGGCCGCGTTCTACGGCGATCTGTTCGGCTGGGAGACCGAGAACCTGATGTCGGCGGACCGTCCCGGCAAGTACTTCAGGTGCAGGGTCCGCGGACGCGACGTGGCCGGGATCGTCTCGGAGCACGGCGCGCCGCCTCCGCCCGCGCCCATGTGGTCCACCTACGTGCAGGTAGAGAGCGCCGACGACGCCGCCCGCCGGGCGGTCGACGCGGGCGGCACCGTGATCGGGGAGCCGTTCGACTCGCCGGGCGGCGCCCGCGTGGCTGTCCTCGCCGACCCGGGCGGAGCGGTGTTCTGCGTCTGGCAGCCCGACGGTCACGCCGGCGCCCAGCTGGTGAACGAACCGGGCGCGTGGTCAATGAGCCAGCTGATCACGCCCGATCCGGAGGGCGCGAAGGAGTTCTACGGCGCGGTGTTCGGCTGGACCCCCAACGCCTTCGAGTTCGGCGGGGCCGAGCTCACCCTCTACAGCGTCGACGGGTACGTGGGCGGGGAGCCGGGCCAGCCGGTCGCTCGCGACGTCGTCGCGGTGATGCTGCCGGCGGAGGTCGCCGGCGACGAGGGACCGCCGCGCTGGAGCGTGGACTTCTGGGTCGCCGACGCCGACGGCACCGCAGCGAAGGCGGCCGAGCTCGGCGGCGCGGTCGTCACCGGCCCCTACGACGTACCGGGCTTCAGGCAGGCCGTCCTGGCCGATCCCCAGGGGGCGGCCTTCACGGTGAGCCAGCTGGTGGTCACGCACTAGGGGACAGGCGGGCGCAGCCCGCGAGCCCGAAAGCGGCAGCCACGGGCGCCGAGGTCCAGGCCGGTGGCAACCAAGGAGGCCTGGCCGAGGGGTGGGGCGGGATTGCGACGCACGATGCAACGGAATCCGGCCCACCCCGGACCCACACCCTGGTTGCCCGCAGTAATCGCCCGACCCGCCACGGCGCGCGCTCTCGCGCTTACGGCAGGCAACCAAGGGTGGCCCGGAGAGGGGAGCAGGGTCGCTTCGAGGGGTGGGCCGGATTCCGTCCAAATGCCGGACGCAATCCGGCCCACCCCCGGACCCACGACGTGGTTGGCCGCCGTAAACGCCGGACCCGCCGCGGCGCCCGGCCGCCCGGAGGGGCCCCGCCAGTCGAGTGTCGAGTTAGTTCCGCTCACGGGAACCAACTCGACAGTGGACGGCGCCGCGGGCGGAATTCATGGGGATGACCGCCAACACCTGGGCCGACCCCTGGGTTGCCCGCCGTAGCCGGCCGCGCCCGAGCCGACCGGGCGAGGGGCTGCGCACTAGTCAGACAGGCCGGCGTGCGGCATGTCGCCCTCGAGCACGTCGCCGCGCTGTGGCCCGATCAAGCGAACCGATGCCACCTTCCGGAGGTCGACCGGAATGGCCTGGCCGCCGCTGCCGGTCTTCGGGTCGATCCGCAGGGACGTCAGCGGCAGCCGCCGCCCCGACTTCAGCGCCAGCTCGGCGTCGTAGTCGGTCGAGCGGAAGGGCGGCTTCACCGTTACGAACACCCACGAGGGCTTGCCCCTGTAGCCATAGGCCACCCCGGCGGGTACGTGTGCGGGCGCGTACAGCTGCGTCGCCTCGAAGTACTGGCCGTTCGCCTCGGCCAGTGTCGAGCGGTACTGGTCGGCCAGCCGCCGGTCGTCGCTCGTCAGGTTCAGGACCAGCACAGCCGTCAGGGCCGCCGCCGCGACCGGCGCGAGGACCGCGGTGAAGCGCCGGCGCCACCTCCGCCGGGGCACACGCGCCGCGGAGGGCGCCGGCGCGGCCGCCGGCTCGGCCGGGCCCGGCTCGAGCCGCGCGAGCACGCGCGACTCGAACCCCACCGGGGGCTCGTGCTCCGGGGCGAGCATCAGGAGCTCGTCCGTCACCTCGGACAGCTCCGCCACGGCGCGTCGGCAGTCCGCGCACTGCGCAAGGTGGCTGAGCGCCTGCGCCCGCTCCGCGCCGTCGGCTATCCCGAGCGCCAGCTCGGGGGCGAGCTCTCGGGTCTCCTCACACGTCATTTCCGACCCCCAGTGTCCCGCGCAGCTTGATCATCGCCGCCCTGAGGCGCGTCTTGACGGTCCCCACGGCCACGTCGTCCAGCTCCGAGATCTCCCTCGCCGTCCTGCCCCCGTACACGGCGAGCACGAGCGCCCGCCGCTGCTCGTCCGGCAGGCCGGCGAGGGCGCGCCGAACGCGATCGCGCTCGCCCACGTCGGGCATCGCCGCCTGCGAGGAGATGTCGAGCTGGGACGCGATCACGTCGGGGTCGGCCGGGGTGGCGACTCGCATGCGCAACCTGTCGATCGCGAGGTTGCGGGCGATGGTCAGGAGCCAGGCGGGTACGCGCCCACGGCGCGCGTCGTATGACCCCGCGTGCCGCCACGCGCGCACGAACGCCTCCTGCGCCACCTCCTCGGCCAGCTCGGGATCGCGAACGATCGTCAAGGCCAGCCCGTAGACGCGGCTCTGGAAGCGCCGTACGAACGCGGCGGCATCGTCGGGGTTGCCGGAGGCCAGTCCGGCCAGCAGGGTCTCGTCGGTGAGACCTTCCATCTACCTCAGTAACCGTAGGGACCGCTGCCGCCGCCACCGCCACCGCTCGTGGCCGCGGCCTTGCCGCCGGCTGTCACGACGGTCCACTTGAAGTGGTGGCCGTTGAACGCATCGGCGAACCCGTTGCCGGTGACCTTGCCCGCGGAGTCCTGCGAGAAGGTGTAGAGCGGCCTGCCGCCGGCCGTGACCTGCATGGTGCCGTCCGGGCGCTTCACGACGCCGAGCGTGCCGGCGCTGCTCGAACCGGTCGGCTTCGCCGAGTCGGTCGTGAGCGGCATCCAGAACGAGGTGCACGCCCCGGTGCAGAGCACCTTGCCGTTCCGCTCGACGTCGGCGCTGTAGAGCGCCTTGCCGCTCGAGTCGACGAGCACGTTGCCGGTACCGCTGACGGACTTGACCGCCACGGTGCCGCCGCTCGGCGGCGTCGCGGCCGTGGCCGCTCCCGAGTCCGACGAGGAGCCGCCGCCACAGGCGGCGATCAGGAGGGACGCCGCGAGGACGGGTAGGGGGATGAGCAGTCGTTTCATTGGTATGGCGGCTGTTGCTTTCATGCTGGTACTACGGGCGAAGGGGGCTCGAGGGATTGCCGTACTCTCGACGGCCGATGCCGACCATCGGCCTCTTCGGGCTCAACATGGGCGCATGCGCCACCCCGGAGGGCGCGGCCGGGGCGGCCGCGCTCGCGGAGGAGCTCGGCTACGACTCGATCTGGCTCGGCGAGCACGTGGTCGCCCCGAGCCCCCGCGTGCCGCCGTCGCCCGTCGAGCCCGACTACCCGCTGCTCGACCCGGTCGTGACGCTCGCGTTCATGGCGGCCGCCACCCAGCGCGTGCTGCTCGCCACCGGGATCGTCATCCTGCCCCAGCGCAACCCGCTCGTGCTCGCCAAGGAGCTCGCGAGCCTCGACGTGCTGAGCAGCGGTCGGCTCGTCTTCGGCCTCGGCGTCGGCTACCTCGAGCCCGAGATGAGCGCCGTCGGCGTGCCGATGGAGGGCCGCGGGACGCGCGCCGACGAGCACCTCGCCGCGATGCGCTCCCTGTGGGAGGACGAGGCCCCCGCGTTCCACGGCAGCCACGTGGAGTTCGAGGGCGTCGACGCGTACCCGCGACCCGTGCAGCGTCCGGTCCCGGTCGTCGTCGGCGGCCACACCAGGGCGGCCCACCGGCGCGCAGTGCGCCATGCGCAGGGCTGGTACGGCTTCGCCCTCGACCGGGCCGCAACCGAGAGCAACATCGGGTCGCTGCGCGAGGAGGCCCGCGCCGCCGGCCGTGACCCCGGCGAGCTGACGATCACGGTGAGCCCGTCTGAGCGGCTGGACACGACGGTGGTCGAGGACTACGCAGAACTGGGGGTCGACCGCCTGGCGGTGCTTCCGCCGGCCCGCTTCTCGGCAAGCGCCGACTACACGCTCGCCGATCTCGAGGACCACATCCGCGCGCACGCACCGGCGCGTTTGGGCGCGACGACCGCCTGAAGCCCGCCGCTTGCGGCATGTCACTGCGGTGGAGTACGTTGACGGAGGTGACCTCGATGATCGGCCCGTTGGCCCGGGCCAGGCAGGTCGCGCCGGAGCGGACCGCGGTCCGGTGCGGCGGAGCGGAGCTCACGTACGCGGAGACGTGGGAGCGCTGCCGCCGGCTCGCGGGCGCGCTGCGCGCGCTCGGCGTGGAGCGGGGCGACCGGGTCGCCGTGGTCGGCCCGAACTGCCACCGCTACCTCGAGCTCTACCAGGCCGTGCCCGGCGCCGGGATGGCGCTCGTGCCGCTCAACCAGCGCCACAGCGCCGCCGAGCTCCGCTACGCGCTCGAGGACTCCGGGGCGAAGGTGCTCTTCACGGCGACCGGCATCGACGACCCACCGGGCGCCCTCGAGCACGTGATCGACCTCGGCGACGGCTACGAGGAGCTCCTGGCCGGCGCGGAGCCGGTCTACTTCCCAGACGACCTTCCCCCGGAGACCCTGGCCGGCCTCTTCTACACGGGCGGCACGACCGGCGCCGCGAAGGGGGTCATGCTCACCCACCGCAACCTGATCGCCAACGCGCTGCACTTCCAGGCCATCTGGCGCTTCGGGCCCGACATGCGCTGGCTGGTCGCCGCGCCGCTGTTCCACGCCGCTGGATCGATCGCAGTCCTGTCGACGGTCTGGAACGCCGGCGAGCAGGTGGTGCTCCCGGCGTTCGAGCCGGTCGCGGCGCTCGACCTGATCGAGCGGCACGGCGTGACCGAGACGCTCCTGGTCCCGACGATGCTCGCCGCGATCAGCGAGGAGCAGCTCGCGCGTCCGCGGGACGTCTCCTCGCTGCGCGGGATGAGCCACGGCGGCTCGCCCGTCGCGACCGAGACGCTGCGGCGGGCACACGCCGCGTTCCCGGACGCCACGCTGCTGCACATGTACGGGGCAACGGAGACCGCGCCGATCGCGACCGTCCTGCATCGCGAGGAGGAGCTGCTCGACGCGCCGCAGGCGCGTTCCTGCGGCCAGCCGGCCGTCGGCGTGGAGGTGGCCGTGCTCGACCCCGACGGCACGCCGCTGGGGACGGACGTCGTGGGCGAGGTGGCGGTCCGCGGCGAGAACGTGATGGCCGGCTACTGGAATAAGCCGGAGGAGACCGCCGCGGCGCTGGTGGACGGCTGGTACCGCACCGGCGACCTCGGCTACCTCGACGAGCACGCCTACCTCTATCTCGTCGACCGCGCCAAGGACATGATCGTCACGGGCGGCGAGAACGTGTACTCGACCGAGGTCGAGGAGGCCCTCTTCCGGCACCCGGCGGTGCTCGAGGCGGCGGTGTTCGGCATCCCGGACGAACGCTGGGGCGAGGCCGTGCACGCGGTCGTCGTGCCGCGCGACGAGGTGACGGAGGACGAGCTCGTGCGCCACTGCCGCGAGCTGATCGCCGGCTACAAGGTACCGAAGCAGGTGGAGATCCGCACCGAGCCGCTGCCCAAGTCGGGCGCCGGCAAGGTGCTGAAGCGGCAGCTGCGCGCGCCCTACTGGGAGGGGCACGCCACGCTGGTCTCAGGCGCTTAGGCCTCGACCGCCACGGCGCCGGCCTGCGCCCGCCGCTCCGGGCTGCCGGCGATCGCGATCTCCACGAGCGCGGGCGCGCCGGCCTGAAGCGCGCTCTCGATCTCGCCCGCGATCGCCTCCGGTCCCTCCGCGCGCGCGGCCGAGACGCCGAGCGACTTCGCCAGCGACACGAAGTCGATCGCCGGCGGCGCCAGGTCCATGCCGACAAAGCGGTCGGCGCCCGACGGCTCCATCACCCGCGGGATGCCCTGCTTGCACGCCCGGTACTCGCGGTTGTTGAGCACCGCCACGACCACCGGTACCTCGTAGCGCGCGGCGGACCAGAGGCCCTGGATGCCGTACATCGCGCAGCCATCGCCGACGACCGCGACGACCGGCGCGTCCGGTCGGGCGAGCTTCACGCCGATACCGGCGCCGATGCCCCAGCCGAGCGCCCCGCCCACGCTGTGGTGGTACGAGCCGGGCCGGTCGGCGGCGAACGCGGCGCGCACGAGCAGGCCGGTAGTGATCGCCTCCTCGATCATCACGGTGTCGGGCGGGAGCGCGTCCACGAGCGCCCGGGCCGCGACCGCCGGGTCGTCCGCGGCGCCGTCGCGCTCGCCCGCGAGGGACTCGCCCTTCGCCCTCGCCGCGGCCAGCCGCTCGCCCGCCTCGCCCGACTGCCCCTCGAGCAGCGGCAGCAGCGCGGCGAGCGTGGCGCGCACCCCGCCGTGCAGGCCGGCGGCGACGGCGTAGTTGCGCCCGAGCTCAGCCGCGTCGGGGTCCAGCTGGACGACCGTGACATCGTCCGGGATCGCCGCCGGCGGCGTGTAGTAGTGCGCCGAGAACGCGTGGCTCCCGACGAGGAACAGCACGTCGTGGGCTTCGAGCCGCCTGCGTATCTCGACGTTGACCGGCGGCATCATCCCGGCGGAGAGCGGGTGCGTCGCGGGGAAGTCGCAGGCGTCGTACATCGGCTCGTGGAAGACCGTCGCGCCGAGCGCCTCGGCCACCCGCACCAGCTCGTCGAGCGCACCCTCGCGTCCCACGCCGTCGCCGGCGACGATCGCGGGCGCCCGCGCCTCCAGCAGGATCGCCGCGGCCGCCTCGAGCCCCTGGGCCGGCCCGGGCGGCGCGATCTCCGAGCGCGGCGGGAGCGGCGGGGGCAGCTCCTCCTCGAGCACGTCGACCGGGAGCGACACGAGCACCGGCCCAGACGGCGGCGCCTGGGCGCGGGCGAAGGCCCGCCGCATGAGCAGGCCGAGGTCCTCCACGCGCGCGACCTCCACCGCCTCCTTGAACGCGCCCTGCGAGAGCGCGAGCAGGTCGCCGCCGAGCATCGGGTCCTGGATCAGGTGGCCGCGGTGCTGCTGCCCGGCGGTCACCACCATCGGCGTGCGCGCCCGCCGCGCGTTCAGCACCATGCTGAGCCCGTTCGCGAGGCCGGCCGCGATGTGGAGGTTCACGAACGACGTGCGCCGGCTCGCGCGCGCGTGGCCGTCGGCCATCGACACGACTGCGACCTCGTGCAGTCCGAGGTGGTACGGCATCTCGGGCGCGAGCGCCAGGGCCTCCATGAACGGCAGCTCGGTCGTGCCCGGGTTGCCGAACACGCGGTCCACGCCCTCGCTCCGCAGCAGCTCTATCAGCCCGGCGGCCGCCTTCACGGGCGCCACCCTACGAGATCGAGCGCGCGCTGCACGAACGCGTCGGCCGCGCCGAGGTAGCTCTCGGGGTCGAGGGCCCGCCGGATCTCGTCATCCGAGAGCTCCACGCCGGGATCCGTGGCGAGCGCGTCGCCGAGCGACAGGCCCTCGTCGCGCGCGCGGCTCGCGGCCGCCTCCACGAGCCGCGACGCCTCGGGCCCGCCGACCTTCTCCGTCAGCACGACCATCACGTGCTCCGCCATCAGGAGGCCGCCGGTGGCGTCGAGGTTGGCCCGCATGCGCTCCGGGTCGATCCGCAAGCCCTCCACCATCTCGCGTGCGCGCGCGCCGGCGCCGCCGGTCAGCTCCAGGGCGCGGCTGAGCGCCTCCCACTCGGAGTGCCACGCGCCCGCCGCCCGCTCGTGCTCCTGCGCCATCGCGGCGACCAGCACGCCGGCCTGCGCCTGCACCTGCGGCGCGCAGGCGCGCACGAGCGTCGCCGCGACCGGATTCCGCTTGTGCGGCATCGCCGACGACCCGCCGCCGGCGGCCTCCGCCACCTCGCCGACCTCGGTCTGCGCGAGCAGCACCACGTCGAGGGCGATCTTCGCGAGCACTCCCGCCGTGAGCGCGAGCTCCGCGCCCAGCTCGGCCACGCGTCCCCGCGCCGTGTGCCACGGGACCACCGGCTCGGCCAGCCCGAGCTCCTCGGCCAGCAGCGCGAGCACGTGCGGCCCTTGATCGCCGAGCGCGGACAGCGTGCCGGCCGCGCCGCCGAGCTCCACCGCGAGGCGCTCGCGCTGGATCGCCCGCAGGCGGTCGGTCGCCTCGCTCACGGCGACGAGCCAGCCGGCCGCCTTGAGGCCGAAGGTGGTCGGCACGGCCTGCTGGAGCAGGGTGCGCCCCGCCATCGGCGTGGCGCGGTGGGCGTCCGCGAGGCGCGCGCACGCGGTCGCGACGCCGTCGAGGTCCGCCAGCACCAGGTCGAGCGCGCGCCGGGCCACGAGCATCGCCGCGGTGTCGAGCACGTCCTGGCTCGTCGCGCCCCAGTGCACCCAGCGGGCTGCCTCGTCGGGCAGCGCCGCGCGCAGGGCGCTCGCGAGCGGCGCGGCCGGGTTGCCGGAGCCGCGGCCCTTGCGGGCGATCCGCCCGGCGTCGAAGCGGTCCGCCCGGCAGGCGGCGCCGATCGCCTCGGCGGCCTGCAGCGGGATCACCCGCGCGCGCGCCTCGGCGACCGCGAGCGCCGCCTCGAAGTCGAGCATCGCCTGCAGCCAGGCCCGGTCGGAGACCGCCTCGCGCACGGGGTCCGGCACGAAGATCGGGCCGAAGAGCTCGCCGGCCAAGGCCGCTACGCCTCGATCACCATCGCGATCCCCTGGCCGACGCCGATGCAGAGGGTCGCGAGGCCGAAGCCGCCGCCGCGGCGCCGGAGCTCGTGGGCGAGCGTGGTCAGGATGCGCGCGCCGGAGCACCCGATCGGGTGGCCGAGCGCGATCGCGCCGCCGTTCACGTTCACGATCTCGGGATCGAGGTCGGGCCACTGGGAGATGCAGGCGAGCGACTGGGCGGCGAACGCCTCGTTCAGCTCCACCGCCGCGAGGTCGCCCCAGCCGATGCCGGCCCGCTTCAGGGCGACGTTGGCGGCCTCCACCGGCGCGATGCCGTACACCGGCGGATCCACCGCGTGGAGGCCGCGAGAGACGACGCGGGCGAGCGGCTCGCGACCGGTGGCGTCCACGCCCCGCTGATCGGCCAGCAGCACCGCGGCCGCGCCGTCGTTCAGGGGCGAGGCGTTGCCGGCCGTGACCGTGCCGTCCTTGCGGAACGCCGGTCTCAGGCCGCCCAGCTTCTCGAGCGTCGAGTCCGCCCGGATCGGCTCGTCGCGCTCGAGCTCCACGTCGGGCACGTCCACGACCTCCCCCTGGTAGTCGCCCCGCTCCCACGCGGCGGCCGCGCGCCGGTGGCTGCGCAGCGCGAACTCGTCCTGCGCCTCGCGCGAGATCTCGTACTGGTCGGCGAGGATCTCGGCGCCCTCGCCGAGCGACGCCGTCCACCTCTCCGGCATCTTCGGGTTCACGAGCCGCCAGCCGAGCGTGGTCGAGTGGAGCGTCTGCGGCTCGCGCGCGTAGGGACGCTCCGTCTTCGTCAGCACGAACGGCGCGCGGCTCATCGACTCGACCCCGCCCGCGATGCACACCGACGCGTCGCCGAGCGCGATCGCGCGGCTGGCGTCCACGGCCGCCTCGAGCCCCGAGCCGCAGAGCCGGTTGACGGTCACGCCGGGCACGGTCGTCGGCAGCTCGGCGAGCAGCACGGCCATCCGCGCGACGTCGCGGTTCTCCTCGCCGGCGCCGTTCGAGTTGCCGAAGAACACGTCGTCGACGGCGCCCGGGTCGAGGTCCGGCGTGCGGTCGACGAGGCCGCGCACCACGAGGGCGGCGAGGTCGTCGGGGCGCACGCCGGCGAGGGCGCCGCCGTAGCGTCCGGTGCGCGTGCGTACGGCGTCGACGATGAAGACGTCTGCGCTCAGTGTCGGAACCCCACGTAGTTCTCGGCCAATCCCGCGGCCGCCGCCTCCGACGAGCATACGTACTCGAGCTGGGCGCGCTGGAGCTGGGCGTCGAACGGGTCGCGCGGCTCGGGCAGCCTGTGCAGCATCGACGTCATCCACCATGAGAAGTGCTGCACGCGCCAGACGCGCCAGAGGCACGTGGCCGAGTAGCCCTGGAGGCCTCCGTCGTCACCGGTGCGGAACCACTTCGCCAGCGCGCCGGCCAGCACGTGCACGTCGTGGACGGCGAGGTTGAGGCCCTTGGCGCCGGTCGGGGGAACGATGTGCACGGCGTCGCCCGCGAGGAACAGCCGCCCGTACTGCATCGGCTCGGCGACGAAGCTCCGCATCGGGGTGATGCCCTTCTCGATGATCGGCCCGCGGTTCAGCGTCCAGCCGTCGTCGCGGGTCATCCGCAGCTGCAGCTCGTCCCAGATCCCGTCGTCGGTCCAGTTGTCCACGCTGTCCCCCGGGTCGACCTGCAGGTACAGCCGGCTGAGCTCTGGCGAGCGCAGGCTGTGGAGGGCGAAGCCGTTGTCGTGGTAGGTGTAGATCAGCTCCTCGGTCGAGGGCGCGACCTCCGCCAGGATCCCGAACCACGCGTACGGGTACTCGCGCTCGTGGTAGGTGAGGACGCCCGGCGGGACCGCGTCACGGCACACGCCGTGAAAGCCGTCGCAGCCGGCGATCACGTCGCAGCGGAGCTCCCGGTCGCGGGCGTCGTGCTCGAAGCGGATGCTCGGCTCGTCGCCGTCGATGCCGTGCAACGTCACGTCGCCGACCTCGAACAGCAGCTCGCCGCCGTCGGCCAGGCGCGCCTCGATCAGGTCCTTCACGACCTCCTGCTGGCCGTAGATCGTGATGCTGCGGCCCGTGAGGTCGGTCATCGGTATGCGGTGGCCCCGCCCGTCGAAGCGGAGCTCGATGCCGTGGTGCTCGATGCCCTCGCGGTCGAGGCGCTCGCCCACGCCCATCTCCCGCAGCAGGTCGACCGTCCCCTGCTCGAGCACGCCCGCGCGGACGCGGTGCTGCACGTACTCGCGATCGCGCGCCTCGAGCACCACGGACTCGATCCCTTCGAGGTGGAGCAGCTTCGCGAGGACCAGTCCCGCCGGGCCGGCACCCACGATCCCGACCTGAGTTCGATCGGACGCCATCTCTCTCATCCCGGGGGAACCTACCCACCGGCGGCGGTGAGCCTAAGCCTGCCCCGGATATAAGTCAAAACTTCAGATGATTTCTGCGGAGAGACTGTCGCCAGAGCAGGCGCGCGTGCTGCGGGCGCTCCTGACCGGCACGGGGATCGTGGTCGCCGGCGTGCTGCCGGGCTTCCTGACCGCCAGCCTGGCGCCGCGGATCCGGATGGACTTCGCGTTCTCGAAGGCCACGGTGGGGCTGGCCGTGAGCATCTTCTACGTCGTCTGCGCGCTGCTCTCCACGCCGTGCGGGCGGCTCGTCGGGCGCATCGGCGTGCTGCCCTCGATGCGGCTTGCCGCCGCCACCACCGCGGTCTCGTGCCTGGCGGTGGCGCTGTTCGCGAACTCGGCAGCCGCGCTCACCGCGCTGATCCTCGTCGGCGGGATCGGCAACTCCACCGCCGGGCCGGCGGCCAGCGCTCTGCTCGCGCGCGAGGTGGCGACCCACCGCCAGGGGCTCGCGTTCGGCGCGCAGCAGTCGGGCGCCTCGATCGGGGCGCTGATGGCCGGGCTGGCGCTGCCGGTCGTGGCGATCCCGTTCGGCTGGCGCTGGGCGTTCGTCGCGGCGGCCGTGCTGTCCGTGGCGGCGGCCGCGTTCGCGCCCGGCGACGGCAAGCCCGCCGCGGCCGACCGGCGACCGACCGCCCCGCACAGGCCGGGCTTCACCGAGGTCCACGGGCTCGCGCTCGGCGCGGCGGCTGCGAGCGCCGCCGGCGTGGGCTTCATCTCCTTCCTCGTGCTCTACTCGGTCGAGAACGGCCTCAGCGAGCTCGCGGCCGGGCTGCTGCTCGTCGGCGTGAGCCTGGTGGCCACCCTCAGCCGGCTGGCGCTCGGGGCGGTCGGCGACCGCGCGGGGCAGGACCCGCTGCCGCCGACCGCGGCGATGATCGCCGTGAGCGTCCTCGGCTACGCCGCGCTCGTGACCGGCTTGCCGGGGCTGATCGTGGCCGGCGCGCTGCTGGCCGGCTGCACGGGATGGTCGTGGCCCGCCGGCCTGACGCTGGCGGTGGTCCGCCGCAGCCCGGAGTCGCCGGCGTGGGCGGTCGGCGTGTTGATGGCGGGGCTCTTCGGCGGCGCTGCCGTCGGGCCGGTGCTGGTGGGGGTGCTCGCGGACCGCGTGTCGTTCACCTCGGCGTGGGCGGCCTGCGCGGCGCTGGCGCTCACTTCGGCCGTGGCGATCGGGGCGACCTCTAGGCGCGGGCCGGCTTGACGTCCGCGAACTCGTGGCGGCCGGCCCAGCCGGCCAGCACGCGCTGGAGCCGGCGCGGGCCCTCCACCTCCATGACGCCGTGCCGGAGCGCGCTGCCCAGCGAGACCCAGCCCATCTGCCACTTCGCCAGCCACTCGGAGTCCGTCCTCACCACGAGGTCCTCGTCGAAGCCTGGCGGCTTGACGCACACCTCCGGCTCCGGCCGCTGCGCGATCACCCAGAAGCGCCGCGGCTGCCCGTCCCGCAGGTCGAAGCGGACGACGATCCGCTCGTCCGGCAGCTCCTCGGGATCCATCAGCCGGCACATCGACCACAGCACCATGTGCGCGTCGAGGTGCTCCGGGGCCAGCTCGAGCCAGCGCGCGCCCCAGGTCCCGAGCGCGGTGCACACGGCGTGCAGCTCGCGGCCGGCGTCGGTGAGCTCGTAGACGTACCCTCGCCCACGCGGCTTGGGCCGCCGCTCCACGACCCCGTAGTGCTCGAGCTGCGCGAGCCGCTCGGTCAGCAGCGCGCGCGGGATGCCCGGCGCGCCCTCGCGGATCTCGCCGAACGTCTGGCAGCCGACCAGCAGGTTGCGCACTATCAGCGGCGTCCAGCGCGTAGCGAAGATCTCCGCCCCGCGGGCGATCGGGCAGTACTGGCCGTAGCCCCGCATGTGCACAGTCTCGCGCGTCCGCCGGTTCGATCAAGTTCATTTCCTGGCCTTTCGAAAGCCACCGGGCCGGCGGACGCTTGGCTCATCCGAAGCCGAGGAGGAACGGCGTGACGAACCAGGTGCTGGACGAGACGCGGGCGACGTGGGCCGCGGGCGACTACGAGTCGGTGGCGGAGCTGATCTGGGAGGTGGGCGAGCGGATCGTGCGCCGGGTGGGGATCGGCCCCGGCGAGCGCGTGCTCGACGTGGCGTGTGGCACCGGCAACGCGGCCATCCGCGCCGCCGAGGCGGGCGGCCGGGTGGTCGGGCTCGACGCGACGCCGGAGCTGCTCGAGCGGGCGCGCGCCCTCTCCGGGGACGTCGACTGGGTGGAGGGCGACGCCGAGGCGCTCCCGTTCGCCGACGACGAGTTCGACGTCGTGCTGTCCACGTTCGGCTGCATGTTCGCGCCGCGCCACGAGGCCGCGGCCGGCGAGATCGCCCGCGTGCTGCGCCCCGGCGGCCGGTTCGGCATCTGCAGCTGGACGCCGGAGGGCGCGGTCGGCGACTTCTTCGCCACGGTCGCCTCGCACCTGCCGCCGAGCGACGCGGCGCCGCCGGTGCTCTGGGGCACCGAGGAGCACGTGCGCGAGCTCTTCCCCGGCGCGGACCTCGTTCTCGAGCGCGACGTGGTGGACCTCCGATACCCCTCGGTCGCGGACGCGGTGGACTTCTACGCGACGAAGTTCGGCCCGCTCGTCAAGGCGCGCGAGCGGCTTGAGCCGCAGGGCGGGTGGCAGGCGCTGCTCGACGACTTCGCGGCGATGTTCGAACGGCACATGGTCGCGCGCGGCGACGAGGTGGTCTACCCCGCCGAGTACCTGGTGGCGGTCGGGCGCGACTAGTCGAGGTCGAGGGCGCGGGCCAGGCGCGGCCGCGGCGGCTGGGCGAACAGTCGCCAGAGGCCCGCCTCGCACTGGCGCTCGATCGCCAGGCCGTTGGCGAGGGCCTCGCCCTCGAGCAGGGTCGCCACCCGCGGGGCGGGCGGGAACTGACTCACCGCCACGACCCCGCGGAGGCGTACGGCCAGCGGCCGTTCCTCCACCCAGAGAATCACCAGCGGCGGCACCGCCACGGGCAGGCCGGATCGCGGATCCGTGGTCGGGGGCGACTCCCGCACCTCGACCTCCAGCGATCCGCGGATCGCCGGCTCGCCCCTCAGAAACTCGTGTACGGCGCGCTGTTCGCCTAGCACGGTGATGACCCTAGGGCCGAAGAGCTGAATCGGCCACCGGTCATTTGTCCAGTTTGCGGGAGATCGCTTTAGAAAAGGGCCGCTCGGTGCGAAATTCGGGCGGTCCTCAGTCGGGAATCAGGCCGTCGCCGGTGAATTCGGCCTTGGCCTCGTCGAAGCTCACGTCGCGCGGCGGCAGTATCACGTCGGACTCGACCAGCTCCTCGTCGTCGAGCGCGTTGCCGTCGCTCGACACCAGCTCGAGCATCTGCGACCACAGCTCGCGGAAGCCGGTCTCGTCACCCTGCTCGACCGCCGCCACCGCGCGGTTGTCGAGCTCGTTCAGCCGGCCCTCGTCCTCGTCCGGCAGCCGGAACTGCCCCTCCCCCGAGATACGCACGATCATCAGGCCGAGCCCTCCTTCTGGCCCTCCTCGAGGGCCGGCGCCTCGCCGCCGCTGCCGAGCTCGGCCTTCATCTTGGCCAGCTCGTCGTCGACCTGGGCGCCGCTGGAGAGCTCGCGCAGTTGCCGGTCGATGTCGTCCTCGCCGCCGCCGAGCTGGGTCAGGTCCTCGAAGGTGCCGGCCTTCTCGAGCTCCTCGATGGCCGAGCCGCGAGCGCGCATCTCCTCGGTCTTGTCCTCGGCGCGCTGGATCGCGAGGCCGAGATCGGCCATCTGCTCGCCCACGCCGTGCGCGGCCTCGCCGATCTTCACCTGGGCCTCGGCGGCGGAGTACTGCGCCTTGATGACCTCCTTCTTCGTCCGGAAGGTCTCGATCTTCTGGCGCAGCTTCTGCTCGTTCTCGGTCAGCTGCTCCTGCTGCTTCTCGAGCTCGGCGACCTGCGTGTCGAGCGACTGGAGCTCGGTCTGGATCGCGGTCTTGCGCTCGAGCGCGAGCCGGGCGAGGTCCTCGCGTCCCTGCGAGAGCGCCTGCCGCGCCTGCGTGTCGAGCTTGACCACCTGCTGCTCCAGCTTCTGCGACTGCATCTGCAGCCGCTTCTTCGACGTGACGACGTCGGCGATGCCCTTCTTCACGTTCTGAAGCAGCTCGACCTGCTTCTGGTAGCCGTAGTCGAGCGTCTCGCCCGGGTCCTCGGCCCGGTCGAGCAACCGCGAGATCTTGGACTTGACTACGGTGGACATGCGACCGGCCAGCCCTGGCATGCCGCGCCTCCTTCAGCTGTCGTGGTCGAAACTCGCGACCTAGACTACCCGGCGCCGTGGAGCCGAGACGCCCATCCCAGTCGGCGTCGATCCTCAGCCGCTGGATGGGGATCGGCCAGGCAAACAACGCCGGCAACGTCCACGGCGGCGTGATCATGCACATGTGCGACGAGGTGGCCGGGATCGCGGCCGTCCGGCACTCGGGCTGCAGGGTCGTGACGGCGGCGATGGACCGCATGACGTTCATCCAGCCGATCTACGTCGGGCACCTGGTCACGGTGACCGCGTCCGTGAACGCGGCCTGGCGCACCTCGATGGAGGTGGGCGTGCGCGTGGAGGCCGAGAACGTGCGCACCGGCGAGGTGATGCACGCGTCGACCGCCTACCTGACGATGGTGGCGCTCGACGACGAGGGGTCGCCGGCGCGCGTGCCGGAGGTCGTCCCGGAGACGCCGGAGGAGCAACGCCGGGCGCGCGAGGCGCAGGTGCGGCGCGACAACCGGCTGGCGGAGCGCGAGCAGCTGCGGGCCACGCGCTAGGCGGGCTCGGGCGAGCGCTGCGGCCGGTCGTCGGGCTGGGGCTTCGGCTCTGGCGGCTCCGGCTCGTTCGGGAGCTGGATCCACTCGCGGAAGCGGCCCTCGCGGATCAGCACGCGCACCTGCACGGAGCCGCTGCACGGGCCGCCCGGGCCGGCCTTCAGCTTGAAGGTGGCGAGCGTGCGCGGGCCCTGTCGCTCGGTCTCCGCGAGATCGGCGCGGCACGGAAGGCTCGAGTTGAAGTCGATCGCCTGGGCGAGGGTGTGGAGTCGGATGCGGTGGGTCTGGAAGATCAGCGCGTCGCGGGCAAAGAACGTGCCGGCCGAGTGGTAGTCGCCCACTCCCAGCTCGGCGAGCCACCCGCGGATGACCTGGGCGTCTGTGAGCTTGGGGACGGTCAGCTCGCCCTGTTCGTCGTCGGCGCCCGAGTCGCAGGCGGTGAGGTTCACGAGAACTACGGCAATCAGGGCGAGCCCGTTGCGTGCCCTCATGCCTCGAGGCGGCGTCTCAGCTCCGCCCCTCTTCCTGCTCCCACCGCCCTTGCGGCACGGCGCTCCGACAGCTGTATGCCGCGGTTCTCGGCCAGCTCGAGCAGCTCCTGGCGCTCCTCGCCCTCACGCGCGGCCTTGAGGAACAGCCAGCCGAGCAGCACGATCGTGACGATGCTGCCCTCGATCATCATCACGATGCCCGCCATGCCCTGGTCGTTGAGCGGCGAGATGTCCCAGCGGGCCTCGCCGGCGGCGTAGTCGGGGTAGAGCACCGCCCCCGACCACACCATCACGTTCGCCAGCAGGGCGCCGGTGAGGCGCACCGCGACGATGTAGAACAGCTTGGCGCCGTTGCCGAACCACGCCGGCTGCGGGAGCGGGCCGAACAGCGCGAACCACATCGTGATGCCGAAGAACGTGAAGCAGAAGTGCTCGAGGGCGTGCACGGGCTCGCTCGTGAGGGCCGCCTGGTACATCACCGGCAGGTGCCAGACGTAGAGGCTCAGCGCCCAGAGGCTGAGCGCCACGACCGGGTGGACGAGGAACCGCAGGCGGTTGACGACCGGGATCGCGAGCAGCGGCTGCAGCAACGGGCCGGTGAGGCCGAGCACGATCAGAAGGGCGCCGAGGTCGGCCATCAGCAGGTGCTGGATCATGTGCGCGAGCACCAGCTCGTGGCCCATGTGCGCGATCGGCGACGCGACCGCCACGATGATCAGCCCGATCCCGGCCGCGAACGACACCTGCCGGATCACCGGCACCGGCCGCCCCCTGCGCGCGAGCGTCTGCGCCCGCTTCCAGTAGGCCGCGAGCGCCACGAAGGAGGGCAGGAGCTGAAGGGGCTCGAGAGTGCCACCGCCGACGTGGGCGAGCGGGACCAGCATGATCCCGAGGATACGCCGCGGTCAGCGCCGGCGGAGGCGGTCGGCGACGGCGCCGAGCGTGTGCTCGACGTGGGGTCGCTCGAACTTCACCTGCGCGTGGATGAAGCGAAGCGGCGTCAGGCCCGCCGCGGCGTGGGCCTGGTCGCGCAGGCGGTCGCGGGCCTGCTGGGCGGGCGTGCGGTGGTAGGTGAGGCCGTCGGTCTCGACGACCAGGCCGAGGTCCGGCCAGTAGAAGTCGACGGCGTAGCCGTTGACCTCGACCTGCGTGAGCGGCATGTCGAGGCCGACTTTTCGCGCGAGCGGAACGAAGATCCGCTCGAGCTGCGACCGAGTGAGCGTGAAGGTGCGGCGGTCGAGGGTCGTGCGCAGCGTTGCGACGCCGGGCCGCGGCGCGAGGGGCTCGAGGCCTTGGCGGAGGGCCTCGGGGTCGATGAGGCCGAGCTTGTCGGCCTCGTTGACGGCGGCCTCGAGGGGGTCGCGGCCGAGCGTGGCGGCGAGGTCGATGAGGGTGCAGAGGGGGCTGGTGAGGGGGATGCGGTCGCGCCGGCGGATCTCCTTTCGGGGCGTTTGCTGGCGGTGGACGGTGATGCCGCGCTTGCTGCACGCGGTGCGCGGCGGCACCAACACATGGATCGGGCCGGCCTTGGCCTGGCGGATGCCCCAGAGCTGCGCGGCGCTGTCGTGGCTCAGGACGGCCTCGTCACCGCAGGCGAGCACGGCGGCGATCCAGCGGCCCTCGCGCGTCACCTCGGCGCGCCCGACGGCATAGACGCCGCGAAAGAGGCAATAAAGGCGGCCCGTGGCAAGGCGGTGCTTGATGGCCTTCGGGCTAAACCCCAGCTCCAGGAGCTGCGCCCGGGTGATCACTCCATGCTGCCGTTTCGCGAGCGCCCATGCCGCGGCGGACGCACTTTGTCGACTTTGGTCCCCTATGAGGTACCAAAGTCTTCAAAGTTCGCGAATCCGCCCCCTTTACTGCCTAAGAAACGCCCCGAGCCCTACGCGGCCGCCGCTTCCACGGCCGCCGCAGCCGCCGCCAGCCGCTCCTGATACACCGCGCGCTGCATGCGCGACACGACCAGCCGCTGCACCTGGGCCGTGCCCTCGAAGATCTGGTAGATCTTCGCATCCCTGAAGTACTTCTCGAGCGGGCAGTCCTTCGTCTGGGCGTATGGGCCGACCAGGTCCATCAGCGTGGTCGTCGCCCACATCCCCACGTCGCCGGCCTTCAGCTTCGACATCGAGCCCTGGCCGCCGGTCATCGGGACGCCGTTGCGGCCCATCCATGCGGCGCGCCACACGAGCAGGCGGGCCGCCTCGATCTCGGTCGCGACGTCGGCCAGCACCTGCTGGTAGCGCTGCTGCTCGAGCAGCGGCACGCCGTCCTCCGAGCGGTCCTCGAGGTACTCGAGCGTCCACTCGTACGCGGCCTGGGCGATGCCGAGCGCCGAGGCGCCCACGAGCGGGCGCGTGATCTCGAATGTGGCGAGCGCGCCAGAGGAGCGGCCGGTCGACTCGCCCGAGCGCGCGCGCTCCAGCTTCCGCTGCAGCTTCTCGTAGCCGCCGAGCAGGTACTCCATCGGGACGCGGCAGTCCTCGAGCACGACCTCGGCAGTCTGCGAGGCGCGGATTCCGAGCTTCGACTCCTTCTTGCCCATCGACAGCCCCGGCGTGTCCTTCGGCACGACGAACGACGCCTGCCCGCGGTGTCCGAGCGCCGGATCGATCGTCGCGACCACGACGGTCACGTCCGCGATTCCGCCGTTCGTGATGAAGACCTTGGTGCCGTTCAGGATCCACTCGTCGCCGTCCTGCTTGGCGGTGGTGCGGAGCGAGCGGACGTCGGAGCCGGCGCCGGCCTCCGTGACCGCGTACGCGCCGAGCTTGATCTCGTCGCCGACGCCGAAGCACTCGGGCACCCAGCGGCCGATCTGCTCGGGGGTGCCGGAGCTCGCGATGCCGGCGGCGGCCAGCGAGCCGCCCTGGATCGCCAGCGCGATGCCGGCGCAGCCCCAGTGGAGCTCCTCGGCGTAGATGCAGGAGAAGACGCCGTCGGGGTCGTTCGCCATGCGCTGGATGTGATCCAGGCCGTGCAGCCCCCACTCCCGGGCGGCCTTGATGGCCTCCCACGGCACGCTCTCCTCGCGGTCGTGCTCGGCGGCGACCGGCCGGATCACCTCGACGGCGAAGCGCCGGCAAAGCTGCTGGAACTCGAGCTGTTCGTCGCTCATCCTGAAATCCACGCGGACACTCTCCCGGGCCGGTTGACTGACTAGTCAATCGTATGGTAACGGGGACCGGGCCGCGCCGCACGAAGAAAGCGCTGAGCAGGCGGCCGCCAGCGGCTCCCATCGCCCGCACCGGCAGCTAACCTGACCGAGGCCGTGCGCCGTCTCTCCCTCGTTGCCGTGACCGCTGCCCTCGTGGCCCTCTCCGGCTGCAGCCTCGGCGAGGACGACAACAACAGCGGCCCGCCTCAGCTCAACGCCCCGTCGGAGCAGGAGGAGCCGGCCCAGAAGCTCGACTTCTCCGCCGGCGCCACCCGCAACACGGTCCGGGTCGGCGGCGCCGACTCGGCCGAGACCGCCGCCGGCGTGGCCGCCGCGCTCTTCCCCTCGACCGGCGACGCGGACCGCCCGTCCGCGGTCGCGCTCGTCGACAAGGACGACTGGTCGTCCGCGATCGCCGCCTCCGTGCTGGTCGGAGCTCCGATCGGCGCGCCGATCCTGCTCGCCGACGGTGACGAGCTGCCGGACGCCACCAAGGACGTGCTCGAGAAGCTGGAGCCGAAGGGCTCGGAGCTGGCGAAGAACGCGCAGGTGATCCGTGTCGGCGCCGACGTGGCCCGCCCGAGCGGACTCCGGACCGCCGTGATCGAGGGCGGCGACCAGTACGAGCTGGCCGCGTCGATCGACCGCTTCGTGTCGGCGGCGCGCGGCAAGCCGTCCGGCGACGTGGTCGTGTACTCCGGCGACCGCGCCGCGTTCGCCATGCCGGCGGCAGCCTGGGGCGCCCGCTCCGGCGACGCCGTGCTGCCGGTCGCCCGCAACTCCGTGCCCGCCCCGATCAAGGCCGCACTCAAGGAGCACGAGAACGCGAACATCTTCGTGCTCGGCCCCGAGAGCGTCATCTCGAGGAAGGCCTTCGACGCGCTCGGCAAGCTCGGCCGGAGCGTGCGCCGCATCGAGGGCGCCACCCCGGTGGAGAACGCGATCGCCTTTGCCCGCTACCAGAAGGGCGACTTCGGCTGGGGCGTGGTCGTGCCGGGCTACAACTTCACGGTCGCGAGCACGGACCGCCCGCTCGACGCCGGGGCCGGCGCCGCGCTCGGGACGAAGGGCGTGTTCGCCCCGCTGCTCGTGACCGACAACCCCGCCACGCTGCCGAAGCCGCTCGAGGACTACCTGCTGAGCGTGCAGCCGGGCTACGAGGGCGACCCGTCGGACGCGGTCTACAACCACGTCTGGATCCTCGGCGACGAGAAGGCGGTCTCGGTGCCGCAGCAGTCGCGGATCGACGAGATCACCGAGCTCGTGCCGGTGCAGGCGAGCGGCCCGTAGGATTCCGGGCCGTGAGCGAGTACGAGCGCCCAGACCGCTTCGAGCGCGAGCCCACCGTCGAGGACGTGCGTCAGCTGATGGGCGCGTCCACGCCGCACTTCGCCCTCCAGCTTCGCAACCGGATCAGGAACCTCGTCGCCGGCCTGCCGGCCGACCACCCGGCCCGGATCGAGGGCGAGCGCGAGATCGCGCGGCTCGAGCAGGTGGCGCTCGGCTCGGAGCGCCGCGGTCCGATCCAGTCGCACGAGCAGGGCCTGCCGAGCTTCCGCGGCGGCACGTAAAGCCGGTGCCCGGCGGCGCCATCGAGCGCGCGCGCCCGCTGCTCCTGCCGGAGGCGCGCCGCCGCGGCGAGGTCGCCCCGGGCGGCTGGCTCGAGCTGCTCGGCGAGGCGGGCTCGCCGCAGTCGACCGGCTTCGTCCAGGACCTGATGCTGACCAGCGTCGTCCCCAGGATCTACGAGCGCTGGTGGCGGCCCGCGCTCGGCCGCGCCTTCAAGGGCGTGCTGGGCCCGGGGATGGCGGACGAGCACCGCATCGCCCGCCTGCTGCTCGGGCTGTCGCCGGGCGACGGCGTGCTCGACGTGGCCTGCGGCACCGGCAACTTCAGCCGCGAGTTCGCCCGCTCGGCCGGTCCCGACGGCCTGGTCGTGGGCATCGACGTCTCTGAGACCATGCTCGCGCGCGCGGTGGACTACACCCGTGCCGCGGGGCTGGAGCAGGTGGCCTACGTGCGCGGCGACGCGCAGGAGCTGCCGTTCCGCGACGCGAGCTTCGACGCCGTGTGCTGCTTCGCCGCCTTCCACCTGTTCGCGGATCCGATGCGGGCGCTCGACCGCATGACGGCGGTGCTCACGCCCGGCGGCCGGATCGCGCTGTTCACCACGGCGCGCGGGCGTACGGCGCCGCTGCGGACGGCCGAGTCGCTGATGGCGATGCGCAGCGGCGCGCGGCTGTTCGAGCGCGGCGAGCTGGTGGAGGCACTGCGCGCCCGGGGCTTCGCGGAGGTGAGGCAGCGCGTCAGCGGCATGACGCAGTTCGTCGGCGGTACGCTCGCATGACCGCCGCGCGCGATAATGTCGGTTGGGAGCTCGAGGACAGGAGGAATGAATGTCCTGGAAGTACAGCGTGCTGGTTATGGCGAATGTGACCGCCACCTCCGACGAGCTGCTCGACGCGCTCAGGCAGAGGGCCGCACGCGGTACGTGCGGGTTCACCCTGCTCGTCCCGGCGACGGGCGGCGGCCGGGAAGGCCGTGAGGCCGCCCGCGTGGTGCTCGACACCGCGCTCGAACGCCTGCGCGAAGCGGAGCTCGAGGTCGAGGGGACGGTCGGCGACCCGGACCCGATCGCCGCGGTCCACGAGGTCTGGGACCCGATGCGCTACGACGAGGTGATCATCTCCACGCTGCCCACCGACTCCTCGCGCTGGCTCGCCCTCGACCTTCCGCATCGCATCGAGAAGCTGACGTCGGTGCCGGTGCAGCACGTGGTCGCCTCGCCGCCGAAGCCGCCGGTGCGCACCGAGCACCGGCCGGAGCGCAAGCCGTCGAGGCTGATCTCGGTGATGGCCGCGATCACGGGGCGCGGCCCGCAGTAGGTCAGGCGGTGGCCGGCTCGGCCGCCGGCAGGCCGGCCAGCGACGCGACCCGCTCGCGGTGCTCGCCGGACGACCCGTAGAGGAGGCCGTCGACCTTGGCCCGCTTCAGGAAGAAGTGGAGGTCGTGCTCCCATGTGAAGCCGATCCCGCCGTGCACCTGAAGCGCCGCCGCGGTCACGCGCCAGCCCGCGTCCGACGCGTACGCCTTCGCCATCGAGGCGGCGAGCGGGAGCGAGTCCGGCTCGGCGTCGGCGGTCCAGCCCGCGTAGTAGGCGCCCGAGCGAGCGCCCTCGACCTCGAGCAGCATCTGGGCGCACTTGTGCGAAACGGCCTGGTAGGCGCCGATCGGGCGGCCGAACTGCTTGCGGTCGCGGGCGTACTCCACGGCCATCTCCATGGCCCGCTGCGAGACGCCGGTCAGCTCCGCGGCCACCGCGGCCGCGACGCGGTCCATGCCCGCGGCCGGGTCGCCCTCGAGCGGCTCGCCGCCGTCCGTCCGCACGCGGGCGAAGCGGCGCGTGTTGTCCATCGTCGTGAGCGGCTCGATCTCGGCTGCCGAGGCCTCCACCACCGTGCCGCCGTCGGACCCGACGAGCACGATCACGTCCGCGGAGTCCGCGTCGGGGACGAGCCTGGCCTCGCCGCCCGAGAGCACGCCGACCGTGCCGCGCGCCTCGCCGGACGCGATGCCCGGCAGCCAGCGCTCGCGCTGGGCGTCGGAGCCGGCGTGCTGCAGCACGACGCCCGCGGCGGCGTTGGAGAGGAACGGCAGCGGCGCGAGCACGTAGCCGAGCTCCTCCATCAGGATCACGAGCTCGAGCACGCCGAGGCCCTGGCCGCCGTTCGCCTCGTCGACGAAGATGCCGGGCCAGCCGAGCTCCGAGAGCTCCTTCCAGGCGTCGTCGTCGTAGGTGCCCGCCTCGGCGAGCTCGCGCACGCGCTCGAGCTTGAAGCGGCTCGCGAGGAGCTCCTTGGCGGTGCGCTTGATCGCCTGCTGGTCGTCGGAGAAGTCGAAGTTCACTGGGGCTCCTCTCAGCGCAGCTTGGGCAGGCCGAGCACCCGCTCGGCGACGATGTTCTTCAGGATCTCGGTGGTGCCGCCCTCGATCGAGTTGGCGCGGGCGCGCAGGAAGCGGTAGGTCCAGGGCGAGTCCCAGGCCGCGCCGTCCTCGCCGAGGATGTCGATGGCGAGCTCGGTCAGGGCCTGGTTGATCTCGCCCCACTGCCACTTAGGCAGCGAGCCCTCTGGCCCTGGGACGCCGGTCTTCATGATCTGCGTGAGGCCGCGCCAGGAGTTGAGGCGGAGCAGCTCGACCTCGATCGTGAGCTGGGCGAGCTTCTGCCGGATCACCGGGTCGTCGGTGACGCCGCGCTCGCGGGCGAGCTCCTTCAGCTCGTCGAGCGCGATCCGCACGCCGGCGGCGGACGCCGCCCCGAGGCCGGCGCGCTCGTTCATCAGCGTGGTGATCGCGACCGCCCAGCCGTTGCCCACACCGCCGACGACGTTCTCGTCGGGGATGCGCGCCTCCTCGATGAAGAGCTCGTTGAACTCGGGCTCGCGAGTGATCTGGACGAGCGGACGCACCTGCACCGCGTCCTGCTCCATGTCCATGATGAAGTAGGTGAGGCCCTGGTGCTTGGGCACGTCGGGGTCCGTGCGCGCGACGAGCATGCACCACTTGGCGCGGTGGGCGTAGGTCGTCCAGACCTTTTGACCCGTGACGACCCACTCGCCGTTCGACTTCACGGCCTTCGTCTTCAGCGACGCGAGGTCGGAGCCGGACTCGGGCTCCGAGAAGCCCTGGCACCAGATCTCCTCGGCGGTGAGGATCGGTCTCAGCCAGCGCTCCTTCTGCTCGTCGGTGCCGTGGGTCATGACCACCGGGCCGCCCATGACGAGGCCGAGCACGTTGACGGCGGCGGGCGCCTTGGCGCGCGCCATCTCCTCCCCGAAGATCGCCTGCTCGACGAGCGTGGCGCCGCGGCCGCCGTACTCCTTGGGCCACGAGAGGCCGGCGTAGCCGGCCTCGTGCATCTTGGCCTGCCACCGGCGGCGGTGCTCGAAGGCGTCGTCGTCTCCGGGCGGGTCCTCTCCCGGGTGGTTCTCCTGGAGCCAGGAGCGAAGCTCGTCGCGGAACTGTGCTTCCGAGGGGGAGAGGGTGAGATCCATGGGCGGTAATGTACCAGGCAGTACACAAACGGTCCCCCCACTTGGGGGAAGTCCCGAAGTGACCGAAATAGAGCCCACCGACATCCCTCGCCGCCTGCCCCGCGGGTCCCATGGCCTCGACCGCGAGCTCGTCGCGGCGTCGCAGCGCGCCCGCCTGCTGGAGGCGGTCGGCCGGGCCGTGGCCGACAGGGGCTACGCCGCCGCCACCATCGACGAGATCGTCCGCCACGCCGGGGTCTCGAAGAAGACCTTCTACGAGCACTTCCGCGACAAGGAGGACTGCTTCATCGCGGCCTACGAGGCGGCCAGCGACGAGCTCTACGAGCGCGTCCGCGTCGCCCAGCGCGATCCGTCGGTCGGCTGGCTCGAGCGGACCCGCGCCGGCGTGCGCGCCTACCTGCGCTGGCTCGCCGGCGACCCGGCCCTCGCGCGCGTCTTCCTGATCGAGGTCGCCGCGGCGGGCCCGCGCGCGGCCGAGATGCGCGAGCGCGCGCGCGACCGCTACGCCGACGGCCTGCGCCGCCTGCAGGCCGGCGCGCGGGACGAGATCGAGGACCTGCCGCGGCCGCCGGTGGAGGTGTTCCACGCGGTGGTCGCCGCGGTGGACGACATCGTCTCGCGCCACATCCGCCAGTCCGGCGCCGAGGACCTGCCGGAGCTCGAGCCGGTGCTGGTGTTCGTGCAGCTGTCGCTGCTGGCGGGCCCGGAGGTGGCGGCGCGGGAGAGCGCCTAGCCCGGCAGTCGATTTCTTGGGCCGGCGGGATCCACCGGAAACGGCAGCACTAAAGGGGTCGCCCGAAGCGGCCCGGCCGCATTGTCGGGCAACCGTCACTTGAGTGTTGCTGTGCAACACCTGGATAGGACGCTTGGGCCGTCGGCCGACTGGGCCCGCTCTCCTAGATGGTGATCCCATGGCCGGGCGGCTGTCGCCGGCGAGGGGCGCCGCCGCCGGATCTCTCAACAACGGTGGTCGATCTTGGGGCGTATAGCCCCACGATCGACCACGGTGGAACGAAAGGCGCCGTCGCGCGGCGCCCGCGCGGGCGGGTGCCGCTGCGGACGGCCGGGCGTCCGGGCCGCGAGCGGCCGCCGCGCCGCCCCACCGGCGCAGGCGAGCCCGACCCCTTCCCCAGCCAAGGCCACCTCCCATCCCGCCCATTCGCCCGCGACCCCAAAACGGCCCGTGCCGACGCCCTGCGCACACTGCGGAATCAACCGGCTGGCCCACCCCACGGCACCCGCGGCGCCCGGGGCACCCGGCTGCCCGGGCCCAGGCCGCGCAGGAGCCGGCCAAAAACGGCGCGGAGCGTCGCGCACGCGTACGCGTGGCTCGGGCTCGACGTGGTCATCACCGCGACCGCCACCCGCCGGCGCCCCCGGCGCAGGAGGGCGACCTGGTGGTCCACCGCGCCCGTGCCCGAGCCCCAGCCGCCCTTGAAGTACAGCGCCCACCCGGGCGGCCGCACGCGGCCGATGCCCCACCGCTGCGAGCGCACGATCGTCCTCAGCAGCCGCATCCCGGCGCGCCGGTGGCGGCGCGGCATGAACCGGTCCACGTGCAGGAAGAAGCGCGTCTGGTCGGCCGCGTCGATGCGCGACAGCCCCCACACCGGCGCCGGGCGGAAGCCCCTCATGCGCGCCCGCCGCGCCAGCGCAACGAGCCCGCCGTCGCCGACGATGTTCCGCACGCGCGTGGCCGCGACGTTGTCGGATCGGCGGATCATCGGGGCCAGCAGGCGCCGGTCCGCCGGGCGCAGCGGCCGCGACCGCACCTCCGGCCGGCGCATGTACGCCACCAGCAGCATCGCCTTGAGCACGCTCGCCGAGGGCACGCCGCGCCGCGCGTCCATCCCCCACCGCCGGCGCTCGGTCCGCACCGAGAAGCTGACCGCGCCCTGCCTCGCCGCCGCCCAGTGCGCGGCGGCGCGCACGTGCGGCCGCCACGGCCGCTGCCGCGCCGCCACGGCCGACCCCGCCGGCACCAGCACGGCCAGCAAGACCACCACCACTGAGCGCACTAGTAGCTCTTCGGCAGCCCGAGCGAGTGCTCGGCCACGTAGTTGAGGACCATCTCGCGCGACACCGGCGCCGTGCGCGCCAGCCGCACGCCCCACCACATGTCGCTCAGCCCGTACTCGAGCGCGAACCCGTTGCCGCCGTGCGCCTGGATCGCCCGGTCCACGCACTCGATCGCCGCCTCCGCGGCCGCGTACTTCGCCATGTTGCTGGCCTCGCCGGCGCCGGGCGCGCCGGCGTCGTAGAGCGCGGCGGCCTTCTGCATCATCAGCCGCGCCAGCTCCAGCTCGATCTTCGCCTCCGCCAGCGGATGGGCGATTCCCTGGTGCGCGCCGATCGGCACGCCCCACACGTTGCGCTCGTTCGCGTACTCCGAAGCGCGCCGCAGCGCCCGCCGCCCCGCGCCGCAGGCGATCGCGGCCCCCATGATCCGCTCCGGGTTCAGCCCGTCGAACACCGGGCCGAGCCCGCGGCCCTCGCCGCCGATCAGCCGGTCCTCCTCGACCTCGACGTCGTCGAAGAACAGCTGCCACTGCCTGTCCGGGCCGACGTACGGCATCGGGATCGCCTCGCGTGTGAAGCCGGGCGCGTCCACGTCCACGATCGCGAGCGACGGCAGCCCGAGCGCCCCGTCGGGCTGCCTCGAGCGCGCCACCACCAGCACGGCGTCGGCGTGCTCGACCCCCGAGATGTAGGTCTTCTGCCCGCGCAGCAGCAGGCGGCCGTTCGAGCGCGTGAGCGAGGTCTGCAGGTTGTGCGAGTTCGTGCCGGCGTCGGGCTCCGTGATCGCGAACGCGAGCTTCGTCGCGCCGGCGGCGATTCCGCGCAGCCAGCGCTCCTTCTGCTCGTCGGTCCCGTGGCGGGCGAGGATGCTGCCGGCGATCGCCGGCGACACTACGATCAGCAGCAGCGAGCTGCCCGCCGCGGCGATCTCCTCGCCGACCGCGGCGAGCATCGACATCCCGAGCCCGCCGCCGCCCCACTCCTCCGGGATGTTCACACCGAGGTAGCCCCTGCTCGCGAGCGCGTCCCACAGCTCGGTCGGCGGCTCGCCGCGCGCGTGCTTCTCGCGCGAGTAGGCCGGCCCGAAGTCCGCGCAGATCGCCGCGACGGTGTCGCGGAGCATGCGCTCCTCGTCGCTCGGGACCAGGTCAAGCACCGCCATCGGGCCGCATAGGATGCCAAGCCGTGCGCGTCGGGCTGTTTCTCGCCTACTGGCCGTGGTTCTCGCCGCAGGAGCAGGTCGAGCTCGCCCGCCAGGCGGACCGCGAGGGACTCGACTCGGTATGGGTCGCGGAGGCGTGGGGTCAGGACGCCGTCTCGGTGCTCGGTCACCTGGGCGCCGTGACCGAGCGAGTGGGGCTCGGCTCGGGCCTGATGCAGATCCCGGGCCGCACGCCGGCAATGACCGCCATGAGCGCCGCCACCCTCGACGTGCTCTCCGGCGGGCGCTTCCGCCTCGGCCTCGGCGTGTCGGGCCCGCAGGTGTCCGAGGGCTGGCACGGCGTCCCGTTCGCGCGCCCGCTTGCCCGCACCCGCGAGTACGTGGAGATCGTGCGCGCCGCGCTCGCGCGCGAAGCCCCGCTCGAGTACGTGGGGCGCGAGTACCGGCTGCCGGTCGAGGGCAGCGAGCTCGGGAAGCCGCTCAAGCTGCTCGCTCAGCCGGTGCAGGAGCGGATACCGATCTACCTCGGCGCCGTCGGACCCAAGGCCGTGGAACAGGCGGCGCGCATCGCCGACGGCTGGCTGCCGTTCGGCTTCTCGCCCGAGCGGGCGCCGGAGCTGCTGCGCCCGTTCGCGGGCACGGACGTGGACATCGCCCCGGTCGTGATGGTCTGCGTGGACGACGACCTCGACCGCGCCCGCGATCTCGCCCGCCCCTGGCTCGCCATCTACCTCGGCGGGATGGGCGCGCGCGAGAAGAACTTCTACGTCGAGGCGGCCGAGCGGGCGGGACAGGGCGACTCCGCGCGCGAGGTCCAGGCGCGCTTCCTCGCGGGCGACCGCGCCGGCGCGGCGGCCGCGCTCAGCCCCGGGCTGATCGACGGCCAGGCCCTCTGCTGCCGCCCGCGTGAGCTCGACGAGCGGCTCGCGGAGTACGAGCGCGCCGGCGCGCAGACCTTCCTGGCGCTCCCCTTCGGCGACCGCCCGCGGATCGTGGAAGCGCTCGCGGCGTCGGCGCGCGGCGCGGTCCCTTAACGCTGCAGGAACGCCCGGATCGCCCGCCGCCCCGCGGGCGTCCGCTCCACGCTGTGGCCCGCGCCGCGGATCACCACGAGCCGGCCTTCCGGCGCCAGCGCCGCCTCCTCGCGTGCCCATTTCAGGGGGGTCGAGAGGTCGCGGTCGCCGCTCAGGAGCAGCGTCGGGACCGCGGGCAGCCTCGTGCCCGGCCGCGGCGCCGGCGTGGCCGGCGTCGGCGGCCAGTAAAGGCACTGGCGGATGAATCCGTTGCCGGTGGCGGTCGCGCGGTCGAACGGCCCGAGCTGCCGCGGCGACAGCCGCCGGGCGTGCGCCCGGACCGCGTCCTCGCGGCCGGCGAGCGGCGCCTCCGAGTCGCCCCAGGGGAAGCGCCAGTCGGCGCACAGCGAGCTGGCGTGGAGCCCCTGGCTCAGGAACTCGGCGCCGGCGGCGCTGAAGCGGCGGACGGTTCCGAGGAAGCGGTCGAGCCGAGCCGTGTCGCCCGGGCGGGCGTCGTGGAGGATGGACGGCACGTCGATCCGCCGGTACGTCGGGTCGATGATGCTCGTGAAGGTCAGGGCGTCGAGCAGCTGCGGGCCCCTGCCGGTCCGGCGCACGACCGCGCGCAGGTCCGCCACCGGGTCGCCCGGGCAGCGGCGGCTCGCGCACGCGAGGCGCAGGACGCGCGGCGTCTCGCTCATCCCGGCGACCGCCAAGTCCTCGCGGCCCGCGTGCGGCACGACCGAGTCGAGCACGAGCGCCTGCACGTGCTCGGGGTGGGCGAGCGCGTACCGCGCGGCGACGAAGGTCCCGTACGAGACACCGGAGAGCGTCCACTTGTCCACGCCGAGCGCGCGCCGCAGCGCCTCCATGTCCTCGACCACGTCGTCGGTGCCGAACAGGCGCCGCGCCGGGCCGAGCGCCCGCGCGCACTCGCGCACGGCCGGCGCCGGCGGCGGGTACAGGTCGGACGAGCCCATCGCCCGCTGGAGCGCCGGGCACCGCAGGGCCCCGTCGCCGGTCCCGCGCTGGTCGTACATGACGAGGCGGTAGTCGCGGGCGGCGGGACCCAGGCGGCGCACCGTCCTGTCGCCGAGCGCGACGCCGGGCTGCCCGGGGCCGCCCGCCAGCGCGAGCAGCACCGGAGCGTCCGCGTCGCCCGCCGAGCCGACCTGGAGGCGCAGGGTCGCTCCGCCGGGCCGGGCGTGGTCGAGCGGCACGACGAGCGTCGAGCACGTGAAGCCGTGGGCCTCCCGGCAGGGCTGCGACGCGCTCAGCCTCGGCGCCGGGCCGGCCCCCGCGCCGTCGTCGTCGCCGCCGCCGAGGCAGCCGGTCAGCACGACCAGCGACGCGAGCGCCGCAGCCGCGAGCCCGCGGGCAGCGCTCAGCCTGGATCCACCGGGACTGGCGAGCATTTCCGCGCCGGGGGCCGAGCCAAGCGACGACGGCGAGCGGAGCGAGGGTAAACCCTCGCGAGCGAGCCGGTGGCGCTCGGCGACGGCATCCCGGCGCGGAAATGCCGTCAGGGTCGGTGGATCCAGGCTCAGCCGGCCTCCCGCCGTGCGGCCTCGAGCTCGCGCCTGACGACGCCGGTCTGGTTCGGGATACGCAGCCGCTGCTCGAGGACCGGGATCGCCTCGTCCGGCCGTCCGGCGAGGCGCAGCGAGCGGCCGAGGTTGTAGAGCGCGTACGCGAAGTCGAGGTCGCCCGTCCCCTGGAGCGAGTCGACGGCGCGCTGCAGGATCGGGATCGCCTCCTCGTAGCGCCCCGCCTGCATCAGGTCGAAGCCCTGCTGGTTGAGCGCCGCTCCGTCGGGGTTGGCGGGCGGCTCCGCCGCGGGCGGCGGCTCGGTGGCGGGCGGCGGCGCCTGGTCGTCCTGGGCGGGGGGCGGCGTGGCGGCCTTCTTGGCCTCCTTCGGCTTCTTCTCCTTGGGTGCCGGCGCCGCACCCTGGTCGCGGCTCCGGGCGCCCGCCTGCGGCGCGTTCGACCGCGACCCGCCCTTGTCCGCGTCGCCGTCGTCGAGTATCGCCCCGACCGCCGCGGCCACGGCGAGCGCGACGAACACCGCGATCAGCGCGATCCCGGGCATGCCGAGCCTCCGGGAGCGGGGTGCCGGCGCAGGCGCCCCAACCGCCTCCGGCCGCCGCTCGAAGCGCCGCGTCGTCCTCGTGACCGGCGCGTCCGCCAGCGCGTCCCCGAGCTCCTCCGCCAGCTCGCCCGCGGACCGCGGCCGCTCGAGCGGGTCGCGCTCCATCGCGCGGCGCAGCACCTCGGCGGCGGCGGGCGGCGCGTCGGGCCACGCGTCCACGAGGTCCGGTGGCGGCTCGGTCGCCAGCGCGTGCGCGACCGCCACGGGCGTGCGCTCCTCCCGGGCGCGGCGCCGAGTGAGCGCCTCGAACGCGACCGCCGCCAGCGAGTACACGTCGGTCGCCGGGCCGACCTCGCCGCCGTCCACCTGCTCCGGCGCCATGTAGGCGGCCGTGCCGAGCACGGTGCCGCTGCGGGTGATGCGGGTGTGGTCGGCCGCTACGGCGATGCCGAGGTCCGCGAGCTTCGTCACGCCGTCGTCGCGCATCAGCACGTTGCCGGGCTTCACGTCGCGGTGCACCACGCCGTGGCGGTGGGCGTGATCGAGCGCGGCCGCCACGTCGTCGACCACCGCCATCGTGCGCGACACCGACAGTGGGCCGCGGCGCAGCGCGCCGGCGAGCGTGTCGCCGCGCACGTACTCCATGACGATCAGCACGCCCTCGTCGTCGGCGACGGTGTCGAAGACCGAGACGAGATTCGGGTGGTTGAGCGACGCGCCGAGCCTCGCCTCTCGCGCGAACCGGCGGGCGCTGTCGTCCGGGCTCTCGGCATGCAGTCGCTTGACCGCCACCTGGCGGCCCAGTCGCTCGTCCTCGCAGAGGAACACGGTGGCCATGCCGCCGGTCCCGAGGGAGCTCAGGACGCGATACCGGTCGGCCAGAAGTGCTGGGTCTGCATGCACCGGCACTTCGGGGGGTTCTACCCGTACGGCCGGGCGGATAACCCGGCCGGGGAGGGCGAGCCTGTCCCTTGCCCGCCTCCCCGGCCTGAGGGCAGCCGGCTACTTCCGCTTGCCGACCGGCTGCCCGCGCACCGCTCCGCTGGGGAAGTCGGAAGCGTGCACGCTCACGTTGGTGTTACGCACACGCCCCCGGGGCGGTTCGAGCCGTTAGGCGGTCAGACGCGCTGGATCAGCGTGCCGGTCCCGAGCCCGCCGCCACAGCACATCGTCACGAGCCCGACCTCCTTGTCGGAGCGCTCGAGCTCGTGCAGCAGCGTCGTGATCAGGCGGGCGCCGGTCGAGCCGAGCGGGTGCCCGAGCGCGATCGCGCCGCCGTTCACGTTCACGCGGTCCATGTCCGGCTCGAGCTCGCGGCGCCAGGCCGCCAGCACCGACGCGAAGGCCTCATTGATCTCGACGAGGTCGATGTCGTCCATCTTCATCCCGTTGCGCTCGAGCAGCTTCTTCGTCGCAGGGATGGGGCCGGTGAGCATGATCACCGGGTCGACGCCGACGGTGGTCTGGTCGAGCACCCGCGCCCGCGGCTTCAGGCCGAGCGACTCCGCCTTCTTCCGCTCCATCAGAAGCACCGCGGCCGCGCCGTCGGAGATCTGCGAGGAATTGCCGGCGGTCACGCGGCCGTCCTCCTTGAAGGCAGGCTTCAGCTGCGAGAGGGCCTCGAGGTTGGTGTCGGGGCGGATGCCCTGGTCGGTCACGTAGGTGTCGCCGTTGACCGCGAACGGGACGATCTCGCGCTCGAAGCGGCCCTCCTCGGTCGCCTTGTGGGCGTTCTGGTGGGAACGCAGGCCGATCTCGTCGAGCTCGGAGCGTGGGATCTCCCACTTGTCGGCGATCATCTCGGCCGAGATCCCTTGCGGCACGAGGTTGTACTTCGACATCAGCTCCTCGGGCCAGGGCGAGCCGATGTCGTCGACCCACTTGAAGCCGACCCCCATCGGGACGTGGCCCATGTGCTCCACGCCCGAGCCGATCACAGCGTCGTGCACGCCGGCCGCGACCAGCGCCGCGCCGAAGTTCACCGCCTGCTGGGCCGAGCCGCACTGGCGGTCGACGGTTGTCGCGGGCGTCTCGATCGGCAGCCCCGCCTGCAGCCACGCGTTGCGGCCGACGTTGAACATCTGCTCGCCGAACTGCTGCACGCAGCCCGTGATGACGTCCTCGACCTCGGACGCGTCGATGCCCGCGCGCTCGATTACCTCGGTGTAGCACTTGCCGAGCAGCGCGTTGGGATGGGTGTCCTTGTAGTAGCCCTTCTCCGGATGGCCGCGGCCGATAGGCGTGCGTGCGGCTTCGACGATGACTACCTCGCGCCCATTCCCGTTCTGCATGTGGATCGCTTCCTCCGAGGTCGGTTTGTGGTACAAGCGTACTTGATTGACTGACCAGTCAACCAAGGTGCGCCACCGCGGCGGCCGCCGCGGACGGCGACCGCCTCGGCGGATTGGTTAGAGGGGAAGAGGAGTGGAACACAGACTTGGAATCGTCGGCAGCGGGGCGATCGCATGCGGCCTCGCGCGCACGGCAGCGGAGCACCACGAGGTGGTGGTCTGGGCCCGCAGCAAGCGCTCGGCCGGCCGCGCCGGCAAGCGCGTGGAGGACGCCGCGCAGGTGGTCACGAAGCTCGACGAGCTCGCCGGCTGCAACGTAGTCGTCGAGGCCGTGGCGGAGGACATGGACGTCAAGCGCGACGTGCACGGCAGGCTCGGCTCGCTGCTCGGCGACGAGACGCTGCTCGCCACGACCACGTCGTCTCTGTCGGTGGCGGAGATCGCGAGCGCCGGGGGCCGCCCCGACCGCTTCGCGGCGTTGCACGTCTTCAACCCGGTCGAGCGGATGCAGCTGGTGGAGCTCTCGTTCCCGGACGAGGCGACCGAGGAGACGCGGCGCGAGTTCCACGAGCTCTGCGAGCGGCTCGGCAAGACGGCCGTCGAGGTGCCGGACGCCGCCGGCTTCGTCGTCAACCGCCTGCTCTTCCCCTACCTGTTCGACGCCGTCCGGCTGCTCGACGACAACGGCCTCTCGCCCGACGCCGTGGACACCTGCATGAAGCTCGGCGCCGGCCACCCGATGGGGCCGCTCGCGCTGCTCGACTTCGTCGGGCTGGACGTGGCGGCCGCGATCGGAGAGTCGATCGGCGCCGACGTGCCGGAGCGGGTGCGCGAGCTGATGGCGGAGGGGAAGCTCGGCCGCAAGGCGGGCGCCGGCTTCTACACGTACGAGAAGCGCTAGGCCTAGGCGGCCCGCCGGGGCGCCATCCCGGCGGCGAGGTCCCACACGACGTCCGCCTCGCCGATGTTCTGGGCGCGCGCCAGCTGGCTGACGCGGTCCCACGGCAGCGACGCCTCCGGCAGGTCGTCCCAGCGGGCATAGTCGAGCGCCTCGAGCGCAGCGGTCAGCGACGGCCCGAGCTCGCCCTGCGCCTGTATCAGGGCCCTCACGGCATCGCGCTGGGAGTCACTCAGCCTGACGCACCACATCGCCCGCAGACCTCCTCGTGTAAGGAAGCTCCTCGCGATCGAAACTACGCCCCCGTACGGACGGAACTACGTACCGTCGTCGGGCTGCGGCGGCGTGGCGGCCGCCTGCTCCACCGGCCGCGCGGCGGCGCCGTCGGGCTGCGAGTCGCCGCGCTCGCCCTCGTCGCCGTGGTCGCGGATCCGCACCGCCTCGATGCGGTTCTCGCGCACCGACTCGACCCGCACGGAGTAGCCGTTCACGCGCACCATATCGCCGCGCTTGGGCAGTCGCCCGAGCTCGCTGAACACGAAGCCGCCGACCGAGTTGTAGGCCTCGGAGTCGACCGGAAGGTTGAGCCCGTAGTCGGACAGGTCCGTGATCGGCACGTGGCCGCGGACCCACCAGTCGCCGTTCGCGAGCCGGCGCACGCCCGACACGGCCGGGTCGGTCTCGTCGGCGATCTCGCCCACGATCTCCTCGATCAGGTCCTCGATCGTGACGATGCCCGCGGTGCGGCCGTACTCGTCGACCACCACGGCCATCGACGCCCGCTCGCGCTGGAGGTCGGCAAGCAGGTCGTCGAGCGGCTTCGTCTCGGGCACGATCAGCGCGTCCTTCACGCAGTCCCGGATCGAGGCGTCTGGGCCGCCGTTCATCAGCCTGCGGACGAGCGAGTTGGCGTGCACGATTCCGCGGATCCGGTCCGTGTTGCCCTCCTCGGTGACGACGAGACGGGTGTGGCCGGAGTCGACGCAGCGGCGCAGCGCGGCCTCGGCGGTCTCGGACACGTCGACGGTGACGACCGCCGGGATCGGCGTCATCACCTGGCGCGCCTCCTGCTCATGCAGGTGGAACACGCCCGAGAGCATCCCGGCCTCACCCGGGTCGAGCTTGCCGCCGTGGGCGCTCTGGACGATCAGCAGCTTCAGGTCCTCAGCCGAGCTGATCTCCTCGAACTCGGCCTTCGGGTCGACCCCGACCGCGCGCAGCAGCGTGTTCGACGTCGAGTTGAGCGCCCAGATGAAGGGGCTGAAGAACACGCGGAACGCGTGCAGCGGGCGCGCCACCCGGCGGGCGGTGCCCTCCGCGTGGACGATCGAGTAGATCTTCGGCACCTGCTCGCCGACGGTGATGTGGAGCGCGGTCGTGAGCAGGTACGCGATCGCGAGCGAGATCGTCACGGCCACGCCGTGGCTGACCGTGCCGCCGAGCGGGTCCTCGAGCAGGCGGGCGATCGCCGGCTCGCCCAGGAAGCCGATGCCGAGGGAGGCCATCGTGATGCCGAGCTGGCACGCCGACAGGTACTCGTCGATGCGGTCGATCTCGATCAGCGCCATCGACGCGCCGCGCTGGCCCTCGTCGCGGAGCGCCTCCATGCGGCTCTGGCGCGTGCGCACGAGCGCGAACTCGGCCGCGACGAAGAAGCCGTTCGCGAGGACCAGCACGACGACTCCCAGCAGCAGGAGAAACTCGGTCATCGGGATGCGCGAACGGCCTGCACCGGCCGCCGCACCATGCTACTTCGAGGGGGTTCGTCGTCGCTCATCGGCGGACGGAGGGACGATAGCAGCGGCCCCTTACGCCACCGCGTCGATCCGGCCGGCCAGCTCGAAGTCGTTCTGCGTGAGGCCGCCCTCGGAGTGGGTCGAGATCGTCACCGTGACCGTATTCCACGAGATCTCGAGATCGGGGTGGTGGTTCATCCCCTCGGCTTCCGGCGTGAGCCGGTTCACGAAGTCCACCGACCCCTTGAAGTCGTCGAGCTTGAACTGCTTGCGGATCGTGTCGCCGGCGCGCTCCCAGCCGTCGAGCCCGTCCAGCCGCTGCGTGATCTCCTCGTCGCTCAGAAGTGCCATCCTCGTCTCCGTGCGAATCGCTTCCCTTGTCCCGTCCGCGACCGAGATGCTGTTCGCCCTCGGGCTCGGCGATCAGGTGGTCGCCGTTACCCACGAGTGCGATTTCCCGGTCGAGGCTGAACGCTTACCCAGTCTCACGCGCAGCGTAATCCCCGAGGGGCTGTCGGCGTCCGAGATCGACCGCGCCGTGCGCGAGCGCACCGGGCGCGGCGAGGCGCTCTACGAGCTCGACGAGGTGCTGCTTGGCGGAGTCGACCCGGACCTGATCGTCACCCAGGCGGTGTGCGAGGTGTGCGCGGTGTCGTTCGACGACGTGCGCGCGGTGGCGGAGCGCCTGCCCGGCCCGCCGCGCGTGATCTCGCTCGACCCCTCGACCCTCGGAGAGGTGCTCGCCGACATCCCGCGCCTGGCCGAGGAGGCCGGGGTCCCCGAGGCGGGCGCGCGGTTGGCGGAGGAGGCGGCAGAGCGGATCGAGGAGGTGGAGCTCGCGGTGGCGGGTGAGGAGCGGCCGCGCGCGGCGGCGCTCGAGTGGCTCGACCCGGTGTACGCCGGCGGGCACTGGGTGCCGCAGATGATCGAGCTGGCGGGCGGCGAGGACGTGCTCGGCATGCCCGGCGAGCGGTCGCGCACCGTGAGCTGGGAGGAGCTGTCGGCGGCCGCGCCCGAGGTGGTGATCTCGATGCCCTGCGGCCTCTACGCGGAGGAGGCGGCGGCCGAGACGCTCCGCCACCGCGAGCGGCTCGCGCCGCTCGGGGCGCGCGTGGTCGCGGTGGACGCGGCGGCCTACTTCTCGCGGCCCGGGCCGCGGCTCGTGGAGGGCGTGGAGCTGCTTGGGCACATCCTGTACCCGGACGTCTTCCCGGCCCCGCCGACGCGGCGCTCGATCGAGCTGGACCTGGCGGCGGTCTCCTAGCCCGAGACCGCGATAGCGCCCACCACCGCCGCCACGCCCAGCGCGGCGCAGAGCAGGTTCGCAATCGACGCCGACACTCGCACGTGCTTCGGCAGCTCGACCAGCACGAGCGCGGCCACGGTGCCTCCGATGAGGCCGCCGATGTGCCCGCCGACCGAGATGTTCGAGACCGTGAACGTGATCAGCAGGTTCAGCCCCAGCCAGACCGCGAGGCCGCTCTCCGCGAAGCTGATGCCGTGGTGGCGCAGCACGATCAGCGCCGCCCCCATCAGGCCGAAGATCGCGCCCGAGGCGCCGACCGTCGGGGCGTTCGGCTCGACCAGGATCGCACCGAAGGAGCCCGCCAGCAGCGACACGAAGTACACGAGCCCGAAGCGCAGGCGGCCCATCGCCGGCTCGAGCATCGTCCCGAGCACGTAGAGCGCGAACATGTTGAACAGCAGGTGGAACAGCCCGGCGTGGAGGAAGCCGGCGGTCAGCAGGCGCCAGTACTCGCCGTCGCTGATCGTCGCCTGCGAGACCGCCCCGTTGTCGAGCAGCGGGCTGCCCCCGAAGCTGCCGCCCGTGGTGCTGGCGCCGCCGAGCGCGCCGCCGATGAACACGAGCACGTTGATCCCGATCAGCAGGTAGGTGAGCGCCGGCTCGTCGACCGAGACCGCGCGCATGGGCCGCGCGCGCGTGCGCTGGCGGGCGCACTCGGGGCAGCGCATCCCGACGGGGGTCGACGTCATGCAGTCGGGGCAGATCGGGCGCCCGCAGTTCGAGCAGTGCACCCCCGTCTCCCGGCCGGGGTGCCGGTAGCAAACTTCCATACGGGCGTGACAGTAGTGGGTCCGGCAGGCGCTACAGGCTGACCGTCAGGATCGGCTTCTCGCTCGGGGCCGAGGCGCCGCCGCGCTGCTCGCGCGTGACCATCACCGCCTGTGCGCCGCTCAGGTCGTCCGGCACGGCCACGGCGCCGCTGCCGTCGGCGCCGACCTCGAAGGTCGGCTGCGGGAGCACCATCCCGTCGCGCTGGACCCACGCCTGGTAGACGCGGTCGCCGCTCGGCGCCGGCAGCCCGTGCACGCGCAGGATCCCGCCGTGCTCGCCGTCGTCCTCGAATGACAGGTTGGCGGTTGCCGACGGAAGGACGCTCTTGTTCACCTGGGCCGAGAGCGTCTGCGACTCGTCGCCGGAGCGCTGCCCCCAGCCGAAGCCGAGCAGGATCCCCACGGCGAGGACGAACGCGGCGCTGCCCCACGCGACCGCCGGACGCATCCGCGACGGCGACGGGACGAGCCCGGCGAGCCGCTCGCGCAGCGAGGGCCGCGGCTTCTTCCCGGCGCGCTCGCGCGCCTCCTTCTGGACGACGTCCATCAGGGACGCCTTGAGGGTCGCCGGCGGCGCGACCGGCTCGACCGATCGCGGCAGCGCCGCCGCCGCCGGACGCAGCCGCTCGATCTCCTCGCGGCAGTCCGCGCAGCCCTCGAGGTGGCGCTCGAACGCCTGCAACTCGAGGTCGGTGAGTGCGCCCAGCAGGTAGGCGCCAACGTCATCTCTATATCGCTCGTGATCCCGCACGCTCATGCAAACCCCTCTGCCAATTGGCGGCGCAGCTTGTCGAGCCCAAGGCGCATCCTGCCCTTGACCGTACCTATCGGCATGTCCAGCATCTCCGCAATCTGGCTGTGGCTGAAGCCGCCGAAGTACGCCAGCTCGATCGTGCGCCGCTGTTCGTCCGGCAGGGTGTCGAGGGCGCTCCTCACGCTGCGCGCCTCTTCACGCCTCGCCGCCTCGACCTCCGTGCGCTCCGGCGCCTCGTGGCGCTCCTCGATCCCCTCCGCGCTCTCGCGCCTGCGGTCGTGCACGACGCTCCGTCGGAGCGCGTCGATCGCGCGGTTGTGGACGATGCCGAGCACCCACGTCCTGACGCTTCCGCGCGACTCGTCGAAGCGGAGCCGGCTGCGCCAGATCGACAGGAACGCCTCCTGCGTGATGTCCTCCGCCGTGACGCGGTTGCCGACCATCCGGTAGGCGAGCGAGAAGGCCGGCCCCCCGTGCCGGTCATAGAGCAGCTCGAAGGCCCGCGGGTCGCCCGCCTGGACCAGCTGCATCATCTCCTCGTCCGCGAGGTTGCGGATGTCGGTGGCCACCACGGACCTTCCTACGCGCGTGAGGGGCTACCGGATCAGCCCGGGATGCATGATCCACGAACGGGGCTTCCGCGAACAAGTCGTCGACACCGTCTTTCGCAAATTCCTCCCTGGAGGTGAGGTGATGCAGAGCAAGTCTCCTGCCCAGGTATACGCGCTCGTGTTCGGCGTGACCCTTGTCGCGGCCGGGATCATCGGCTTCTTCTACACGGCCAGCTTCGACACGGGGAACGGCATCGAGCGCGACGCCGTGCTCGGCATCCTCGACGTGAACGGCTGGCACAACATCGTGCACATCCTCACCGGGGTGCTGGGCCTGCTGGTGGTCGCGTCGTACGGCGCATCGCGCGGATACGCGTTCGGCCTGGGCGCCGTGTACATCGCGGTGGCGCTGGCCGGCTTCATCGCGGGCAGCGGCAACGAGCTGATCAACCTGATCCCGGTGAACACCGAGGACAACGTGCTGCACCTGCTGATCGGAATCGCGGGCATCGGCGCGGGGCTGGCGACGCCCGCCGGGGAGACGCCGGCCGAGGCGGCGCCCGCCTATCGTTGACGGCCGCGCATGCGGCTGTGCTTGATGATCGAGGGTCAGGAGGACGTCACCTGGGAGCAGTGGGTGGCGATCGCGGAGACGGCCGAACGCTGCGGGTACGAGGCGCTGTTCCGCTCCGACCACTACCTGTCGGTGATGGGCGACGGACGCCGCGGCGCGCTCGACGCGTGGGCCACGCTCGCCGGCCTGGCGGCGGTCACCTCCACGCTGCGCCTCGGCACGCTGGTCTCCCCGGCGACCTTCCGCCACCCGGCGGTCCTCGCCAAGAACGCCGTCACGGTCGACCACATCTCCGGCGGACGGGCCGAGCTCGGCATCGGCGCCGGCTGGAACGCCGCCGAGCACACCGCCTACGGTTTCGACCTGCCGCCGATGGGCGAGCGCTTCGACCGCTTCGCCGAGCAGGTCGAGATCGCGCGCGGACTGCTGTCCGACGGCGAGTTCGCCTTCGACGGACGCCACTACCGGGTCGCGGGAGTCGACGCGCACCCCAAGCCCGTGCGCGGCCACATCCCGATCGTGCTCGGCGGCAAGGCCGGGCCGCGTGCGGCGGCGCTCGCGGCGCGCTTCGCCGACGAGTACAACGTGCTCGGCGTCTCGCCCGAGGAGTGCCGGGAGGTGCGCGAGCGCCTCGACCAGCGTCTGACCCTGAGCCTGATGACCGGGCTCGAGGGCTTCGGCCGGAAGCGGATGGAGGCCTATGCCGAGGCGGGCGTGGAACGCGTGATGCTCCAGCACCTCGACCACGCCGACCTCGACGCGATCGAGCGCACGGCGGCGGCGCTGCGCGACGGCGGCTAGGGCCCCGCGCTTTCCTGCAGCCCCGCGGCCTCGAGGGCCACGGCACGATTTTCGTAGTCGCGGATGTACGCGACCTTGTCGTCGCGCAGCCTGAAGTGGACGTAGAAGCGAAGGTCGACGTCCGCGCCGCTGGTCCTGCCGCGAGCCGTTATGTGGACGGCGACAACGGCGCCGTCGCCTTCGGCCGCCACCTCCTCGGCATCCAACCGATGCTCGTCCCAGGCATCGAGCCACTCCCTCCGGTTCCGAAGTGCAGCCTCGATCCCGTGCACGCGCCCATAGTTCTCATCTATCGGAAACCACTCGACGTCGGGATGAAGAGCCGCCTCGAACGCCTCAGCATCATTCTCGAACGCCCAGAACCAACGCCGGATCAGCGGGTTCTCGACGCGGAGGGTCGGCTGCGACATCGCCCCGCCAGTATCGCCGAGGATTGGAGAGCCGCTCCGCCGGCGCGAGGCGAAGCGCGCCCGGGAAGCTCGTCGCTCACAGGCGCCGCGCGCCGGCGCGGGAATCAACCTCTATCGGGACTGGCCCCGGCGGACGAGCTCCGCGACGGCACAGAGGACGGCGAAGATACCCGCCTCCACGTACCTGCCCGACACCAGCAGGGCGACCAGCAGCGCTGCCAGGAGCAGCAGCCATACCCGGAGCGAGCGGCCGGACAGCCGCCAAGGCTCGCGCGGTCGATGGGTGATGGCGACTCAGGGGGGCTATAGCACCCACCAGTCGACATCACCCTGCCGAGCACCGGGCCGAGCACCAGCGAGCAGGTCTGCGGGCGAGCGGCCGCGGACAGCGCCGCAAACAGCAACGCCGGACAACCGCCAAAAGCGCCCTAAGAGCGGCGAAACCGCTTCTCGACCTGCTCGGCCACGTCCATCATGCTTCGCTCGAGCGCGCGCAGGCCGCGCGCCTCCCGCTTCTTCGACTGCTGCCGCGCCCTCACCACGATCAGCGCCCCGCCGGCGAGGCTTCCGACCACCACGGCCGCCCCCGTGCGGCCCCAGTTGCGCGGGTCGCTCATCGCCGAGATCTCCCAGTCGGCGAGCTCCTCGGCCGCGGCGTCGGTCAGCTCCGACAGCCGCCGCTCGAGGCGGTCGGTGAGCGCCTCGGGCGGCTCGATCGGCCTCAGGGCCGAGCGGAGCAGCTGCTCCACGCGCTCGACGTCACTCATCCGCGGTCGCCTCCTCGGCCAGGTTCTGCTCGAGCTGCTTGATGGCCCTGTGGATCAGAACCTTGGTGGCCCCCTCCGACCGGCCCAGCGCCCGTGCTATCTCGCGGTTGTCCATGTCGAGCGCGAAGCGCATGATCAGCGCCTCGCGGCGGTCGTCCGGCAGATTCGACACGCCCGCCAGCACCTCCTTCACCTCCTCGCGCTCCTCCACCAGTTGCTCGGTGGGGTGCGGCGCGGAGATGACGGACGCGTCGTCGAGCTGCGTCTGCGGGCGGCGCGAGCGGTCGCGGTAGTAGTTCGCCGCCAGGTTGTGAGCGATCCGGATCAGCCACGGCCGCAGCGGGCGCCCGTTCGACTCCCGCTGCGCGCGCTCGAAGTGCCGGTAGGCCTGGAGGAAGGTCTGCTCGGTGAGGTCCTCGGCGTCGTGATGGTTGCCGATCCGGTAGTAGGCGTAGCTGTACACGTCCCGCAGGTGCGTGCGGTAGAGCTCGCTGAAGTCGCGGTCCAGCCGCTGCTTGTCCGCTACGCCTTCCACGCATCGCGGAGCCTACGCCCGTCTCAGGCCGCGCGCACACCGCGTTTGCCGTTCCCGGCCGCGCGGACGCTCTCGAGCCACTGCTCCGGCGTGGTCTCGCCGTCGAGCACGCGCCGTAGCCCGGTCGTGATCGGGGCGTCGATGCCCTCGCGCGCGAACGCGAGGTCCAGTAGCGGGACGGTGGCGAGGGACTCGGCCGTCTGCTGCACCGCGGCCTCCACCTGCTGCGGCGGCAACCCCGCGCCGACCAGCTCCCCGGCGCGCCGGTTGCGGCTGCCCTCGGAGATCGCGGTGGCGATCAGGTCGCCGGCGCCGGCGAGGCCGGTGAACGTCTCGCTGCGGCCGCCGCTCGCGATCGCCAGCCGGTGGACCTCTGAGAAGACCTTGCCGGCCGCGGCGCCGGCCAGGTTGGCGCCGCGCGAGGCCGCCGCCGCGCCCGCCAGCGCCGCCGCGTTCTTGGCGCAGGCGGCCAGCTCGGTGCCGGCCACGTCGTCGGTCGCCTCGACGGTGAGGCCGCCGGCGTCGAGCACGTCGCGCAGCTGCCGGCGAAGGTCGGCGTCGTGCGAGGCGAGCACCACCGCGGCGCCCGACTCGATCGCCTCGCGCGCGTGCGCGGGACCCGCGAGGGACGCAACCGCGCGCGCGTGAACCCGCTCCGCGACATACGCCGTGGGGGTCGTGCCGAGCGGCGGCACGAGGCCCTTCGAGGCGACGAGCACGGCGCTGCGCTCGCCGACCTGCGCGCCGATCGCCGCGACCACGTTCGGCAGGCTGTTGCACGGGACCGCCAGCACGACGAGGTCCACGCCCGCAAGCTCGATGTCGGACGCCGCCCGCGCCTCGACGCGCTTGTGCAGCTCGACCCCCGGCAGGTAGCGGGAGTTCTCGCCCTCGCCCGCGATCTGCTCCGCCTGCGCGGCGCTGCGGCACCCGAGCTGCACGTCGAGCCCGGCCCGCGCGAGCACCTGCGCCGAGGCGGTGCCCATGCAGCCGGCCCCGAGCACGGCGGCCGTGCGCAGCGGCGGCAGCCCGCCGAGCCACTCCCACTGGAGGCCGACGCACGGCCAGATGCGCTCGGTCACCTCGCTGGCGAGGAACGGCGACGGCTCCTCCACGCGCGGGAACGTAAGCGCCGGCCCGCAGCGCACGTGCACCTTCACAGGCCTGATGCGCCAGCCGCGGCGGGCGCGCTCCGAACCGGTGATCGCGATCGGGACGACCGGCGCGCCGCTCTGCAGCGCCAGGCGCCCCACGCCGCGCTTGGGCTTCGCGAGCGACCCCGTGCGGATGCGCGTTCCCTCCGGGAAGATCACCACCGCCTCGCCGCGCTCGAGCAACGCGAGCGCGGTCGCGACCGAGTCCTCGTCGGACTCGCCGCGGCGGATCGGGAAGGCGCCCATCGCGTTGAGGAACCACCCGAGCAGCGGCCGCTTGAAGAGCTCCTGCTTCGCCACGAAGTAGATCGGCCGGCCGAGGCAGCAGCCGATCGCGAACGGGTCGAGGAAGCTGCGGTGGTTGGCGGCGAGGATCACGCCGCCCTGCGGTATGTGCTCCCTCCCCAGGCGCCTCAGCCGGAAGTAGACGAGGATCGCGGTCTTGAGGACGAGCCGCACCGGCCAGTAGACGAGCGGGTTGACCCCCCGCCGCCGTGTGCGCGCGTGGTAGCGGTCGAGCCGCGCACGCATGTCCGTACCGACCTCCGGCATCGACAACGCATACCCGGGTCCGGCCCTGGCGTTACGCTGCGGGTGTGGAGCTTCGACGTTCATTGGGCGGAGCGGTCGCCGGGGCGGTCGCCGCGGGCGTCTGGGCGGGGCAGCAGCCGCTCGACAAGCGCGTCTTCGGGAGCGACTACGACGACGTCGAGATGCTCGGCAAGCTCGCCACGCGCGGCAGCGCCTGGCCGGCCGCCGGGGTCGCCCTGCACGTGGCGAACGGCGCCGCGTTCGGCGCCGGCTACTCGCTCCTGCGGCCGTTCATCCCGGGGCCGCCGGTTGCGGCCGCGGTCACGGCGGCGATGGTCGAGCACCTCACGACGTGGCCGCTCACCGGGCTCGTGGACCGCCACCATCCGGCCCGCTCCGACCTCGGCGGCCTGCAGGGCAACGCCCGCGCGTTCGCGCAGGCCACGTGGCGCCACCTGCTCTTCGGGCTCGTGCTCGGCGAGCTCGAGCGCCGGATGAACCCTGTCGACGAGTTCGAGCCGCCGGCCGAGGTGCCCGTGTCCTCGAACGGGCACGGGAACATCGAGCAGGCGGCGGTCGGGGCGACGTAAGCCGGAGGCGGGACTCGAACCCGCGGCAACCGCATTACAAGTGCGGTGCTCTACCAGCTGAGCTACTCCGGCGCGCCTCCGATTCTAGGCTCGGCTCCGGCGCCGGGGTCGGGCCAGGCGACCCCCCCGCGTGGGGAGGTCGCCCGCTCCCGCGGCCCGCTTAGTAAGTGCGAGTTCGCCCGCCGCCCCAGCGGCTCCCGAGGCCGAAGCCTCCGCTCGGGATGCCCGCGATCAGCACGAGCACGGCGCCGACGATCGCGACGATCGCGGAGCCGGTCAGTGCGGCCAGGATCAGGTACACGATTGCGGCAACCAGCACGGTCAACAGCAGTCCGATCATGGGTTATTCCCTCCTCTATGGCCTGCTTGGCCGGACCAGTACCCCCGTGGCCGACGGTCAAACCCCGCCGGGCGGCGCGCTACAGCAGCACCTGGCGCGACGCCAGGTGCGCGCCGACCTTGCGCTTGACGCGCTGGAGGGCGTTGTCGACGGTCTTCGTGTCGCAGTCGAGGCGGCCGGCGACCGCCTCGTAGCTGTACCCGTCGAGGTAAAGGGAAAGGACCGAACTCTCGAGCTCCGACAGCACGCTCGAGAGGCAGGCCACGAGGCTGTGCAGCTCCTCCGAGGAGATCACCTGGTTGACCGGGTCGTGCGCCGACGGGCCCGGCAGCAGCTCGTCCATCGTCGGATCGCCGTCCCCACCGGACGCCGCCGGCGTCTGCGAGAAGGAGACGTACTCGTTCAGCGGCGTGTGCTTGTTGCGCGTGGAGGTCTTGACCGCCGTGATGATCTGGCGCGTGATGCACAGCTCGGCGAAGTTGCGGAAGCTCGACTCCCGGTCCGTGCGGTAGTCGCGGACGGCCTTGTAGAGCCCGACGAGGCCCTCCTGGATGAGGTCGTCGGAGTCGCCGCCGATGAGGAAGTACGACGAGGCCTTGAGGCGGACGAAGCCGTAGTACCGCTTGACGATGCGGTCGTAGGCGTCCTTCTTGCCCTGCTTGGCGAGCGCGATCAGATAGTGATCATCAAGCTCGACTTCAGATTGAGACTTCTGGCCCGGCCGACGAGGAGAGACGGAAGCTGCCATCGAACGCTCCTCTCGGGTCCCGCATACGCGAGCCCTCGATTAGCTCGGTGGCGCACTACCTCCCCTGGCGCCAGGTTGACCTGAAGTCGTGCCTTCCCTCAAGCTCGACTTCAGCCTGATCTGCGCGCCAGTGTACGCAGTTATGGAGCCCTGTCAAGCCCGGTCGCGCAACTGCAAGATTCCGTACACCAGCGCGGCCGCGGCGGTCGACACGTTGAGCGATTCGACCCGCCCGCGGACCGGCAGCGAGACCAGCGCGTCGCAGCTGTCGGCGACCCTCGGACGCAGCCCGCGGCCCTCTGAGCCGAGCACGAGCACGACGCGCCCGGAGTAGTCCGGCTGGTCGTAGCGCTGCCCGGCCGCCGCGTCCGCCCCGTACACCCACGCGCCCGCGGCCTTTGCCTCGCCCAGCCAGTCGGCGAGGTTGCGGACGCGTGCTACGGGCAGGTGCTCCACCGCCCCGGCCGACGCCTTGCACACGGCCGGCGTGACCTCCGCCGAACGGCGCTCCAGGATGACCACGCCGGCGCAGCCGGCGGCCTCGGCCACCCGGCATACCGCGCCGAGGTTGTGCGGGTCCTGCACCTGGTCGAGGCAGACGACGAGCGCGTCGTCGGCGTCGAGCAGCGCGCCGGGGTCGGCGTACGGGTAGGGGCCGGCCTCCGCGCAGATCCCCTGGTGCTCGTCGGACCCGCACCGCTCCGCGATCTCGGCGGCCGGCGCGACGCTCACCGGAGCGGCTGCCCCAGCGAGCCACGGCTCCTCCGCCGCGCCCGCGGTGGCCCAGACCCCGTGGACGGCGCGACGGCCGCGGAGCGCCTCCCTGACGGGATTGCGGCCGTAGAGGATCACGCGGGAACGGGGTTGCGGCCGCCGGCTGGCGCAGGGCCGCGGGCGGGCGCGGGGCCGCGGCCGGAGGCGGGTGCGCGACCGCGGCCGAGCACGATCACCCGCGCGGCGGGAACTGGACCGCGGCCGAGCACGATCACCCGCGCGGCACGAGCCGCTGCCCATCCGGCGTGTCGCGCAGCTCCCAGCCGAGCTCCAGTACGCGGTCGCGCAGGTCGTCGGCCGTCGCGAAGTCGCGCGCCGCGCGCGCCTCCTCCCGCTGCCGCGCGAGCCGGCGCACCTCCTCCGGCGCCTCCTCGGGCCGCTCCGAGAGCAGGTTCTCCAGCCCGAAGGCGTGCAGCATCTCGGCGAGGCGGCCCGGCCCCACGGCCTCGCCGGCGTCGATCACGCGGTTGGCCTCCCCGATCCAGTCGAACAGCACGGCTCGCGCCGCCGCGGTGTTGAAGTCGTCGGCCAGCGCGTCGAAGAAGCGGTCGGCGTGCGCGTCGAGCTCGGGCCGGGCGGGCGCCGCGGGGTCGAGCCGCCGGCACACCTCGCGCACGCGCTGCACGGCGCGCTGGGCGTCGCCGAGCGCCTCGTCGGTGTAGGCCACCGGCTTGCGGTAGTGCGCGCCGACCATCCACATGAGGAACGCGTCGCGGCCGTACTCGGCGATCGCCACGTGGAGCAGCCGGATGTTGCCCACCGACTTCGCCATCTTCTCCTCGCCCAGCTCGACCATGCCGTTGTGCATCCAGATCCGCGCCAGCGGCCTGCCGCGCGCAGCCTCGGTCTGGGCGATCTCGTTCTCGTGGTGCGGGAAGACGAGGTCGGAGCCGCCGCCGTGGACCTCGAAGTCCACGCCGAGGATCGCCTCCGCCATCGCCGAGCACTCGATGTGCCACCCCGGCCGGCCCCTGCCCCAGGGCGACTCCCAGCACGTGTCCTCGCCCTCCTTGTGGGCCTTCCAGAGTGCGAAGTCCTGCGGCGCCTGCTTCAGCTCGGCGGCGTCGTCGCCCTCGCCCTGCTGCATCTCCTCGAGCGGGCGGTTCGAGAGCTTGCCGTAGCCGTCGAAGGAGGCGACCCGGAAGTACACGTCGCCGCCCGCCTCGTAGGCGTGTCCCGAGTCGATCAGCGACCCGATCAGCTCGATGATCTCGCCGATCGTCTCGCTGGCGAGCGGCTCGTGGTCCGGCCGCCCCAGCCCGAGCAGGTCGGTGTCGGCGAAGTAGGCGGCGGTCATCTCGCGCGCCAGCTGCTCGCTCGGCAGGCCCCGCTCGCCCGCCGCGTCGTAGATCTTGTCGTTCACGTCCGTCACGTTCTCCACCAGCGTGACCTCGTAGCCCTCTTGCTCGAGGAACCGCTTCAGCAGCGCGAAGACCACGAACGGGCGCGCGTTGCCGACGTGCACGCGGCCGTAGACGGTCGGCCCGCAGGCGTAGATGCCCACCTTCGGAGACTCCCGCGGCTCGAGCGGGCGCTCCTCGCCCGCGAGCGTGTCGTGGATCCGGACGGTGCGCACGCGCGGGAGGCTACGACACAGGCGGGCGGCGTTCCGGCCAGCGGATCTCGGCCTCGAGCTGCGCGGCGAGCGAGAGCAGCCGGCCCTCGCTGTCCGGCGGCCCGACCAGCTGCACGCCGATCGGAAGGCCGTCCTCGGAGGGGCTCGGCGCCGGGATCGACAGCGCCGGCTGGCCGGTGTGGTTCCAGACGCCGGTGAAGGGATACACGTTCGCCAGTCCCAGAAGCGTCCGCAGCGCGCCCAGGCCCTCCCACTGCGTGGCCCCCACCGGCGGCCGGCCGGTCGTCGGGGTGACGAGCACGTCGAACTCGTCGAACAGCTTGTTGATCCGTGCCGCGTGCCCGGCCTCCGCCCTCCGTGCCCAGTCGACGGCGGCCGGCGGGATCGTGCCGCCCAGGCGGGCGAACCCCCGCGTGCGCCGCTGGAGGCGCTCCGGCCGCGGGACGGCCCCGGCGTCGTCGTGGACCCCGCGCAGGTAGCGCGCGATCACCGCGTTCGCCACCGTGTTGCCGTAGTCGGGATCGCGCTCCTCCACCCTGTGGCCCAGCGAGCGCAGCACGCCGGCGGTCTCCTCCACGGCCCGCTTCACCTCCGCGCCCACCGGGGTCGGGGAGGCCGGCCGCGTGGACGTCGCGACCCGCAGCGCGCCGGGCGGACGCGCCGCCGCCTCCGTATACGACCGCTCGGGCGCCGGCCCGGCGGCCACGTCGAGCAGCAGGGCGGTGTCGGCCACCGTCCGCGTCTCGAAGCCGACCACGCTCATCCCGTGCCAGTGCTCGCGCGCCGGCGCCAGCGAGATGCGGTCGCGCTGCGGCTTCAGGCCGACGAGCCCGCAGTTGGCCGCCGGGATGCGGATGGAGCCGGCGCCGTCCGAGGCAGTGGCGGCCGGCACTAGCGCCGCCGCGACGGCCGCGCCGCTGCCGCCGCTCGACCCGCCGGGCGTGCGATCCGTGTTCCACGGGTTGCGGCACACGCCGAACGCCGGCCCCTCGGTGGCGCCGATGATCGCCAGCTCCGGCGTGTTCGTCTTGCCCACGATGACCGCGCCCGCGGCGCGCAGGCGCCGCACGATCTCGGTCTCCTCGCGGGCAGGCGCGCCGCCGTGCGCGTCCGTGCCCCAGGCGGTGACCTCGCCGACCACGTCCTCCGTGTCCTTGACCGCGATCGGCACGCCGAGCAGCGGACGGTCGTCGCCGGCGTCGTGGCGGGAGTCCGCCTGCTGAGCGTCAGCCAGCGCGCGCTCGGCCATGACGCGCCGGAACGCGTTCAGCTCCGGCTCGAGCCGCTCGATCCGGCCGAGGAACAGCTCCACGAGCTCGCGCGACCTCACGTCGCCGGCGCGCACCATCTCCGCCAGCCGCACGACCCCCGCGAAGGCCAGTTCGTCCCGGTCCATGCGCCGCAGCGTACCGGCGGCTAGGCGACCGTGGCCACGGCCAGCGCCGCCACGCCCTCGCCGCGGCCCACGAAGCCCATCCCCTCGTTCGTCGTGAACTTCACGCCCACCGCGCCGACCTCCAGGCCGGCGGCCTCCGCCAGGCGCGCCCGCATCGCGTCCCGGTACGGGCCGAGCCTGGGCGCCTCGCAGACCACCGTCGCGTCGACGTTCCGCGCGGACAGCCCGCGCGCCTCCAGCAGCGCACGCACCTCGCGCAGGAGCTCGATGCTGTCGGCGTCGCGCCAGCGCTCGTCGGTGTCCGGGAAGTGCTCGCCGATGTCGCCGAGGCCGGCCGCCCCCAGCAGGGCGTCGATGACGGCGTGCGTGAGCGCGTCGGCATCGGAGAAGCCGGCGAGCCCCCGCTCCGTGCCCTCGATCTCCACGCCGCCGAGCACGAGCCGGCGGCCCGCCTCGAAGCGATGGGAGTCGTAGCCGATGCCGGCGCTCAACCGAGCGGCTCCATCCGGCGCTCGCGCCGCTCGAACACGGCGATCTCCTCCACGCCGAGGCCGCGCATCCACTCCACCGCCCGCTCGTACTCGTGGCCGAGCTGCTCGGGCACGTGCGCGTCGCTCGAGAGCGCCACCGGCCGCCCCGCCTCGAGGCACATCTCGAGGAAGGGCTCGGCCGGGTAGATCTCGCCGACCGGCTTCCGCAGGCCCGCCGTGGAGACCTCGATCGCCACGTCGGAGTCGGCGATGCCGTCCATCGACCGCTCGTAGAAGCGGCGCAGGTCGCCGTCCGGACGCGGCGCCGTGTCGCCGAAGACCTTGACGAGGTCCGGGTGGGCGAGGATGTCGAACATGCCGCTGCGGGCCGCCTCGCCCAGCATCTCGAAGTAGGCGCGCCAGACCTTCTCGGGGTCGCGGGCGGCCCGCCAGACGCTCATGTCCGCCCACCCCGGCTCCTCCTCGTGCACGTCGACGATCTCGTCGCGCAGGAAGTGCACCGAGCCGACCACGTAGTCCCAGTCGCGGCCGTCAAGGAGGTTCGCCAGGCGGTCCTCGGTGCCGGGCAGGAAGTCCGTCTCGATGCCGAGCTTGAGGTCGGTCTCATCGCGGACGAAGCCGCAGTAGGCGTCGATGTCGTCGTGCGCCCAGTACCGGTACCAGCGGTTGTTCGTGACCTCGAGCGACTGGACGAAGCGGTGCACGTGCTCGGCCACGCCGAGCTCCTCGATCCCGCGCTCGGACGCCACCTCGCGATAGCGCTCCGCGTTGGCCGCCGTGAACGACCGCTCCGCGGTCGCGTCCTGATCGTCGGGGCGCAGGTGCACGTGGTAGTCGGTCAGCACAGGAGCGCCTCCGCAATGCGCAGGTCGCTCTCGCGCGTGACCTTCAGGTTCTCGGGCGCCGCCTCGACCACCGTGATCGTGCCGCCCAGCTCCTCCACGAGGAAGGCGTCGTCGGTGGCCGCCGCGAGCGCCGCCTCGTTCGTGTCGAGCGCGCGCCGCAGCACCTCGGCGCGGAACACCTGGGGCGTCTGGATCGCCCACAGCGACGAGCGGTCGAGCGTGCGCAGCACGCGCCCGTCGGGAGCGGCCTCCTTGACCGTGTCGGTCATCGGCACCGCGGCGATGGCGCCGTCCACGCCGGGCTCGAGCGCGGCCAGGCAGCGCTCGACCAGCTCGCGCTTGACGAGCGGCCGGGCGGCGTCGTGCACCACGACCACCTCGGCCTCCGGCGCCGCCTCGAGCGCACGGCGCACGGACGCCGAGCGCGACTCGCCGCCGGGCACGCGGTCCGGCGGCTCCTCGAAGCCCAGGGGCACGGCGGCGACCACCCGGTCGCACACCGAGCCGAGCACCTCGACGCTCCACTCGAGCATCGGCCGGCCGGCCAGAACGACGAACGCCTTGGGGCCCGTGGCCCCAAGGCGTTCGCCGCTGCCGCCGGCGGGAACGATCCCGACGACGGTCACAGTCGTGTCAGGCCGTGGCGCCGTTCCGCGAGGTATGAGCGTCCACGATCAGGTCCTCGAGATGGGCCTCCGCCTCGTCCTCCTCCATCTCCAGCGCGTACATCAGCTCTGACGCGAGGATCTTCTTCGCGCGCGTGTACATCTGCTTCTCGCCGGTCGATAGACCCTTCTCGGTCTCGCGTATGGCGAGGTTGCGCACGACCTCGGCGAGCTCGTAGACGTCGCCGGTCTTGATCTTCTCGCGGTTGTGCTTGAAACGCCGGTTCCAGTTCTTCGGCATCTGGCTTACGTCGTCGCGAAGGACGGCAAGAACTTTCTTGACTGCGTCCTCCCCGATCACGCGCCTTAGACCCGCCTTGTCGGCGTTGCAGCACGGGACCATGACGGTCATGTCGTTGTGAAGGATCTTGATGGTCAGGTACTCCCTCTTCTCCCCGAGCATCTCCTTCATGTCCTTCTTCAGGACCTTGCCCGCACCGTGATGCGGATAGACCACGTGGTCCCCGACCTCGTAGACGGCGGGCTCCCGCTCCACTTCGAGGTCGATTTCCAGCTCCTGCTCAACTACTGCGTCGCTAATGATTCCCTCCTACGTCGCGGCGCTGTGCACCGTTGTAACTAGGTTTGCAGATACCGGTCCACGAGGTTGATCTCCTGGAGCCTGCGAAGGCCCTCGCGGATGTCCTTCGCACGCATGTCGCCAACGCCCTCCACAGCTTCCAGCTCGGGGTCGCTGGCGGCGAGGATCTCGTCCAACCCGCTGAACTCGTCGAGGATCCGCTGCACCACCATCTTCGGTAGCCGCGGGATCCGCCCGAGGATGCGATATCCACGGGGCGAGACGGGGTGGTCGAGGGTGTTCAGCTTGCGGTCGTTGCCGAGCATCTCGGCGAGGCGGCCGAAGTCAAGAAGGTCCTGGTGGGGCAGCCTCGCGAGCGAGTCCAGGACCATCGCGAAGCCCTCCTCGGAGGGCTCGACGATGTAGTCGCGGACGAGCGCCGACTTGTCGGCGGCGACGCCCACCATCGTCTCCTCGAGCTGCATCTCGATGAGCCGCCCCTCGGCTCCGAGCTCGACGATGTAGCGCTCGATCTCCACCGCCATGCGCGTGACGAGCTCGGCGCGCTGGAGCACCGTCAGCACGTCGTGGAGCGTCACCCCGCCCTCGAACTCGAGCGCGGTGAGGCGGGTGGAGACCTGGTCCAGGCGGCTGCGGTACTTGTCGAGCGTCGCGAGCGCCTGGTTGGCCTTCGCGAGGACCACCGGGATGTCCTCGAGGATGTACTTCGCGCCGTCCAGGTAGAGCGAGACCACGCTGCGGCTCTGCGAGATGGCGATCACGAGGGCGTCGGTCTGCTTGGACACGCGCTCCGCCGTGCGGTGCCTCGTCCCGGTCTCGAGCGACAGGATCGTGGGGTCCGGCATCAGCTGCACGTTCGCCCACAGGATCTTGGTGCCGTTCGAGCTGAGGATGATGGCACCGTCCATCTTCGCCACCTGGTACAGCAGGGCGGGCGTGTAGTCGACCTCGAGCTTCACGCCGCCGGAGAGGAGGAAGCTCAGCTCCTCCGACTCCCCGATGCAGATGAGCGCGCCGGTTCGGGCCTGAACGATGTTGTCCAGTCCCTCGCGAACGGCCGTCCCCGGGGCGACCATCTCGAGGGCGCGCACGAGCCGGGGTTCTTGCCGTGCCTCGAGCTCTGCGACGTCGTCCCCGGCGTACGGCATGGCCACCGATGATACGCGAATCGTTCGGTAATTGCGGCGTTTTTCGCTCTACGCAGGGCTTTTTTGGTCCCGGAGTATCCGCGCGCAGAGCGAGCCGGCGTCGGCCGCGGGGTTCAGATCCGCGGGCTCTCCCCACCTCCAGTCCGTGTACTGGGTGCCCCCGAACGGTTGCGGCACGGCCGGCGCTCCGCTCTCGATCCGGGCCTCGAAATCGCGCATTCTGATGCGGTAGCCGGGGCGGTCGGCCTCCGCCTCGCCGATGCAGCGGCCGGGGCCGACGGCGATCCCGAGCTTCTCGCGGCCCGCGCGCCGCACCCCGTCCTCGGCCGACTCGCCCTCGCGGAGCGACGCGGCGGGCAGCCCCCAGAGACCGGGCAGGCTCTCGTCGTCGTCGGGCCGCCTCACCAGCAGGATCCGCCCGTCGCCGCGCGGATGCGGGATGACGAGCGAGATCGACTCCTTTTCGTACAAGCGGTCGCGGCGCCTTGCGCCCTCCGGTGGTTGTAAGGGCGGACGCACGCCCGGTAGGTTCGCATTCCCGGCACCCAGGGGCCGGCCACGGACTCGGAGGAGGTCTTCATGGCCAAGAACGGAAAGCGCCGCCTCCCCGGCGACGAGCGCGAGCGCCGTGAGAGGAAGGACGGCATCACCCGCCGCGACTTCCTCGACGGCGCCGCCGTGAGCGCGGCCGGCCTGGCCGCCGCGGCGGCGTTCCCCGGCATGACCGGGGCCGAGGCGATGGCGCACGCGCACGGGGGCGACCCGCCGCTGCCGCCCGACTACTACCCGCCGACGTTCAGCGACCCCTTCACGGGTCAGCCGCAGCAGGTGATCAGGCGGACGATCAAGATCGACGGCCCGCCGCCCTCGAGGCCGTCGCAGGTGCACTCGACCCGGGGCGGACCGGGGATCCGCGCCCGCGTGGAGGACACACGCGAGAAGTACGACTGCGTGATCGTCGGCGCGGGCGCCAGCGGGATCTCGGCGGCCAAGTGGTACCAGGACCGCTTTGGGCCGAACAGCAGGATCCTGATCATCGACGCACTGCCGGACTTCGGCGGGCACTCTCACCGCAACGAGTTCCACATCCCGAACGCTGCAGGCGGCGGCGCGGACGTGATGACGCTCCGCAACGGCGGCACCGTCAACCTCGACAGCATCGGCGCGTGGAGCCAGGACGGCCCGTCGGGCATCCCGGGGTCGTATGGCCAGCACGCCGTGGACTTCCTGAACTGGGCGGGCGTGGACTTCACGGACGCGACGAAGTGGCAGAACGGCGGCGCGGCCGGGATCCCGGCGTCGTTCGGCCTCTACCAGCGGCTGCTGTTCCCGGCACAGGAGTTCGGCCAGGACCACGTGATCCCGACTCGCAACGCAGGCCCCTTCGCGGGCCTCGAGCCGGGCACCGTCGACGGCTGGACCGCCTTCCTCGCCCGCACGCCCTACTCGGCCGCTGCGAGGCAGGGCATCCTCGACGTGCAGACCACGGACGCCGACTTCCTCGACGCCGCTCACGGCGGACCGGGTGGCACGCAGCAGCAGAAGCGCGAATACCTGACCGCGATCACCTACAAGCAGTACCTCCAGGACCACGTGGGGATCAACGACGAGGCGTTCTTCGGCGAGTACTGGCGCGGCTCGGGCGGGCTGCTCGGCGCGGGCGGCCAGGCCGTCTCGGCGGCCGACTGCTGGATCCTCGGCCGCCCCGGCTTCCCCGACGCCGTCGGGCTCGGCGATACCGAGGGCATCGAGCTGGCCGGGATCGGGCGGACGCCGCACCAGGACTCGCGCTCGGACAGCGGCCCGACGCGCGCCTGGCCGGACGGCAACACCTCCCTCCTGCGGCTGTCGCTCAGCAAGCTGATCCCGAACGCGTTCCCGGACATCGACGTCGGCGACGGGCCGCTGCGGCCCGACCAGCTCAGCATCCTGAAGGCGCAGGCCAGGTACTCGGAGCTCGACAACCCGCGCAACGGCGTGCGAATCCGGCTGAACGCCACGGTGTTCAACGTCGAGCCGTGCCGGGACCGCCGCGGCTACTCACCGGTGGACTACGTGCTGAACCGCGTGCCGGGGTCGGGCGACGCGCACGCGAGCGGACACGGGAACGGGCACCACGGCCACGGGGGGCCCCACGACCACGACCACGACCACGGGCACCACGGCCACGGCCGCAAGAACGAGGGCCGGCGGGTGTGGGGCCGCCACGTGATCATGGCGTGCTGGAACCGCGTCACGGCACACGTGGTCCAGGGCCTGCCGCGCAAGCAGGTCGAGGGGCTCTGCTACGCGCGCAAGGTGCCGCTGATCTACGGCCGCGCGGGCCTCAACAACTGGCAGGCGTTCGCGGACTCCAAGGTCGCGAGCGTGAGCCCGCGTGGCACGAGCCTGTTCTGGGACAACTTCAGCGTCAGCGCCGGCGCCGGGTTCGGGCCGACCGCCTCACCCGGCAAGTACTACGGCCCGACGCCGAACCAGCCCCCGACCGCTCCGGCGCAGCTGTCGTTCACGGTGGTCCCCAACCACCCCGATGCCGTGCCGCAGCTGTTCGCGTACTCCACCGGGCAGCAGATGCTGCGCGAACGGAGCTGGGCCGAGCTCGAGGACTCGGTGATCGACCTGATCGACCGCACCGTGAACAAGGAGGGCGGCGACTTCGATCCGGAGCGCGACATCGCCGACTGGAAGATCAACCGATGGAGCTACGGCTACGCGCACGAGCTGACCTCCACCTTCGACCCGTCCGCGTACGGGCCGGTGGAGAACCAGCCGCAGGTGGCGGGGCGCCAGCCCTTCCGGAACGTGGCGATCGCCAACTCCGACTCCGAGGCGTTCGCCTACACGCACAGCGCCATCAGCGAGGCCTACCGGGCGGTGCAGGACCTGCCGCCTCTGTGACGCTCGCGCCGGACGCGATCGACGTCGACCCGGGCGCGCGCCTGGCCCGGGTCGGCGGCGAGGTGACCTGGGCGGAGCTCGACGCCGCGACCCAGCAGCACGGCCTCGCCATCACCGGCGCCCGGCTCTCGCGCGCCACCGTGGCCGGCACGGTTCTACGTGGCGACGGCGGCTGGCTGGAGCGCTCCCTCGGGCCCGCCTGCGCCCACCTGGTGGCGGCCGAGGTGGAGCTCACGGACGGCCGGATCGTCGAGGCGGACGGCGAGCTCCTGTGGGCGCTCCGTGGCGGCGGCGAGGGCTTCGGCAGAGTGACGGAGCTCCGGCTGCGGCTCCACCCGGTCGGTCCGGTGCTCCTGTGCGGCTTCCTCGGCTTCGCCCGCGGTCGCGCCGCGGAGGTGGCGCGTGCCTATCGCGACCTGATGGCGGGGGCACCGGACGAGGTGGGAGGTGTGGCGACGGCGCCGGACGAGGTGGGAAGCGCGTTGGTGCTCTTCGCGGGCGGCGCGGGCGCGCTGAACGTCGCATACTGCTTCGCGGGCGGGATCGAGGACGGCGAGCGGGCGGTCGCGCCGCTGCGCGGGCTGGAGCCCGCGCTCGACGCCCTGGCGCCGAACGAGTACCGCGCATTCCAGGCGATGACCGACGCCCAGAACCCGCCCGGGATGCGCTCGCGCGCGCACGCCGGCTTCCTGGAGGAGCTGACGGACGAGGTCATCGACGCCGCCGTCGGCGCGGCGAACCGAGCCGCGCCGGCTCTCTCGAGAGTCGCGCTCACGCCGCTGGGAGGCGCCCTGGGCCGCCTCGACCCCCAGGAGACGGCGCTGCGTCTCCCGGATGCGGCGTGGGCCTGGGAGTGCACCGCGATGTGGCCGCCGGTCGACAGCCTGGACCGCCTGGGCGTCGCGTGGGCCGACGGCGTCCGTGACGCGCTGCACCCGTTCGACGTCGCACCCGCCGCCGACCCGGTGCGCGACGAGCGGCTGGCGCGGATCCGGGCCCGCGATCCGGCGGCCGCGCGCTCCGGCGCCGCCCCGCTCCCGCCCCCGCGCGCTCCGGCCCGCCCGCGCGCTTCGTCCCCGTAACGCGCTCCACAGCGTCGAGATGCTTCTATGTTTGTCGAGTTGCGCTGGTTGCGGGATTCGGGCGGGGTTTGTGTTTAGTTCATTGCTGCTTGCGTTTCGAGCAGCCGGAAGATGCGGCGGGCCGTGAAGCGTTTTGGGCAGCGTTTGATTTCGCGGGGGGTTTTTCCCTCGGCGAGGCGGCGTGCGGCGTAGGTTCTGGTCTCGGGGTGGTGTTGCAGGCGGGAGATGACGATCGTGTGCAGGGCGCGGTTGAGTTGGCGATCGCCAGCGCGGTTGAGGCGGTGGCGGATGGTTTGGCCCGAGGAGGCGGGGATCGGTGCCGCTCCGGCGAGCATCGCGAATGCCGCTTCTGAGTGGAGGCGGTCGCGGTGCGACCAGGCGTTGAGCAGCTCGGCCGCGGAGTGGAGGCCGACTCCGGGCTCGGCGAGCAGTTGCGGACAGATGCGCCGGAGCAGCGGCCAGAGCTCCGCCTCGAGCTCTTGCACCTCGGCGTCGAGGCGGGCGAC
>DASXAA010000146.1:0-45967 GCA_036407035.1 Thermoleophilaceae bacterium | reverse complement strand
CATGCGGGCGCTGCGGTAGGCGCTTCCCCTCTTGCTTCTAGGTGGGGGGTCCGCTCACCGACCGCCTTGGCTGTGGCCGGCACCGGCCAGCGGGGCCCGCCACGCGCCGGCGGCCAGGGGTGCTCGCTCCGCTGCTGCTGTGTTACGCGCGAGCCGCTTGTGTGACGCGCGGCCGACGTGTTTGGCACGCGCGTGTTACGGGGGCGCCCGGGCGGCCGAGTGTGGCGGGTTTGAGTCAACCAGTGGTTGACCAAGACGCACCACACTCGGCCGGAGCGCGTTCGGGCCCGCAGCGGGCCGGCGCGCCGCCGCGGGCGGGTTCTTCCCCAGCGATCGGGCGGGTGTTTCCCCAGCCATCGGGCGGGTCCTTTCCCAGCCCATCGCCGCGGGCGCCCGAGCCTCGCCCACCGAGAGGCGAGAGGCGGGCGCCTCTACGCGTGCGCCGCCGCCCGCGGGCGCGCGATCGACTCCGGCTCGGGCTCGTCGGCCGGCGCCGGGCGGCCGAGCAGGTGGAAGGCGAGACGGGTGGCGAGGGCCATGATCGTGATCTGCGGGTTCACCCCCAGCGAGGTCGGGACAGCGCTCGCGTCGGCCACGTGGAGGCCTTGGGTGCCGTGGACCTTCAGGTCGGCGTCGACCACGCCGCCGGCCGGGCGCGCATGCGCGCGCGCCGTGCCGAGCGGGTGAAAGGCCATCAGGGTCAGGTCGCGCGCCTGGAGCGGGCGGTCCGGCAGCGGCCCGCGGTCGCCGTCTCGCAGCTCGTCGATCCCGGCGACCGGCTGGTAGACGGCCCGGGCGCCCGCGGCCCAGTACAGCTCGGTCAGCAGCTCGATGCCGCGCTTGAAGGCTCCCACGTCCTCCGGGCCGAGCACGTACCGGATCTCGGTCCTGCCGGCGCGCTCGCGCACCGATCCGCGCGATCGGTCCGACACCATCACCCCGAACTGCGACAGGTTCCGGTAGCGCAGCATGAGGTCGCGGTGGCGCTCGCGCGAGAAGGGGAACGACATCGCCAGGTAGTCGGGCGGTCCTGCGGCGCCCTCGAACATGATCCCCTCGTCCGCGAACTCGTCGACGTAGAACGACTGCGGCACGCCGCGCGCCATGTCGATCTCCTCGTCGAACAGCGCGCGCACCGCCGTGGCAGGGTGGATGACGAGGTTGCGGCCGAGCCGGTCCGAGCCGAGCCCGCTGCGGCCCAGGAGCAGCGGCGTGTGGATCGCGCCGCAGGCAACGACCACGGTGTCGCAGATGACGCGTATGGTGCCGCCGCCGGCGGTGGTCGCGACGACGCCCCGCGCCCGGCCTCTGTCGACGACGATCCTCCGGGCGCGGCAGCCCGTGTATGTGACGGCGCCGGCGTCCCACGCGCGCGGCACGTAGGTGATCCCGGTGTGCTGCTTGGCCGACGTCGGGCAGCCGAACGCGCACACGCCCGAGCCCACGCAGCCACGCGCGTTGCGGTGGATGAAGGCGCCCGACCACCCGAGTGCGTCGGCGCCGCGCTTGACGACGAGCGCGTTGCGGCCGGCCAGGTGCGGCGGCACCTGGCTCACGTTCAGCTCGCGCTCGACGCGCCGGAAGTACGGATCGAGCTCCTCCGGCGTGAGCTGCTCGAGCCCGAGCTCGCGCGCCCACAGGTCGAGCACCGGCTCGGGGGTGCGGAAGCAGGTGCCCGAGTTGACGAGCGTCGTGCCGCCCACGCTGCGGCCGAGCGGCAGCACGATCGGGACGTTCCCGAGCGTGACGACCTGGCCCGCGTCGCGGTAGAGGCGCACGCTCATGTCGCGCGGCCGGGCGTTGAAGTCGTCGGCGGTCAGGCGCTCGCCCTCCTCGAGCATCACCACGCTCATGCCGCCCTCGGCGAGCTCCTTGGCGACCGGCCCGCCGCCCGCGCCGGTGCCGATCACACAGGCGTCGGCGTGGACCACGCGCTCCCCCTTGATGGCCGCCCCGCGCTCGATGCGCTCGACTTGCGGCAGGAAGGCGCCGCGGCCGTCGGTGTAGGCCTCGCCGCCGGTCGGTCGCGTCCCGTTCACGGGCGCAGCTCCGCCGCCCGCAGCTGCCGGCCGCGCGCGACGCGCTCGTCGGGGTCGTAGCCGACCCGGCGCATCACGTCGCGGTCTCCGTAGTAGCTGAGGCAGGCGAGCCCCTTGACGAGCTTGGCAAGCTCGGCGGCCCGCGGCGAGCCCTCGATGCTTTCCAGCGCGCGGGCGCGCTCCGCCGGCACGAGCCGGCGCAGCCGCGCGCGCTCGCCCACCGCCCGCGGCGACAGCTCGGCCGCGTAGAGGAGCGCGCGCAGCCCGATCCGGTTGAGGCGGGGGGCGGCGGCGAGCATCCGGTCGAAGGCCGCCACGGCGTCGGTCTCGCGCACCGGCGGGAGCAGGGGCTCGGGCGCGACGACCGTGTCGCACACGCAGGCGAAGATCGAGGCCTCCCGCGGGCTCAGCACCTCGAGCCTCAAGCGAGCGCCTCCAGCAGGCGGCGCTCCTGCCGGGAGGTGAGCTCGCGGACCGCGCGCGCGGCGGCGTCCGCGTTCCCCCGCTGCACGGCGGCGGCGGCCCGCCGGTACAGCGGCGCCAGCTCGTCGAGGTCCGCGACGACGGCCCGGAGCCCCGCGGCGTGCTCGAGGTACGCCTGGCGGATCGAGTTCATGATCAGCCCGAGCACGACGTTGCCGGAGGCGTCCACGAGCTCTGCCATCAGCTCCCAGTCGAGCGCCTGGGCGGCCTCCGCGTCGGGCCCGGCTGTGAGCCGTTCGGCCAGCTTCCCGATGCGCGCCGCCTGTTCGGGCGACCGCCGCTCCGCGGCGAGCCGAGCCGCCTCTGTCAGCATCAGGCGCCGTGCCTCGAGCACGCTCGCGAGCGTCTCGCGGTCGAGGCCGCCGGCGCGGAAGAGCAGATGGGAGACCACGTCGAGGCCGCCGTCGGCGCGCCAGTCGCGGACGCGCATGGCGTCGCCGTGGCGGACCTCCACGAGCCGGAGCTGCTCGAGCCGCTTGACCGCCTCGCGCACCGGCGCCATGTTCACGCCGAGATCAGCGGCGAGCGCGCGCTGCGTCGGCAGCTTCTCGCCCGGCGCATACGCGCCGGTGACGATCTCCTCGCAGAGGATCCGGAAGACCTGGTCGGACACGAGCGAGCGGCGAACGGCGCGCGGCATCGCCCGCAGTGTACGGGTGTTCCGAACAATTGGCCGGCGGCGGCAGCGGCAGCAGCGGCGCGCCCGCGACCGCGGGACGCCCACGCACCCATGTCACGGGCGCAGGATCGCGGGTCCCCGCCCTCCCGGCGTAGGCTTCGCCTGTCGTGACGGCCCGAGCAACCGACTGGGCTCTCGCGCTCATGGTCGGGTTCCTTGCCGTGACCGGCGTGTGGACGCTGTTCGCCGGGGACCCCGGCGACGCGTGGGTCTTCGTCGCGCACGACGTCGGCGGCGTCGCGCTCGCGGCGGTGCTCGCCTGGAAGCTCCGGCGTGTGGTCCCCCGCCTCCTGCGGCGATGGGAGCGCAGCACGACGGCGGGCGCTGCGGCGCTCGCGCTCGTCGGCACGGTGCTCGGGAGCGGTATCGCCTGGTCGACCGGCGCGCGCCTCTCGCTCGGCGGCTACAACCTGCTGGCCTGGCATTTCGCCCTCGGCGGCGCGCTGACCGTCGCTGTGGGCACGCACGCCGTGATCCGCGCCAAGCCGCTCCGCCGCCGGGACCTCGCCGGCCGGCGCCAGCTTCTGATCGCCGGCGGGCTGGCCGCCGGCGCCTACCTGACCTGGTGGGCCCAGCGACCGGTGTCCGGATGGCTCGGCCTGCGCGGCGGCCGGCGCCGGTTCACGGGCTCCTACGAGGCCGGATCCTTCAGCGGCAATGCGTTTCCGTCCACGTCATGGGTCGCGGACGACCCGCCGTCGCTCGACCTCGAGCGCTACCGCCTGGAGATCGGCGGCCTCGTCGCCGAGCAGATCAGCGTCTCGCTCGCCGAGCTGGACGCGGGCGACCGGCTCGAGGCCACGCTCGATTGCACCGGCGGCTTCTACTCGCGACAACACTGGCGCGGCGTGCGGCTGTCCCGCCTGCTGGAGCGCGCAGGCCCCCTCCCCACGGCCGGGCACGTGCGGGTCGTCTCGCACACCGGCTACCGCTGGAGCTTCGACCTGCGCGACGCGGGGCACCTCCTGCTCGCGACCCGCGTCGGCGGCGAGCCGCTCTCGCACGACCATGGCGCGCCCGTCCGGCTGGTCGCGCCGGGCCGGCGCGGGTTCCAGTGGGTGAAGTGGATAGTCCGGCTCGAGTTGCACGACGGCCCCGATCCCGGTGCGCTCGCGTCCACCGTGTGGAGCAGCTTCACCGCCGAGGGTCGCGGCAGCGCCTAGTCGAGCCGGTAGAGAAGGGCCTCCTGCTGACGGCGCTCCTCCTGCTCGACGGTCCAGTCGGGATCGCTCTGGTGAGCGTGGCTGACCTCGGCGGGAGTCGGCAGCGTCTCCGGGTCCGGCCACGCGTCCGGGTCCCAGAGCTTCGAGCGCACGAACGCCTTCGGGCAGTGCGCGTACACCTCCTCCGCGTCCACCACGATCGCCGTGAACGGCAGCTTGCCGACGGAGGTCAACCGCTCGAGCAGCTCCGGATCGGCGGACACGCAGGCGCGGCCGTTCACGCGCAGCGTGGTGTCGCGGCCCGGGATGACGAAGATGAGCCCGGCGCGGCCGGTCGCGACGATGTTCTCGAGCGTGTCCAGCCGGCGGTTCCCGGTGGCGTCCGGGATGGCGAGCCGGTGCTCGTCGAGCACGGTGACGAACCCGGGCGGCCCGCCGCGCGGGGTGACGTCCATGCGGCCCTCCTCGGAGACACTCCCCACGAACACCATCGGCGCGGCGGCGATCAGCCGGCGGCACATCTCGTCGAGGTGGCCGATGTCCTTCCGCACGGCGCGCTCCATCGGCGCGTCGTAGTGCTCGCGGAGCTGCTCGACGTGAGTCAGGGCGCGCTCGAAGGGATCGGTCATCGCACGACTATGCCACACGTCATCGGCCGGCCAGCGGGAGCTTCTCGGTCGCCGGGCCAGTCGCGGCGACCGCATATGCGTCGCGGAGACGGCTCCCCGTGAGCGAGTCCGCGGCGGCCGTGAGGCCCTCGTGATCAAGTGCCGTGACGATCCAGACGAGCTCGTCCTCCCGCGGCCGCACCGCCGCCACCAGCCCGGTGCCGTCGCCCGGCCGCACCGTGCGAACGGCGCGCCCGTCCTCGTCGAGCAGCTGCAATCCGCCGCTCGCGAACCGGGCGAAGACGCCGCTCTCACGCGGGGCGTCCTCGAGCATCGCGGCGGTGACCGCGACGCGCGGCCACAGGCCGACCACCACGCGGATCACGCTCTGGGTGCCGGGCGCTCCGAGCGTGGACCTGGTGGCGAACACGCCAACGGCGCGCAGCCGCTCGTCCACCGCCTTGCAGGCCGCCGCGGCGGCGGTGTCGCATTCGAGGCGCACGGGCCGCCGCTTGCCACCGGTGCCGTGGAGAAGCGGCTCGGGGAAGGCGCCGACGATGGCCGGGACGTCGCCCACCGCCGCGGTCGAGCGGTAGTCCCACTGGAGCCGGTCGCCGGGGGCGAGCTCCTGGTGGGCGTCGCCGTGCTCCACACCGTTGACGAAGAGAAACCAGTCAGCGCCCGGGCGGCGCCGCAGGCCCTCGATCGAGGGGACGTCCTTGAACCTCGACCGCAACAGCGTCGTCGGAGTCTGCCCGTCCTCGACGCGCGCGACCGCGGCCGAGCCGAGCCGCACATGACCGAAGTCGCGCGTCACCCGCACGACCGCGCCGCCGGTCCGATCGTCATCGCCACCGAAACCGCAGCCGCCGAGGGACAGGGCGAGCCCGAGAACCATGAGGAGCGCGACACGCTGCACCGCAGCAATACTGGCGACCCCGGGGCAAAGGCCGATTTCGCCGCTAGAATCGCCCACCGGCGAGCCGCCATCGTCTAGGGGACTAGGACGCCGCCCTCTCACGGCGGAAACCGGGGTTCGAATCCCCGTGGCGGTACTCAAACCTCCCTGCAAAACACCACTTTTTCAGGCCGAAGAAGTGGGCGGTGGGAACGGAAGGACCGGCAAGGGCGGTGATGAGGCCCGAGCGAGGGGCCACGACCCCGTCCGCGACCCGCGCTTCATGGCGGCGCTCGACCTGCCGCGACGGGCTCGTCGAGCACGACCTCGATCTCGAGATCGTCGACCAGCGGCGGTCGCGTCGGCGGGCGTCCAGCTCGCCGGAATCACCGGCAAGGAGCCCGGCGATCCGCGCAAGGGGGCGGCTGCGATCCTCACGGCGCTCGACGCACCAGATACGCCCCTTCGGCTCGCACTCGGAAAGGACGCCGCGGACGCGATTCGCGCGAAACACGACCGCCTTCGCGACGACCTCGACCGCTGGGAGGCCCTCTCCCGCGATTCCGCCTTCGCCGCCTGAGCGGCTGCTTGCTCTCCGCAGCTAACTCAAAGGCTGCCGCCGGGACCACCGAGCGGGTCCCTCGGGTGCGGCGCCTGCCGAGATTGGCGCTCGACCTTGCGCTCCCGCCTCAGCTTGCGACGCTCCTTGATGCGTCCGAGCGGTCCGCGAGATCGTGTACTACGCGAGTCCTCGCTTCGCGCGGAGTCCTCACTGGCCACGGAGTCCTCCTTTCCGCTTGCCCTCGCCGCAGAGCCTACGCCTGGCCGAACGGCGGTGCAATATCGCCGCTTACTCAGCCGTTCTTGCGCCGCACCACCTTGCAGCGGAAGACCTTCACGTCGTACCGGTTCGGCTTCGAGCTGCAGCGCGCGGCGCGCCTCACCCGCCCGACGAGCCGGCCCGACTGGCGCACCTGGATGTCGTAGCCCAGCGCCCGCGGCTCGTGGCCGGGCAGCGTGTACGTGAACGCGCGGATCTTCACGCCGTACGGCGCCACCTTGCGGAACGGCTCGGGGCGCGAGAGCAGCTCGCCGCCCGTGAGGTCTCGCTTCGTAATGCGACCCGGTCCCCGCTCCGGCAGCGCTGAGACCTCCGTGTAGAGGCGGCTCGGTCCGCAGGTCAGGTAGTAGAAGCGGCACAGCTTCGGGAAGGTCAGCAGGTCCTCGTGGGGGATCCGCTTGCGGTAGTGCACGCGCTCGCTCGGCCTCATCGCGACCGGCATCCGGCGCGCCCTCGTGCCGGCCGACGGGAACCGGGCAGCGGTTGAGACGCGGACCAACACCTCGAGCGGCGACGGGTCCCCGCGCCGCTGATCCGGCACCACCGCGAACGTCGACCAGGCGGCCTCGCCCGCGGGCAGGTCGTAGAACGGCCGGCTCGGCAGCGGCGACTGCACGGGCACTTGGACGGTCCGCGTCGCGACGCAGCGCGTCGCCGGGTCCGAGGGGTCGGCGTCGGGGTCTGCCGGGTCGGTCGCCTGCTCCCATGACGCGGTCACGGGGAGGCTCGCTCGGGCGGGCACCACCAGCCGCAGCTTCCGAGGCGCCCGTCCCAGCACCCGCACGCCGGCGGGCACGGACAGCGACGGGTTGCGCACGTCGCCCGGCCAGTCGGCGAGCAGCTGCACCTCGTGCGTCGCGACAAGCGGTACCTCCGCGCCGGCCTCGGACGCGCTGAAGGTCACGGCGAGTGTCTTGTCGGCCGCGCACGGCGGGTCGCCGGGAGCGGCGGGGCCGACCGACGGGACCAGCAGCGCGGCCGCGATCGCCGCCCCGGCGACGAGGGCGGTCAGTCGGCCCACGGGCCGACCCCGCTGACCCGGTCGACGGCGATGCGCACCCGTACACCCGGCGGCGGATCGTCCATCGGCGGGAAGCGGACGTCAGGGCCGAGGTACACGTGGGCGAGCTCCTGCAGGAGCTCAGCCGCCCCGCCCTCCTCGATCGTCCCCCTCCCCCTCACCAGCAGATACTCGTGCAGCCCCGGCGGACGGACGTTCCTGCCCTCGAACGAGAGCGACACCCGCGGGTCGCGGCGGATGTTCTCGAGCTTCCGCTGGCCCGGGTTCAGGTGCGCCGTCATGAGGTCGTCGCCGTCCACCGCCACCCAGACGCACGTGACCTGCGGCGCGCCGTCCGCGTCGATCGTCGCGAGGTGGCCGAGCGCTCCCGAGCGGATCAGGTCCTTCGCGCTTTCCGGCAGGGCCACCGGGCGAGTCTACGACGGTCACGGCTCCTTCACACGTGCTTTACGGCCGCGTCACAGCGGCGCGGCGGCCCCGGCCGACACTGTTCGCGATGGAGGGTGCCGGCACGCTCGTGTTCATGGCGGCGGTGACGTGCTACCTGCTCGGGCGCGTCTTCGCGGAGGTCGCGACCGGCGCCCCAGGCGCGCTCGAGGTCGCCGTCTACGGACTCACGGCCGCCTTCGGGTTGGACTTCCTGGTGGCGTCGTGGCGCTCCCTCTGGACCCGGAGTTAGGGCACCCGAACCCGGGCTGACGGATGCCCGGCCCGTGCGCTAAATTCGAGTTCATGGACATGCGCCGGGCAGACGTATTGCGCGACTCGCCGCGGATGTTCGAGTCGGACATCCTCGACCGCCTCTCCCGTGTCCATCCGGTCGTGCCGCTGATCGTGTTCATCCCGGCCATCGCGATCCTGTTCGCGCTCGGCTCGCCGAGCTTCAGCGCTCTTGGAATCCTCGGGCTGGTGCTCGCCGGCTACGCCTTCTGGACCCTGTTCGAGTACTGGATCCACCGCCTGGTGTTCCACTTCGAACCGGACTTCGGATGGGGGCAGCGGCTCCACTGGATCATCCACGGCGTGCACCACGACCACCCGAACGACCCGCTGCGGCTCGTCATGCCGCCGTCCGTGAGCATCCCGCTGGGACTGATCATGTACGGGCTCTTCACGCTGGTGCTCGGCGCGCCGGCGGCGCAGGTCTTCGCCAGCGGTTTCTTCGCCGGCTACCTGGTGTACGACATGACCCACTACTACGTGCACCATCGCAGGCCGAAGACGCGCCTCGGCAAGCTCCTGCGCGAGCTCCACATGCGCCACCACTTCCAGGACGAGACGCGCGGATTCGGCATCAGCGCGCCGTTCTGGGACTACGTGTTCGGCACCCGCCTGCAGCGCTCTCGGTAGTAGTAAACGGGTCCACGGGCGCCACCCCCCACTTGGGGTAACGACGCTCGCGCCCGACCCTCTCTAGGTGCGGCCACGGAAGCGTGAGCTGAGACAACGCCTGTCCGCAGCCGAGACTCGGATCGCGCAACTCGAGGAGGAGCTGACCACACGCATCCTCCGCGATCCGTTGACCGGCCTGCACAGCGCGCAGGGGTTTGCCCGGAGGCTTGACGCGGAGGTCGAGCGCTGCCGTCGCTACGGGCGCGACCTCGCGGTGGCCGCCCTCGATGTCGACGGCTTCCACGCGGTCAACGCCGCACACGGGCACGGGGTGGGCGACGAGGTGCTCAAGGCGGTCGGCGCGATGCTCGCCCGGCAGACGCGGCTCAGCGATGTGGTGTGCCGCTCGAGCGCCGACCAGTTCCTGCTCCTGCTCCCCGAGACCTCGAGCGCCACGGCGATGCAGGCGTTCCAGCGCATCCTGCTCGCGTTCGAGCGGCTCAGGGTCGGACCGGTCGCGGCGGTCTCGGCGTCGGTCGGCATCGCCGAGTGGCGACGGCCGATGACCGGCGACCAGCTCGTCTCGACCGCCGAGGAGCGCATGCGCCGCGCCCGCGAGGCGGGCGGCGCGCGGGCCGAGGCGCTGCGCGGCCCGGAGCAGCGTTCGCTGGAGCGCTCGCGCGACGCGATCGCCGGGCTGGCCGAGGCGCTCGTGGAACGCGACCGCTACACGGGCGAGCACTCGGAGTTCGTCGTGAACCTGGCGACCTCCGTGGCGCGCGGTCTGGCGCTCACGCACCGGGACGTAGAGATGGTGCGGGCCGCCGCCCTGCTCCACGACATCGGCAAGGTCGCCATCCCGGACGAGGTGCTCCACAAGCCCGGGCCGCTCGACGAGCTCGAGTGGGCCGTGATGCGCGAGCACCCCGTGATCGGCGAGCGGATCCTGCGCGCGATCCCGGGCCTCGGCCCCGTCGCCCGGATCGTCCGGCACGAACACGAGCGCTGGGACGGCAAGGGCTACCCCGACGGGCTCGCCGGCGACGAGATCCCGATCGCGGCACGGATCATCCTCGCCTGCGACGCCTACCACGCTATGACCTCGGACCGCCCCTACCGCCGCAAGATCCCGCACGCCAAGGCGGTCCGCGAGCTGGCGAAGGGCGCGGGCACGCAGTTCGACCCGCAGGTGACGGAGATCCTGATCGGGCTGCTCTACAACAACCGGAGCGCGACAACGACGGACGCGGCGGCCTGAGGGGTCCGGCGGCCGCTCGTCGCGGCGCGAGTGAATTTCCGTCCGGCGGGATCGCCACACTACGAACGTATGTTCGTGCTCTCTTCACGCCCGCCGGTGCCCCTCGGACCCGCTAGATTGGAGTCACTCCGCGGCTGTGGTGGAACTGGCAGACACGATGCGTTCAGGGCGCATTGGGCGAAAGCTCGTGGGGGTTCGAATCCCTCCAGCCGCACTCTCACGGAGGCTCTCGAGTGCATTCCAGAGCCGAGGTAGCGCGCGCACTCGAGCTCAGGCGGGAGGGGCTCGGCCCGAGGCGTATCGCGCGCCTCACGGGCCTGCCCGTAGCCACCGTCAGAGACTGGCTCGCCGGCAAGCTGCCTCGGCATTCCCGACCGCCGCCGACCGTCCCGATGCCGGCCTGCCCACGCTGCGGACACGATGCCCACCGTCATTCCGAGCTGCCGAGCGCATACGTCTACCTGCTCGGCATATACCTCGGCGACGGTTGCATCTCGGCGGGTCCCCGGGGCGTCCACCGGCTGCGCATCAACCTCGATCTCGCCTACCCCGGGATCGTCGGCGAGTGCGAGGCTGCGATGCGCGAGGTCGTTCCGAGGAACCGCGTTGGCCGGCTGCTGCGCTGGAGCAACTACGTCGACCGCTCGGAGCCCACACTCGTCGAGCTGTCGGCGTATTCGAAGTCCTGGCCCTGCCTGTTCCCTCAGCATGGGCCCGGCAGGAAGCACCTGCGACCGATTCACCTGGTCGATTGGCAGCATCGGCTGGTCCGGCGCGAGCCGGGCTTGCTCCTCCGGGGCCTGATCCACTCCGACGGCTCCCGGTTCATCAACACCGGCCGCGGCGGCTGGAGCTGCCCCAGGTATGTGTTCAACAACGCGAGCGCGGACATTCGGGAGATCTTCTGCGCCGCCTGCGACCTGCTCGGACTGCGCTGGACCACCGCGCCGCGGGCCGTCTACGTCTCCCGCAAGGCCGACGTCGCGCGGCTCGACGAGTTCGTCGGGCCGAAGGCCTGACTCAGTGGCGGCGGCGCTCCGTCATCAGCCCGTAGCGCAGCTCGGCGTCGGCCCTCAGCCGTGACAGCCGCCTGCGTTCCTCGGGGTCGCCCGTTGCCGCGATCAGCGTGCCAAGGCGGGCCGCTTCGTTTCGGGCCTCCAGCTCGGGTGGCAGGCAGTCGGCGTTTCGCAGCAGGCGGAATCCCATTCGCAGCTCGGGCGCCACCCGGGCCAGGTCGTCGGGCGGGAGCGGCCTGCCGCGGCCCGGCAGGTTGTCGAACGCCCCGCGCTCCATGGCCGCCCGGATCTTCGACTCGGCGAGCAGCGCGATCACGTCCACGCCGCCGAGGGTACCGGCCCGGGCAGCAGCCCTCGGCGGAGCGGCCCGCAGGCCCGGCTACCCGGCGCCCCACCAGCCGCAGTACACGGCTGCTTCGTCCCACCACGCGCGGGTGGCGCCCCAGTCCCAGCCGTACTCCTGGAGGTTGTAGTTGAACGCGATCGCGGCCCCGGTGCAGTAGTCGATCATCGGCACGGATGCCTCGGACTTGGGGGCGGATGCAAACGCGAAGGCGACCGCCAGGGCGAGGGCGCTCACGAGGTAGGCGAGGCGCCGTTTCGTCGTTCCTACGAGGGTCATGGTTCCTCCTTGGTCGTCCGGCTGTGAACAGCCGTGCGCGCGAGAGGTCCAGGCGGATCACCGCGGTGCGCGTCTCCGAATAGAGTTCCCCCCGCTCGACGAAGCCCCGGAAAGGAGACACATGCCGTACGAGGTTCCGGATCTCCCCTACGCCTACGACGCCCTCGAGCCGCACATCGACGAGGCCACGATGCGCGTCCACCACGACAAGCATCACCAGGCTTACGTCGACAAGGTCAACGCCGCGCTGGAGGGCACCGACTGGGCCGACAAGCCGATCGAGGACGTGATCGCAAACCTCTCGCAGGTGCCGGACGACAAGCGGACCGCCGTCCGCAACAACGGCGGCGGGCACTACAACCACGGGCTCTTCTGGGAGTCGATGTCGCCCGACGGCGGCGGCGAGCCCGACGGCGACCTGGCGAGCGCGATCGAGTCCGCGTTCGGGTCGTTCGACGACTTCAAGGGGAAGCTGAAGGACGCCGGCGTGAACCAGTTCGGCTCCGGCTGGTCGTGGCTCGTGCACGACGGCTCGGCGCTCGCGGTCGTCCCCACGGCGAACCAGGACAACCCGCTGACCGACGGCAAGACGCCGCTGCTCGGGGTCGACGTCTGGGAGCACGCCTACTACCTGAAGTACCAGAACCGCCGTCCGGACTACATCGACGCGTGGTGGAACACGGTCGACTGGGGGAAGGTGGCGGAGCGGTTCTCGGCGGCGTCCGGCTGACGCCGCCGGGTTGACGCTGCTCGACGAGGTCCTCGCGGCCCACGGCGGCCGCGAGGCCTGGGAGTCCGCGCGAGAGGTGACCGCCCGCATCCGCGGCGGCGGCATCGCGCTCCCGATGAAGGGCGCGCACGCCCCTTTCCGCGAGTTCCGGGTGCAGATAACAATGGCCGAGCCGCGCGCCGTCATCACGCCCTATCCCGGCGGCCGCGGGGTGTACGAGCGCGATTCCGTGTGGATCGAGTCCGACCGGGGCGACGTCATCGAGCGCCGCGACGACATGCGGCGCCGCTTTCCCGGCGGCCGCCGGCGGCTGTGGTGGGACCGGCTCGACGGTCTCTACTTCGCCGGCTACGCCCTGTGGAACTACTTCACCACCCCGCTCCTCCTCACCCGCTGCGAGCTCCGCGAGCGCGGCCGCGAGCTCATGGCCCGCTTCCCGCCGGACGTCCCGAGCCATGCGCCCACGACCAAGTTCACGTTCGACGAGCGCGGCCTGCTCACCCGCCTCGACTACACCGCGCAGGTGTTCGGCGAGTGGGCGCGGGCGAAGCACCTCTGCAGCGGCCACGAGACCTTCGACGGCCTCGTCTACCCCACCGTCCGCCGCGTGACGCCGCGCAGGTGGAGCGGGCCCGTGCTCGTCGCGCTCGACGTGGACGAGGTGTCCGTCAGCCGCGCGTGAAGCGCACGATCTCCTCGGCGATCCGCTCGCCGCGGTCCTCCTGGAGGAAGTGCGCCGCCCCCTCGATCCGCACCTGCTCGCCGGCGCCCGGGATCAGGTCGCAGAGCACCTCGCCCGCGCGCGGGTAGGGGAAGACCGGGTCGGAGTCGGAGAACGCGACCAGCGCCGGCTTGTCCCAGCGGGACAGCTCCGCGCTCACCTCGCGCATCTCGGCCGCGCCGGCCATCTCGTCGCTGGTGGGCACGAGCAGCGGGAACTGCGCCGCGCCCGCCTTCGACTCCGCGTTCGGGAAGGGCGCCTCGTACGCCGCCACGACCTCGTCCGGCAGCTCGGTGGTCGTCGCCCCCTGGATAACGAAGCCCACCGGCAGGTCGGGATTCCGCTCCGCGAAGTCACGCCACGCCATGAAGCCCTTCGACACCCGCCCGGTGAACAGCCCCGTGTTGAGGATCACGAGCCGCGCGACGCGCTCGGCGTTCTCGACCGCCCACCGCAGCCCGATCGGCCCGCCCCAGTCCTGCACGACGACGGTCGCGTCGCGCAGGTCGAGCGACGCGAGCAGCGCCGACACGAGCTCCACGTGGCGGTCGTAGCTGTACCAGCCGCGCTCGGTCGGCTTGTCGGAGCGGCCGAACCCCGCGTAGTCGGGGCAGATCACGCGGTGGCCGGCCTCCGCCAGCGGCGGGACCAGCCTGCGGTAGAGGTACGCCCAGGTCGGCTCGCCGTGGAAGCAGATCACGGGGACCCCGCCGCCGTGATCCACGTAGTGGAGCCGCAGGCCATCGGCGTCGAACCAGTGCGGCTCGAAGTCGTAGCCCGGCAGGTTCTCGAACCGCTCGTCCGGAGTCCGGAAGACGTCGGTCACGGGCCGGGAGCCTATCCTTGAACGCACATGCGCGACTGGGTCGACCACGCCACCGGCACGCTCGAGCAGGCCGGCTACAGGCAGAGCGCGCCGCGCGCGGCGGTGGTCGCGGCGCTGGCCGACCTCGGCTGCAGCGTGACCGCCAAGGAGATCTCGGTCCGGCTCCACGAGCGGGGGCAGGAGGTCGGCGTCGCGAGCATCTACCGCACGCTCGAGCTGCTCGACAGGCTGCGGCTGGCGCGGCGCGTGGACGTGGCGGAGGGCGTGGCCCGGTACGAGCCGGTCAACCCGGGCGGCGAGCATCACCACCACCTGGTCTGCGACTCGTGCGGCACCGTCACCGCGTTCGAGGACCCCGACCTCGAGCGCGCGATCGCGCGCCTCTCGAGGCGCGTGGACTACGACGTCGGCGCCCACGAGGTGACGCTCCGGGGCGAGTGTCCCGACTGCTCGGGCGAGCAGGCCTAGCTGCCGCGCGGGCTGCTCAGCTGTCGCTCGCCGAGTAGGCCCGCTCCGACACCATCTCGCGGGCGCTGTCCTCGCTCAGCTCCGCGTCATGACGGTCGGCGAAGTGCCGGCGGAGGATCCGTGACAGCTCCTCGTCGTTCGCGGCGTGGAGCGTGTGGCCGCATTCGCAATCGATCACCCTCACGAGGGAGACGGTACTCCCTTCAGCGGTGAGCGCTTACGATCGCCGTGGATGGACGGCCTGGTCGACGACCTCACCCGCGCATACGACCGGAACATCCAGGTGCCGGGCAAGGAGACCCACTTTCTCGTCCTGCTCGCGTTCCTGCTCTCGTTCGGCTTCATCAGGACGAGCGCCCACATGATCCGGGCGCAGGTGAGCTGGTGGCCCGGCAACGTCGAGACGAAGAGCGGCACGCACATCCACCACCTGGTGTGGGGGATCCTGCTGCTGCTCGTGATGGGGTACGTCGGCATCGCCATCGCGCCGGGCAGCCCCTGGATCGAGCTGGTCGCGATCCTGTTCGGGATCGGCATGGGCCTGACGCTCGACGAGTTCGCGCTCTGGCTCAACCTCGAGGACGTCTACTGGTCGTCCAAGGGCCGCCAGTCGATCGACGCAGTGGTCGTGGCGGCGTGCCTGCTCGTACTCAGCCTGCTCGGGCTCCAGTTCTGGATCGACGTCTACGAGGCCGGGTTCGTTTTCCTCGGCTACGGCGGCCACAGCCTCAGCGGATCGGAGAGCGCCGCGCTGCTCGTGCCGTGGCAGCTGCTCGGCGCGGGGCTCGGGCTGATCTGCTTCCTGAAGGGCAAGCTGCTCACGGGCGTCATCGGGCTGTTCATCCCGGCCGTCGCGCTGGTCGGGGCGATCAGGCTCGCGAAGCCGGAGTCGCCGTGGGCGCGCCGCTACGAGGGCACCAAGGCCGAGCGGGCGCGGACCCGCTTCGCGGCCGCCTGACCTCACCCCGCGACGGGGGCGTTCCAACGCCGGATGACGGCCACCTCGCGCTCCCACCCGAGCACGGACAGCGTGCCGGTGGAGAGCGCGAACAGCGCGCCCGACTCCGGGCCGAGGCCGAGCCAGCGTGCGGTGAGCACGCGCAGCAGGTGGCCATGGGCGAAGAGAGCGGCGTCGCCGTCGAGCTCGCGCAGGCTCGTCACGAGCGGGTCGACCCTCGCCCCCACGTCTGCCGCGGTTTCGCCGCCCGGACAGCCGTCGCGCCACAGGAACCATCCCGGCCGGCTCTCGCGGATCTCGGCGGTGGTGATCCCCTCGTACTCGCCGTAGTCCCACTCGAGCAGCGCGTCCGTCACCTCGGCGCGCTCGTCGAGGCCGGCGAGCCTGCACGTCTCCCGCGCGCGCTCGAGCGGGCTCGTGAGCACGCCCTCGAACTCGCGCCCCGCGAGCGCCCCGCTCAGCAGCCTCGCCTCCTCGCGCCCCTTGTCGGTGAGCGGCACGTCCGTGCGGCCGGTGTGGCGGAGCGTTCGGCTCCACTCGGTCTCGCCGTGCCGTACCAGGACGATCTCCCGCAGCCGCTCCACGAGGGGAACGCTATCCGCCCGGATGTTGTAGGACTCGTCCCGCTCCGAAGTGGGTAGCCATCAGTCGAGGGTTCGGGGGAACGAGCCCGTCCGTAATAGCGGGACATGGAGGTTCCGGGGGAATGGCGATCAGGATGGCCGCCGCGGCTTGCGCGCTCGTCTGCGTGCTGGCGGCGGCCTCCACAGCGACAGCGAGTCCGGCCGAGCGCGCGATGCTCGACCGCCTGAACGAGGTCCGGCAGGCGCACGGGCTCCGTGCGCTGCGCCCTTCGAGCAGCCTGGAGCGCTCGGCGGGGTCGTACGCCCGCTTCATCCTCCGCACCGGCTACTTCGGCCACCTGGCGCGCATCCGCGCCAGCGGCCGCTTCCGCTCGCTCGGCGAGAACCTCGCGTGGCACTCCGGCCGCAGCCCGCGGGTGGGGTTCACGGTGCGCGCCTGGATGAACTCGCCGCCGCACCGCGCCGTGATCCTGAGCCCGCTCTTCAGGTGGCTCGGCGCGGGCCTCGCGCGCGGGCGCCTCGGCGGGCGCGTCGCGACGGTCTGGGTGCTCCACGCCGGCGGCTGAGATGGTTTGATGCGCAGCGGTGGACTCGCCCTCGCTCGACATGCCGCTGGCCGAGGCGATGCGCACGCAGCGCGCCATACGGCGCCTGCGCCCTGACCCGGTCGACGACGCGCTCGTGCTCGAGCTGATCGAGCTCGCCCTCAAGGCGCCCACCGGCAGCAACGCCCAGAACTGGGAGTTCGTGGTCGTCAAGGACCGTGCGGTGAAGGAGCGCCTCGGCCGCCTCAACATGCAGGCCTGGCGCGTGTACGGCGGCATCGGCAGGCTCACGATGCGAAACCGGCCGGCGATGCTGCGGATCATCCGCGCGGTCGACTGGCAGGCGCGCAACTTCGCCGACATCCCGGTCGTGGTCGTGGCGTGTATGCGCGGCCCGCGGCTGCCCTTCCCACCGATCGCGGCGACGAGCTACTACGGCTCGATCTACCCCTCTGTGCAGAACCTGCTGCTCGCGGCCCGCGCGGCCGGCCTCGGCGCCGCGCTGATCACGCTCCCGCTCTGGACCACGTGGGGTGCCCGGCGCGCGCTCGGGCTGCCGTGGAGCGTCCAGCCGTGCGCCGTCGTCCCGCTCGGCTGGCCGCAGGGACGCTACGGACCGACGACTCGCCGGCCGGTAGGCGACGTGGTGCACCTGGACCGCCACGGCAACCGGCCGTGGGCGGACGGCGGCTAGGGATCGCCCTCCCCCGGCCGCACCAGCCCCGTCTCGTACGCGAGCACGACGGCCTGCACGCGGTCGGCGAGGTCGAGCTTTCGCAGGATGTGCGTGAGGTGGGTCTTCACCGTCGCCTCGCTCACCACGAGCGACTCCGCTATCGACGTCACGCAGACCCTGTCCGCGCTGCAGGCCGACACGTTCTTCGGCCTTGCGGTCGGCCTCGCGGTGTTCGGCCTGGCGGCCGGCGCGGTGATCGTGCGGACCGGCGTCCTGTCGCGCAAGCTCGGCTGGCTGTCGATCGTCGCCGGCGTGCTGTGGGTGACGCCCGGCGAGTTCGTGGCGATCTTCCTCACGCTGATCTTCGTCGCGGTGTCGAGCGTCGCGCTGTACCGCCGCGGCGGAACGCCCCGCCGGGCCGTGGAGCCGGCCCCGGCCAGCGCGTGAGCTTGATTGGACCCGGCGGCCCCGCCCGAAGCGGCGGGGCCGCTCAGCGGCCCGCGGCGTAGCAGACGCCCCCGCGGGCGTCGGCGGCGGCCGTGAGCACGCCGTCGGGCTCGGTCCCGACAGCGGACATCCGCCCCAGCGACCACGGCTCGGCCACGGCCACGTCGTGGCCGCGCCGGCGCAGCTCGGCGATCGTCTCGCCCGGGAAGCGCTCCTCCATCTCCACCCTGCCGGGCTCCGACCCGCGCGGCCAGAAGGAGCTCGGGAAGTGGAGCGTGTCGAACATCGGCGCGTCGATCGCCGCCTGCAGGCCGCGATCCTCGTGCACGTGCGTCAGGAAGAACGCGAGCGCCCACTGGTCCTGCTGGTCGCCGCCGGGGCTGCCGAAGGCGAGCGCGGGCTCGCCGTCGCGCAGCGCGAGGGCGGGCGAGAGCGTGGTGCGGGGCCGCGCCCCGGGCGCGAGCGACGCCGGCAAACCCTCCTCCAGCCAGAACATCTGGGCGCGCGTGGTGAGGCAGAAGCCGAGCTCGGGGATCGCGGGCGAGCCGTAGAGCCAGCCGCCGCTCGGCATCGCGGAGACGAGGTTGCCGTGGCGGTCCGCGGTCGCCAGGTGGCAGGTGTCGCCGCGGACGGGCTCGCCGGTCGCGGGCAAGCGGGTCGGCTCGCCGGTCACGGGCACGCGCGTCGGCTCGCCGGTGCCGGGCGCGCTCGCGACCGGCTCCGGCGTCGCCGGCAGCCGCGGCTCGCGCCCGTCCGGCCGGCCCGGCCGCAGCTCGAACGACGCCTCGTCGCCGACGAGCGCGCGCCGCTCGGCCGCGTAGCGCTCGCTCAGGAGCGCGCCGATCGGCACGTCGAAGCGCGCGGGGTCGCCGTACCAGGCCTCGCGATCGGCGAAAGCGAGCTTCGCGCACTCCACGACGGTGTGGACGAAGTCCGGCCCCTCGCGCGGCAGGCCGTCGACGTCGAAGCCGTCGAGCAGGGCGAGCTGCTGGAGGAACACCGGGCCCTGCCCCCAGGTGTCGGTCTTGCATACGGTCCAGCCGCGGTAGTCGAGCCGCACCGGCGGCTCGACCGTCGCGGACCAGGCGGCCATGTCGTCCGCCGTCAGCAGGCCGCGGTGGCGCTCGCCCGAGCTGTCCAGCGCCTCCGTGGCTGCCGTGAAATCGCCGATCGCCTCAGCGACGAACCCGCGGTACCAAACGTCCCGCGCCGCCTCGATCTGCTCCTCGCGGCCGCTCGCGCGCGCCTCGGCCTCCGCGATCACGCGCCGGTACGTGGCCGCCATCCGCTCGCTTCGCACGAGACCGCCGGGCCGCGGGCCGGGGAGCCAGAGCTCGGCCGAGCCGGGCCACTCGCTCCTGAAGAGCGGATCGGCGGCCGCGATCGCCTCGCTCAGCCCGCCGGCGGCGGCGAACCCCCGCTCCGCATAGCCGATCGCGTGCTCGAGCACGTCGCGCAGGCGCAGCGTGCCGTGATCGCGCAGCAGCAGCATCCAAGCGTCGAACGCCCCCGGCACGCATGCGGCGAGCAGCCCGATGCCGGGGACGAGCGCGAGGCCGAGGTCGCGGAAGCGCTCGATCGTCGCCGCGGCGGGCGCGGGCCCCTGACCGCAGATCACGCTCACCGCGCCGGGCTCCGCCGCCGTGTGCAGGAGGATCGGCACCTCTCCCCCGGGGCCGTTCTGATTCGGGGCCACCACCTGGAGGGCGAAGCCGGTCGCCACGGCGGCGTCGAAGGCGTTGCCGCCGCGCTCGAGCACGGACATCCCGGCGGCGGTCGCCAGCCAGTGGGTGGAGGAGACCATGCCGAAGGTGCCGCGAAGCTCCGGGCGCGTCGTGAAGCCGTTCACGACACCGCTTCTAGCACGCCGGGGCCGCGGGCGCGGCTCAGCGCATCGAGGCCGCGACCTCCTCGAGCAGGTCGAGCCCCTCCTGGAGACCGCCCTCCATCCCCGAGTCGATGATCGCGTCGCGCAGCTCCTTGGACGGGCACTGCACGAGCAGCTCCAGGATCGTGCGGCCGTCCGCCTCCGTGAACGTGACGATGTTGAGCGGCTCGCCGGCCGCCGCGTCCGCGCCCTCGTAGACCTCCGTCGTCACGATCCGCTCGTTCGGCACGATCTCGCGGAACTCGCCGTGGAACGCGACCTCGTGGCCGCCGCTCGCGACCATCACGTAGCGCCACGTCCCGCCGACGCGCAGGTCGATCTCGCAGCTCGTGACCTCGCCGCGCTTTCCGGCCCACCACCGCCGGACCAGCTCCGGCGTCGTGTACGCCTGGTAGACGAGGTGCCTGGGCGCGTCGAACTCGCGCGTGATCAGGATCTGCTCGTCCGTGGGCAGCGTGACCGCCGCCCTGCCGCTACTCGTAGCCGCCATCTTCCTGCTCCTTCCGCTTCAGTTCCTCGAGCACGGAGTCCATCTCGCCGAAGCGCTCCGACCACGTGCTCTGGTAGTCCTTCACCCAGTCGTGGATCGGCTTGAGCGCGCGTCCGTTCAGCCGGTACAAGCGCCGGCGCCCGTCCTCGCGCACGTCGACCGCGCCCACCTCTCTGAGGACGCGCAGGTGCTTCGACACCTGCGGCTGGGCGAGGCCGAGCAGGTCCACCAGATCGTTCACCGGTCGCTCGCCGCCGGCGAGCGCGTCGAGGATCTGGCGCCGCCGGGGCTCGGCGACCGCGTTGAACGCGTCCGCCGTGGTCGCCGCTCGTGCCATGCGGCGGGATTATATGCTGATATCGGAATATGTCAAGGCCGGCACGTCTCCTCGCCGCCGGTCAGCCCCTCCACGATCGCCGCCGTGTTCCACGCGATCGAGTCGACGTAGGTCGCGCCGCTCGAGCCCTCTGGGCCGAGCGTGTCCGCCCAGAGCGGACTCCCCGTCGTCGCGCCGCTCTCGCGCGCGACCGCCTCCTCCAGCTTCGGGTTGATCGCCGCCTCGGGGAAGATCGCCTTGACGCCGGTGCGCTCGATCTGGTCCACGAGCGCCTGGATGTCCTTCGCGGACGGCTGGGCCTCGGTGGACAGCGAGGGAATCACCGCGCCGATCACCTCGAGGCCGTAGCGCACGGCGTAGTAGCCGAGGGCGTCGTGCGTGGTCACGAGCTTGCGCAGACGCGGCGGGATCCGGTCGATGCACGCGGCCGTCCGGCGGTCGAGCCGCCGCAGCCGCGCCAGGTAGCGCCGCGCGTTGCGACGGTAGGCGGCGGCGCCGGCGGGATCGGCCTTCACGAGCGCGTCGCGGATCGCCTCGACGGCGAGCTGGGCGTTGCGCGGGTCCTGCCACCAGTGCGGGTCCACGTCGCCGGCGTCGTCCTCGCGCGTCTGCACGTGGTCGATCAGCGTCAGCACCTGGGCGTCGGAGCCGGCGCTGTCGATCAGGTCCCCGAGCCAGTCGTCCACGTCGCCGCCCGAGCGCACCACGAGCGCGGCGCCCGCCACGGCCTTGGCGTCGCTCGGCCGGGGCTCGTACTCGTGGGGGTCGCTGTTCGGCTTCAGGATCTGGTGCACGTCGACGCGATCGCCTCCGACCTCGCGCACGAAGTCGGCCACCTGCGTGGTGGTCGCGACGACGTCGGTCACGGAGCCCCCGCTACCGCCGGCGCCGCAGGCGCCGGCGGTCGCCGCGAGGCCGAGTGAGAGCAGGAGGAGGACGAGCGGACGCAAGGCGGCGATCGATGTTACTGAGAATGACTCTCATTTCTGGAGCGCGACCCAGCGCCCGGGTCGGTACCGTCATGGGCGGTGCCGGACCCCGCCATCGAGCTCGACGCAGACGGACGCCCGCTCCGCGTGTCGAACCCGGAGCGCCTGATCTTCCCGGCCACGGACGGGACCGCGCCGGTGACCAAGCGCGGTGTGGTCGAGTACTACCTCGCCGTCGCGCCCGGGATCATGCGCGCGCTGCGCGATCGGCCGACCACCCTCGAGCGGTGGCCGAAGGGCGTGCACCCCGGCATGGTCCTGTCCACGCGCGAGAAGGGCGGCGGCGACGCCTTCTTCCAGAAGCGCATCCCGCGCGGCGCGCCGGACTACGTCGAGACCGCGCGCATCCAGTTCCCGTCCGGCCGCTCAGCCGACGAGATCTGCCCGACCGAGGTCGCCGTGGTCGGATGGGCGGCGCAGATGGGCACGATCACCTTCCACCCGTGGCCGGTGCGGCGCACGGACGTGGACCACCCCGACGAGCTGCGGCTCGACCTCGATCCCCAGCCGGGCACCGACTTCGCCGACGCGGTGCGCGTGGCGGCCACCGCCCGCGAGCTGCTCGGCGACCTCGGCTACCGCGGGTTCCCGAAGACGTCCGGCGGCCGCGGCGTGCACATCTACGTGCGGATCGAGCCGCGCTGGACGTTCACGGACGTGCGCCACGCCGCGATCGCGTTCGGGCGCGAGCTGGAGCGGCGGCTCCCCGGCGAGGTCACCACCAAGTGGTGGAAGGAGCAGCGCGGCGAGCGGGTGTTCGTCGACTACAACCAGAACGCGCGCGACCGCACGATCGCCTCCGCGTACAGCGTGCGCCCGAGGCCGGGCGCGACGGTGTCGGCGCCGGTGACCTGGGACGAGCTCGCCGAGGTACAGCCGGAGGACTTCACGGTCGCGACGATGCCGGCCCGCTTCGCCGAGGTCGGCGACCTGCACGAGGCGATCGACGACAAGGCCCACTCGCTCGAGCCGCTGCTCGACCTCTACGAGCGCCAGGGCGAGGGCGACATGCCGTACCCGCCCGACTACCCGAAGATGCCCGGCGAGCCGAAGCGCGTGCAGCCGAGCCGGGACCGCGACCGCAAGCAGCCCGCGGCGGACTGAGTCAGTCCTTCAGGCGGGCAGCGGCGTGCCACCACGCCGCGAAGTCCCGGTAGGTGGTCCCCTCCTCGAGCGTGTCCGGCAGGTTCACGCGCTCCGAGTGCCTCTCCGCCGTGGCGGCTCGGCCGCTCGTCACAAGGCGGCCACGTCGACGGCCGGCTTGCATTCGATCCGCAGCTCGTCGGCGCGCACGGCCGCGGTGATCTCCACGTCCGGCTCCTCGTGGTTCACTCCTCCTGCGCCTCCCGGACGTCCTTGACGGTGATCCGGCCCTCGCTGCCGGTGCCGTCCACCTCGGCCAGGTCGACGCCGAGCTCGCCGCCCATGCGTACGGCGGCCTCCGCGGCGCGATACTTCTCGGCCCGCCGCTACTCGCGCCGCTCGCCCATCTCGCGCACCTTGCGCGTGGCGGCCAGCCCCAGGTGGGTGGCCTCGTCCGACGCGGCATGGCCGAGCTCCTTGGCGAGCAGCTTCGCCGCCTCCTTCGCGAGCGTGCCCGGGCCCCCGGCGGCGGGATCGCCGCCGTTCTGCTGCTGGGCCTGCTGCGGCCCGGCCTGGGCCGGCCGCCTGCCCGCCGCCTCCGCCGCCCCCGCCGCCCCGGGCGAGGCCTCCGAGCGCACCCGTGGCGCCCTGGCCCACCTGGCCGAGGGTCTGGCCGACGCCTCCGACGACCTGGTCGAGGTTGCCGGCGGCCTGGCCGGCGCCCTGGCCGAGCTCGCCCACCGCCTGGCCGGCGCCCTGGCCGACGTCGCCGACGGCCTGGCCCGCGCCCTCGCCGATGTCGCCTGTCGCCTCCCCGGCCCCTTGCCGACGTCCCCGAGCGCCGACTGGGCGCCCTTGCCGAGGTCCTTGGCCGCGTCGCCGGTCTTGCCGACGGCCTGGCCCGCGCCCTCGCCGACCTCGGCCACCGCCTTGCTCAGCCCCTTGACGAGCTCCGGATTGCGATCGAGGCTCGTCATCAGCCGGTCGACGATCGCCGTCACGTGGTCGAGGCGTGCCTTCAGCACCACCTGCGCCTCCACGCCCTTGATGTCGAGCTTGACCATGCTCAGGTGGACGTCGACCCCGACGTTGAGCTTGACGAGGTTCAGGACCTTCGCCTTCAGCGCCACGTGCGCGTCGAGGTCGTCGAGCTCGAAGTGGATCAGGTCGACCTTCAGCTCCGGCACGTCGAGCAGCACGTCCGGCGGCCCCGCCGGGTCCTGCTCCTCGCGCTGGACGTATCGGCGGTACTCGAGGTTCGAATCGTTCTCCTTGCGGCGCGCGGACAGCGCGGGGCGCTCGCCGCTCGAGCGGCCCTTGCCGTTGCGGGACGACCCTCCCTGGCGGCGCCGGGTGCCCGAGGTCTTCGCTCCCTGAGCCATCCTCGCCGCCTCGCGCCGGGCCTCACTGCCCGCCGCCCTGGCCGAGGTTCGCGACGCCCTGTCCGGCGCCCTGCCCCACGCCCTGGACGCCCTGCTGCGCGCCCTGTCCGAACCCTTCCACGCCCTGCGCGGCGCCCTGCCCCAGCCCCTCGACGCCCTGCTGCGCGCCCTGCCCGAGGCCTTCCACACCCTGCCCGCGCCTTGGCCGAGACCCTCGACGCCCTTCTGGGCGCCGTGCCCGATTCCGGCGACCCCTCTGCCTGCGCCTTGGCCGATCTCCTGCACGGCGCCCTCGCCGCCCTTGCCGAGGCTCTTGACCGTGTCGCCCGTGTCCGAGAGCAGGTCGTGGGCGCCGCCGCCCACGTCGCCGAGTGCCTTGCCCACGCTCTCGAGCAGCTCCGGATTGCGGTCGAGCGTGGTGAGCACGCGCGCGAGGATCGCGCTGACGTTGTGCAGGCGCGCCTCGAGCAACGCCTGCGTCTCCACACCCTGGATGTCCAGCTCGACCTTGCCCAGGCGCACAGCGGCGCCGGCGTTGATCTGCACGAACTGCCCCGCCTCCGCGAGCACGGCAAGGTGGGCCTGGAGATCGTCGAGCTCGAACTTGATCTCGTCGATCTTCACGACCGGCGCGTCGACGTAGACGTCGACTGCCTCGTCGATCTCGCTCGGGTCTATGACCGAGTAGTCGGGCACGTCCTTGACGGACCGCCTGGCGCCCGACGAGCCGCGCCTCGACGACCGCGCCGATTTCCGTCTGGATCCGCTCGCCTTCGACCCGCTCGACTTCGAGCCGGAATTCGCTCGTGCCATGCTCCGCTCTCGCCCCTCTCCGCCGTCTCGGGCCCGTATACCCGCGGTTTTTGGGGCGCGAACCCCTCTGGAGAGACCGGGCGGTCAGGCGCCGCCGCGCTCGAGGCGCTCCTGCTCCTCCGCCGTCCGCTCGGCCCAGGGCACGAGCTCGAGCCGCGCGTCCGGGATCGGCTCGCCGCTCTCGACCGAGATCCCGTACGACCCCTCCTCGAGCCGCCGCCCCGCCCGCTCGATCGCCTCGAGCTCCTCGCGGAGGCTGTCGGCGAGGCCCTCGTCGAGCTCCTGCTCGAAGACCTCGGAGGCGTCGTCGGCGGGATGCTGGTCCAGGTGGGAGAGCTCCTCGTCCGGCTCGCGCCGGAGCCGCGCGAGCTGTTCCTCGATGCGGGTGCGTTCGCGGGCGAGCAGCTCCTTGGCACGTGCGGGATCCATGCCCAGCACCGTACTAGGCCGTGTCGTTTGAACTGCAGCAACCAGCGGTGGGGGCCCAGCGGGGCTTCCTCTCGGACTTTGTCGAGTTGTGCCCCCTATAGGGGGCCAAAGTCGACAATGTTCGCTTGGGGGTGGCCGGTCGGAGGGTTTCGAAATGCGTTCACGGGTAGCAATCGGGAACGGGCCCATGCTGATCGAGCGTGACACACCCTCCCTGACCCACAACGGGCGCAACGAGACCCGGCTCGAGCGCTGTGACCGCAACCTCGTCGAGCTGCTGCAGGAGGTGCGCGTCGTGCAGACTGGCGTGCAGATCCTGTTCGCGTTCCTCCTGATGGCGCCGCTGACGGACGCCTTCGCCGGCCTCAGCTCCCTGCAGCGCGCGGAGTATTACGTGACGCTCGCGCTGGCCGGCGCGGCCGCGATGCTGCTGATCGCCCCCACCGCGTACCACCGCGTGCTGTTCCGCCAGGGGGACAAGGAGTACCTCGTGAGCGTCGCCAACCGGCTGACGATCGCGGGGCTCGCCGCGGTGGGGATGTCCATGGTCGGCGCGATGCTGTTCGTGACCGGCGTCCTCTTCGGCCAGACGGCGGCGATGCTGGCGGCGCTGATTGCCGGCGGCGCGTGCCTGTTGCTCTGGTGCGCGTTGCCGCTGGCCCGGCGTCGCACGGTCCTCCGCTCGCGCGCGGGCGCGCGGCCGCCGAGGGCGTAGGTCGCGATGCGGCTGCCGATGCTCGACGGCGATCCGCTGAGCGTCTACCTCACGGACCACCACGCCGGTTCGACCTTCGGAATGGAGCTGGCGCGCCGCACGCGCGACGAGAACCAGGGCACGGACTACGGCGACTTCCTGGCCCGCCTCGCCACTGAGATCGAGGAGGACCGCGACTCGCTCGAGGCGATCATGCGCCGGCTCGAGGTATCGGCGGATCCGGTCAAGGTGGCACTCGCCTGGACGGGCGAGAAGATTGGCAGGCTGAAACCGAACGGGACTCTCGTCGGATACTCGCCCGTCAGCCGCCTGCTCGAGCTGGAGGCCCTTGTGGCCGGCGTGACCGGCAAGCTCGCCCTCTGGCGCGCGCTGAAGGAGCTCGCGCCGCGGGACGGTCGCCTCGACGAAGCGCAGCTCGACCGCCTCGCCGAGCGCGCCCAGCGGCAACTCACGGCGCTGCGAATTCAGCAGCGGCGCGCCGCGCGGGCGGCGCTCGCCGGCTCCTAGCCGGCAATCGCCGGCGCCACGTCTCCGGCGATCAGCTCGAGCTGCCGCCGCTCGTCCCCGAGCGGCCACAGGTACACGCGCTCGCAGCCCGCCTCGGCGTAGCGCGACAGCAGCTCCGCACAACGGCCCGGCGAGCCGACGCAGAGCCGGGCGCGCAGCTCCTCGGGTTCCCGGCGGAGCATCGGCGCAAGCACCTCGGAGAGCACCCGGTCGCACTCGGCCGGGTCGTGCGAGACCCAGGTCCACATCGTGGCGAGCGCGTTCGGGAAGTCGTCCGCGTGCCTGCCGCGGGCCGCGAGCTCGCCCGCGAGCCGTCCGCGTGCGGCGGCGAACGCGTCGGGCGTCGTGTTGTACGCGGACGCGAGCCAGCCGTCCCCGAGCCTCGCGACGCGGGCGAGCCCGGCCCGCGATCCCCAGCTGCCGACCCACACCGGCACCGGCAAGTGAGGCGGCGGGTCGAGCTCGAAGCCGGACGGCACGGCGTAGTAACGCGTGTCAGCGGGCGGCGGCTCCCGCCTCAGCAGGGCGCGCATCACGCGGAGCGCCTCGTCGAACCGTGGCCAGCGCTCCTCGAAGGGCACGCCGGCGGCGTCGTAGTCGCGGTGCGACGACCCAGGGCCGACGCCCGCCACGAGCCGCCCTCGGGACAGGAGGTCGATGGCGGCGAGCGCCTTCGCCAGCTGGACGGGCCCGCGGACGACCGCGAGGGAGACCGTCGTGGCCAGCGTCAGCTCGCCGGAGCGCTCGATCGCCGCCGCGAGGGCGGTCGGGCCGTCGAGCCAGGGCGCCTGGAACACGAGGTGGTCGTTGGCGGAGACCGCCGCGAAGCCGCACTCCGTGGCGGCGTCGACGACCACCGCCAGCCGCTCGAGCGACAGCTCGTCGTCCCCGAACCGGATCAGCGGCAGATGGACGCCCAGGTCCACCGGCCAAGCGTATGCGTCAGGCCGCCACGGGCTCCAGCCTCAGCACCGGGATGTGGCGGTGCGACGCACGCCTGCGGTAGTCCACCCACCCGGGGTAGATCTCCACGCCACGCGCGAACCAGTGCTCGCGCTCGTCGCCCAACAGCTGGCGTGCCACCACCTCGCGGGTAGCGCCGTCGAACGCGATCCGGGCGCGCGGCTCGGCCCTGAGGTTGTAGTACCAGCTCGGGTTGGTCCGCTGGCCGAAGTTCGAGGCGATCACGACCATCCCGTCGTCGGTCGGTATGGCCACCAGCGGCAGCGTGCGCTCGCGGCCGCTCCTCGCCCCGGTCGTGGTGAGCATGACGATCGGCAGGCCCGACACCCACGAGGCGAACGTCGCGCGGCGGCCGCTGAGCCGGTAGACGAGCCGGTCGATGTGATGGAGCGTGCGGGCGTAGAGCCAGGCGACCGGGCGCGTCGCGGCGGTGCGGCGGACGATCCGCCTGAACAGGTTGGCCTCTTCGTAGCGGTGCATGCCCGGGAGACGCGGCCGGGTGCGTTGCTATTCCCGCGCGTACAGCGACTCGAAGAAGTCGCGGTGGCGGTCGTAGACGACGTTGCGCTTGACCTTCAGCGTCGGCGTCAGCTCGCCCTCGTCCTGCGACAGGTCGCGGTCGAGGATCGCGAAGCGCTTCACCTGCTCCACGCGCGCGTACTTGCGGTTGGCCCGCTCGAGCTCGGCCTCGATCATCTCCCTCACCTCGTCGTCCTCGGCCAGCGCCGCGAGGTCCTCCGGGCGGCCGTGCTCCTTCGCCCAGGGCAGGATCTCCTCGGGGTCGAGCGTGATCATCGCGACCGGGTACGGCCGGCGATCGCCGTACATGACCGCCTGCGAGATCCAGCGCGACTGCTTCAGGTCGTTCTCGAGGTTCGCCGGGGTGAGGTTCTTGCCGCCGGCGGTGATGATGATGTCCTTCTTGCGGCCGGTGATGCTGAGGTAGCCGTCGTCGTCGAGCGCGCCCAGGTCGCCGGTCATGAACCAGCCGTCCTCCGTGAACGCCTCGCGAGTCGCCTCCGGGTTGCGCCAGTACTCCTTGAACACGTGCGGGCCGCGCATGAGGATCTCGCCGTCGTCCGCGATGCGGATCTCGGCGCCCGGCACGGGCCGCCCGACCGTGCCGATCCTGAGGTGCTCGCGCGTGTTGACGGCGCCGAGGCCGGTCGTCTCCGTGAGTCCCCACCCCTCCAGCACGAGCACGCCGCACGCGTAGAAGAACTCGAGGATCTCGTCGGCGATCGGCGCCGCGCCGCTCACCGCCTGGCGCAGCCGGCCGCCGAAGATCGCGCGCACGTTCTTGAAGATCTGCTCGTCGGCAGCCTCGAACGGCGCCCGCAGCTCGTCCGGGACCGGCTCGCCCGCGCGCTCCAGGTCGTGCACCTTCACTCCCACCTCGATCGCCGCGCGGAACCCCGCCCTCTCCTCCTCGGAGGCGTTCTCGAGCTGCGCGTTCGCGAAGCCGTAGACCTTCTCGAAGATTCGCGGCACCGACGGGAAGTAGGTGGGCTTGGTCTCCGCCAGCTCCGGGACGATCGCCCTTGTGTTGCCGCCGAAGTAGATGATCTCCGCCCCCCTCTCGGGCGCGGCGAGCTGGACCTGGAGCGCGAACACGTGCGCCAGCGGCAGGTAGAGGTAGGCCACGTCGTCGTCGGAGACGAAGCCGAGCTCCTCGCAGATCGCGCCCACCGAGGCGCAGTTCGCGTGGGTCAGCACGGTGCCCTTCGGCGGCCCCGTGGTGCCGGAGGTGTAGATGATCGTGCAGGGATCGTCGGGCGAGACGCCCTCGCGGCGCCGCTCGAGCTCGGCGGGGTCGCCGTGGGAGCTGCCGCGCTCGCGCAGCTCGGAGACCGGCATCGCCCCGTCCGCCGGCTCCATCGAGACGATCGTCTCGAGCTCGGTCAGCGCGTCCCTGACCGCCATGATCTTCTCGAGCTGGCCGGCGTCCTCGCAGAAGATGGCCTTGGCGCCGGAGTTGCCCACCACCCACCGGCACTCCTCCGGCGAGTTGGTCGGATAGACCGGCACGACGACGCAACCGGCGCTCGAGACGGCGAGGCTCGCGTACGTCCAGTCGACGCGCGTCTCGGCGAGGATGCACACGCGGTCGCCCGGCTCGATGCCGGAAGCGATCAGGCCGAGGGCGACCTCGTCGACGATCCGGCCGACCTCCGTGAAGGTGGCGGTCCCCCAGTCGTCGCCCCGCTTGTAGCGCACGGCGGTCGTGTCCCCGTGACGCTCGGCGGCGAGCGGCGCCGCCACGGCGGCGGTTTCGGCGACCGCGCTCGTGCTCAGCCCAGTGCTTGCCGACTGCATGCCTCCTCCTTCTCCGACACCACCCGACCGAAACGATCGTAGTCCCTCGCGGCGGGTCTGCGATGCTGCGCCGGTGGACGACGCGGTCTCGCGGTACTGCGCCGCCTCCGAGGCGGGCGACATCGACGCCCTGATGGAGACGGTGTCGCCGGACGTGGAGGTCGTCTCGCCGATCTCCGGGCGCATGGTCTTTCGCGGGCGGGAGGACGTCCGGCATCTCCTGACCGCGGTGTACGGGACGCTGAACGGCCTCCGCTGGACCCGCACGCTCGGCGCCGACGGGCATTGCGTCGTGCTCGGCGAGACGCGCGTCGGGCCGCTGCGCATGACCGACGCGATGGTGTTCGAGCTGGACGGCGACGGCCGCATCCGCCGCATCGGCCCGCACCTGCGGCCCTGGCTGGCGCTGACCCTGTTCGCGATCCTGCTCGGCCCCAAGGTCGCGCGCCGGCCGGCCGTGGTCCGGCGGGCGCTCGCGTAGGGGTGGCCGCCGACCGCTACAACGAGGCCACCTTCGCGGCGACCCACAACTCGTACGCCGGCGGCGCGGCCGACGACCTCGGCTCGCTCCGGCGCCAGCTCGACGGCGGCGTGCGGTTCCTCGAGCTCGACCTGCACGACAACGACTTCGCCGCGTCCGGCTACCGGATCGGCCACGAGTCGCCGGGCGACGACGTGGTCCACGGCGGCGGCAACCCGCGCACGGACCGCCTGCCGGCGTGGCTCGGCGCGATCGCGGCGTGGTCGGACGAGAACCCGGGGCACGCCCCGATCACGGTGGCGCTCGATCTGAAGGACCGGCTGACCGACAACCGCTCGTTCGCGCAGGGCAATCTGGCGCGGCTGAACCAGGAGCTGCTCGACGCCTTCGAGCGGCTCTATCCCGCGGAGGAGCTCGGCCGGCGCGCCTGGCCGACCGTCGACGCCCTGCGCGACCGCGTGATCGCCGTCATCAGCGGGAGCGAGGAGTCGCGGCTCGCATACGTCCGCGATCCCGGCCACAACCCCGCGGTCGCCATGAACGCCGCCGGCCGGGTGGTGGAGGTGCACGACTCGGGCAGCGGTGACCTCTGGTACTGGACCGGCGAGTTCACGGCGCCCCGCCGCGTGGGCTGGCGGCGCCACGGCTGGTACGACACCGGCAAGCGGCCCGCGGTCGCGCTGAACGACGCCGGCCTGCTCGTGGAGGTGCACGAGGGCCCCGACGACAGCCGGCTCTGGTACCGGGTCGGCCGCCTCGGCGACGACCTCGAGATCGAGTGGTTCTCGCGCTCGGGCCGCGGCTTCCCGGGCGCGGACGAGGGCGCCGCGCCGAGCGTGCGCTTCGCCGACCGCGGGTCGGAGCTGGTGCGCGAGGTGCACGCGAGCGAGCGGACCGGGCGCCACTGGTACTGGAACGGCCGGCCGGGCGCGTCGCGCGGCACGATCGTGTGGACGCGGGACCCCGCCGACGGGGGCCAGACCGGCGACCCGCTCTTCGACAAGGCGCGCGACTCGGCCGGCCGCCGCTCGATCGCGGTGCGGACCGGCTCGCACGGCGCCTTCGGCGGCGACACGCTGCTGTACACCGGCGGCGGCCCGCCGACGCGCCGGATCCGCTACCGGCAGCTCGCGTTCGTGGAGGTCCAGCGCGGCGGCGGCAGCGCCCCGATCGAGCAGGAGGGGGCGTGGTTCTTCGCGGCGAGCGCGCGGAGCCCCGAGCCGCGGATGTGGGCGCAGGGCTGGCGATCCGGCGGCAAGGTCGTGCGCCTCTGGGAGTTCGACGACCCGGGCTTCGCCACCGACCCTCCCCCGAGCTTCGCCGCCACGGACCATCCCGAGGCGGACTGGTACCGGGAGTACGGGGACGAGGTGGGGTTCGTCTCCTGAGCCGGCGCAGGCCGCTCAGGCCGCGTAGCCCGTCGCCTTGTCGACGCTGAGCCGGATGATCAGCCTGACCGCCCCGGGCGCGTCCGGGTCGGGATCGTGGCCGTCGTACTTCCACGACAGCCCCGTGTCGAACTCGCGGCCGACGTCCTCCTCCATCGAGGTGACGCGTCCGCGCAGCTCCACGTAGTTGTAGGGGTCCTCCGAGTCGATCACGGTGACGCTCGCACGAGGGTCGCGCTCGAGGTTGCGGTGCTTGCGCCTGCCGGCGACCGTCGAGAACAGCACGTCGTCGCCGTCGCGGCCGACCCACATGGTCGAGGTCTGCGGCCCGCCGTCCGGGTTGATCGTGGCGAGCACGCCGAAGTGGCGGCCGTCGAGCAGCCTTCGGGTCTCGTCGTTGAGAGTGATGCCCATGGACGGCAGCGTACGCGCCGTCAGCCGTCCGTCCCGTCGCGCTCCGCCTGGAACCGCCGCAGGCGCAGCGCGTTGCCGACCACCGAGACGCTCGACAGCGCCATCGCCGCCCCGGCGATGATCGGGTTCAAGAGGCCGGCGGCGGCGAGCGGGATCGCGGCTACGTTGTAGCCGAACGCCCATGCCAGGTTCTGCTTGATCGTCCGCAGGGTGGCGCGGCTGAGCCGGATGGCGTCGGCGGCGCCGCGGAGGTCGCCGGAGACGAGCGTGAGGTCCGAGGCCTCGATCGCGACGTCGGTGCCGGTTCCGATCGACACGCCGAGGTCCGCCTGCGCGAGCGCGGGCGCGTCGTTGATGCCGTCACCCACCATCGCGACCACGCGGCCCTCGGCCTGCAGCCGCTTGACCACCTCGGCCTTGTCCCGCGGGAGCACCTCGGCGATCACCTCGTCGATTCCGAGCTCGGCGGCAACGCTCCTGGCCGTGGCCTCGTTGTCGCCGGTCAGGAGGGCCGGCCGCAGCCCGAGCCGCCTGAGCGAGGCGACCGCCTCCGCGGAGGTGGGCTTGACCGTGTCGGCGACCGCCACCACGGCGGCCGGCTCGCCGTCCCAGCCGACCGCGATCGCCGTCCGCCCGCGGCGCTCGGCGTCGCGGCGGGCGGCGTCGAGCTCGGGCGGGATGCGCATGCCCCGCTCCTCGAGCAGCGCGGGACGCCCGACCACGACCGCGCGCCCGTCCACCACGCCCTCCACGCCGAGCCCCTCGCGGTTGCCGAAGGACTCGACGGCCGGCAGCGCGCCGTTCTCGGCGCGCGCGGCTCTGGCCACGGCCCGGGCGACCGGATGCTCGGACGCGTCCTCGAGCGCGCCCGCGAGCCGGAGCACCTCGCCGCGGTCGGCGTCGCCGGCGAGCTCGACTCCGGTCACCGCCATCCGGCCGGTGGTGACGGTGCCGGTCTTGTCGAGCACGACGGTGTCGACGGCGCGCGTGGACTCGAGCACCTCCGGGCCCTTGATCAGCAGGCCGAGCTGAGCGCCCCGGCCGGTGCCGACCATGAGCGCTGTAGGCGTGGCGAGCCCGAGCGCGCACGGGCAGGCGATGATCAGCACGGCGACCGCCGCGGTGAAGGCGAACGCCGCGCTCTCGCCGGTCCCGAGCCAGAAGCCGAGCGTGGCGGCGGCCACGCCGATGACCACCGGCACGAACACCGCGGACACGCGGTCGGCCAGGCGCTGCACCGGCGCCTTGCCGGCCTGGGCCTCGGCGACCAGGGCGGCGATCTGCGCCAGCGCGGTGTCGGCGCCGACCTTGGTCGCCCGCACGATCAGGCGCCCGCCGACGTTGACGGTCGCGCCGGCGACCTCCGACCCGGGCTGCACCTCGGCCGGGATCGACTCGCCCGTGAGCATGCTCATGTCCACGGCAGAGGCGCCCTCCTCGACGACGCCGTCGGCGGCGACCTTCTCGCCGGGGCGCACCAGGAAGCGGTCGCCGGCGCGAAGCTGGTCGATCGGAACGCGCCGCTCGCCGCCGTCGCCGTCGAGCACGGCCACGTCCTTGGCGCCGAGCTCGAGCAGCGCCCTCAGCGCCGCGCCGGCGCGGCGCTTGGCGCGGGCCTCGAAGTAGCGGCCGGCGAGGATGAACGTCGTCACGACGGAGGCGGTCTCGAGATAGATCTCGTCGGTGCCCCCGCCGGCCTGCGGCAGCAGGTCGAAGGACATGCGCATGCCGGGCATGCCGGCGTCGCCGAGGAACAGCGCGTACAGGGACCACAGCCAGGCCGACAGCACGCCGAGCGAGACGAGCGTGTCCATCGTCGCGGCGCCGTGCTTCAGGTTCGCCCACGCCGCCTCGTGGAAGGGCCAGGCGCCCCACAGCACGACCGGGGTGGCCAGGTTGAGCGCCAGCCACTGCCAGTTGTCGAACTGCAGCGCCGGGATCATCGACAGGAGCAGGACCGGCAGCGACAGCACCGCCGAGACGATCAGTCGGCGCTTGAGCGGATCGCCGGGCTGCTCCGGGGCCGCCGCCGGCGCCGGCGAGGGCAGCTCGGCCCGGTAGCCGGCGGCCTCCACCGCCTCGAGCAGCTGGTTCGGGGCCACCGCGTCGTCGTCGTAGACGACGCGCGCCTTCTCGGTGGCGTAGTTGACCGTCGCCGTGACGCCGTCGAGCCCGTTCAGCTTGCGCTCGATCCGGCTCGCGCAGGAGGCGCAGGTCATCCCCGTGATCGGCAGCTCGATCTGCTTGTCGGCGGCGCTCACCCGGTCACCTCCTGGGTGAACTCTGCCGTGTGCACGCGACCGGCGTGCTTGAACTGGAGGTAGAGGCGGTAGCGGCCCGCGCTGGGGAAGCGCGTCATGAAGCCGACCGCGTCGCCGTCCTCCGGATGCACGTGGAGGTAGGCGAGGTCGCCCTCGCGCAGCGCGACGAGGTGGCCGCCCGCGCCGAGGTAGCGCTCGGTCCGGACGGGCACGCCGTCGCGGCTGACGGTGAAGCGGAGCTCGGCCTCGCGCCCGGCGCGCGGGGCGGCACCGGCCAGGGCGACCTCGTAGCCGTCGCTCGTGATCGCGGTCGTCGCGGGCGGCGGCAGCGGGCGGTAGTCGGCCTCGCCGTCCACCGCGAGGTCGGAGGCGAGCGTCCGCGGCTCGCCGTGGCGCTCGAAGTCGGTGAAGACGCGGTAGGAGCCGGCGTCCACCAAGGTCGCGCGGGCGCGCCACACGCCGTCGCCGCCGAGCCGCGGGTGCAGGTGCTGGAACCCGCGCCCGTCGCGGCGCACGACGATCACGTGCATGCGCTTCTCGTGCGCGACGTCGAAGTCGCGCACGGGCCTGCCGCCGGCGCCGACGATGGCGAAGGCGAGCTCGGACGGGCGGCCGCGCTGGAGCTCGGTGGTGTGGAGGGCGAGCTTCAGGCCGCCGTCGGAGGCGGCGAGTCCGCGCACCGGGTCGGCCGCGGGCTCGGCCGCGCCGCCGTGTGCGCTCATGGCGTCCGCGGCGGTGCCGCCGTCGCGGTCGGGGCCGATGGCGCTGCCTGCGAGGGAGGCGGCGCCGAACACGAGCATCAGGAGCGCCGCGAAGGCGGCGAGTTTGGCGAGCGGGGTCGCTCGATACACCTGGGGGGTATCTATCACCTGGTGGAGAGTAACACCCCCTGGGGGTATGTTTCAACCGGCGGCGCTTACGGCAGCAACCGAGGGAGTCCCGTGCGGGTGGGTGGGTCGGATTCTGGGTAAGCGTCCTACTTGGGTGTTGCCGTGCAACACCTGGATAGGACGCTTGCCCCGCTACGGCCGCTTCGCCGCTGGCTTCGGCGTGAGCTCGCCCGGGCCAGGGTTCGCGTAAGCCTCGAACTTCGTCCGCCCGTGCACGCACGGGCGTGGGTCCAGCCGGCCCAGGACCTGGTTGGAGCGGCCGCGTGGCAGCGGTCCGGCGAGCCAGGTGCCGGCGGCCGTGATGTGGCCGCGGCGGTCGCGCGAGACGCCCGTCAGCTCCGCCTCGAGCCGGCGGCGCCGGCTGCGCACGACGGCCTCGAGGAGGCACGTGCGGCGGTCGAGCCGCGGCTGCGAGACGACCGCGATCGGCGCCGGCGCGGCGCCGGTGACCCAGCGCCTCGCGACCAGCCGGATGCGGATCCGCTTCACCTGGTCGGCCACGCTCTCGTACGCCGAGAGGTAGTCGTACACGATGCCGGTCTCGCCCGGGGCGAGCGACGGGCGGTTTTCCACGTCCCACGGGTCGTCCGGCCACGCGACCGGGTCACCGAGGTCGTCCAGGAACTCGCCTTCCGGGCGCACTCGGAGGGCGCTCCGCGAGCGGCTGCGGTTGCGGACGATCGCCACGTATAGGTCGTCTCCGTCGACCTCGATGAAGGTCTGCTCGAGCACCTGCAGCCGCGGGTCGCGCGGCGGCAGGGCCGCCGTGTCCCCGTCGTCCCCGTCCAGCAGTGCGGCCACGATCGAGGCGACGATCAGGAGCGGGAAGATGCCGGTGACCAGCAGCCCGCCCGCCATCGCGGCGAAGTCCGCGAGGGCGGCGCGCGTGCGCCGGAAACGTTCGTGGCGGCGGCGGGCGGCGTCGTGCCGGCGCAGCTCGGGCCCGAGCAGCTCCTCGATCGCCCCCTCGTCGAGTCCGAGCTCTCGCTCCACGCAGCGAACGTGGAGCTCGGTGGCGCCGTCGACCTCCCAGACCTCGGCGCCGTGGCCCTTCGCGAGCCTCCGCAGGCACCGCGTGTAGCCGTTCGTCGCGCCCGCCGGCAGCAGCAGCGCGAGCGGGCGGGCATGCTCGGCGCGGAAGCCGTCGCGCGAGAGCTCGACCACGCCCCAGGCCTCGACGATCCCGACCACGTCGACGTGCGGCCCGGACGAGCGCGCGGCCTGCTGCGCCTCGTGGAAGCGGGCCGCGCAGCACTCGGCGGTCAGGTGCTCCGCGTACAGGCCGCAGCTGCAGCGGCGCGCCGGCGCCCGATGGCGGCCGCCCGCGCCGCAGGAGGCCGTCGTCGGCCCTCCCCGCTCCCAGTCCCCATCGCGGATCGGCGCCTTCAACCGGTCCCCGCGGGCACTCCACGATCGAAGCCCGTGGATGCGCCCCGGGACGACGGGCGTGTCGGCCGGGCTCACGGCACCGGCTCGGGCACCCGCTCGGGCTCGGCAGGCGCCTCGGGCTCAGGGGCCGGTTCTCGATCCGGCGCGGGCCCGGGCTCCGGCTCGGGCGTCGCCGGGGCCTCGACCGGCTCGACGATGATCCTCCTGGACGGGCCTGGGAACGTCATCGCCGGAAAGGTCGCCCGCCGGCCCTCGGATCTGACAAGGACGGGGAGCGAGCCGCGTGAGCGTCGCGATCGCGGTACCGGCCGCCGCGGCCACCCAGGCTGCGAGCGCGATCCAGAAGACGATCACGGCGAGTCGGTCGAGGCCGCGGGCGCCCCACTGTGTGGACAGCTCATGGCTCGCCAGCGCGTACATGCCGAGGGGGAAGATCGCGGCCCAGGCGCGCGGCAGGTCCTCTACCGGGCGGTGGCGCACCAGCCTGGCGGCGAAGGCGCCCGCGACCGGAAGCAGGAGCAGCGTGGCCGCGACCCATGTGATGCGCGCGACCGTGCCGAGCCCGCCCTCAGAGCCGGTCATGAAGGAGCAGTCGATGGCGGCGCGCCTGAGCGAGAGCGTCGCGACCGTGGCGATCGCGAGGCCGCCCATCGTGATCCACGCGTCGGGCGTGCAGAGCGCCCAGTCGCGCGGCCCTCGCCGCAGCCGCTGGGCGAGAGCCGCGGCGGCCAGGCCGTAGGCGAGGACGCCCGCCACCCACAGCGGGATGGCCGCGACGAGCAACGGCGGGACGTCTTGTACCCGTGCAAGCGTCGCGGCGAGCACGGCGAGGGAGAAGGGCGCCACCGCCGCGAGGAACCACTCCCCCCTCGCCCGGTCGGCGAATCGCGCGCTCGCCAGGGCCGCCGCGGGAGCGCGAACCAGCCCGAGCCAGGCGATCAGCGACAGCACCCAGATCACGAGGGCGGCCGCGAAGCCGTCCGCGGCGTCCTCGGCGACCCAGGTGCCGATGACCGCCGTCCCGGCGACGACGGTCAGGAGGCCGAAGGCGACCTCGGGCCGCCGCTCCGGGCGCGCGACCTGGGCGGCGAGCCGGGGCGCCCGAGCCGCGAGCAGCACGACGGCCGCCGCCACGGACAGCGCGATCAGGAGCCACGACTCGGGCCCGAGACCGAGAGCATGCGCGGCCACGGCGAGGATGCCCGTCGCCATGACGACCGAGAAGGCGCCGGGCGACTCTCCGAGGACCCGCAATGCCGAGGCTTCCGCCACTAGAGCGGCTGTACCCCGCCGGGCCGGGCGTTCGCGTGGCGGTGTTCCCGCGCGAACCGGCGCCCGGGGCTGAGGAGGCGACCTACTCAGCCCTCCGTGCCGCCGCCTGCGGCGTGTGCGTTCGGCTCGAGCACGAAGACCGGTATCTGGCGCTCGGTCCTGCGCTGGTAGTCGGCGTAGTCCGGATACGCGTCGACCGCCCGGCGCCACCAGACGGCTCTCTCGTCGCCCGACACCTCGCGCGCGCGGTACTGCCGGGTCACCTCGCCGTCCTGGAGCTCGACGTCCGGCTCGGTGACCAGGCTGGAGTACCACTTCGGATTTCGCGGCGCCCCGCCCACGGACGCGACGATCGCGTAGCGGCCGTCGTGCTCCACTCGCATCAGCGGCGTCTTGCGCACCTTGCCCGTCTTGGCGCCGCGGTAGGTCATCAGCACGATCGGCCGGTCCTTGATCGTGACGCCGTCGGTCGTGCCGGTGCGCAGGATCTGCTCGACCTGCTCGCGGACCCAGTCCCACGCGCTGGGCTCGTAGTCACCGGTCAGCGCCATGCCGCCTCCTCGCCGTCGTTTCGATACGCACCGAGCGCCAGGCTAGCTCGGGCAGCTTGTCGCGCATCCAGGCGCCTCGCCCGGATGGTCGAGCGCCCATTCGAGGTAGGAGTCGAGAAACGCATGCACGGCCGCCCGCGCGTAGTGGGTGATCGCGACCGACCGAACGGTGCGGATTCTCACTCGCGGCGGTCCGACACGCCCCCTTCTCCGGTCTCGGGGCGGACCGGCCCGGAGGCCGGCGCCGATTCGCTCAGGGGCCCGGTGCGCCCGGATCCTTCAGATCCTGGGCCACATCCTTGGCCTTGTCGGTCGCGCTTCCCTGCTGGCCGAGATCTTCCTTGACCTCCGTCGCATCCTCCTTCAGCGCGTCCGCACCGCCGCGATTCGTGAACATCGCCTTGGCCTTGTCGACCATGTCGCTGAGCCCCATAGCGTCCTCCTTCTGTCGATGGACACGGGCCGAGCCGCATCGTACCGCCGGACTCCCCGGCCCGCAGAGGAGGCTGGAGCTTCTCCAACGTGGTGCAGGAAGCCGCCTTTGTCGCACGGGACCGCCGCGCCACGATGGCTCGCGTCCGCGACAGAAGGGATCTTCGATGCGTTTCAAGGTGGCTCTGCTGGTCGCGATCGGCGCCGTGGCGGTGATGGCCCCGCTGACCGCAAACGCCGACCGGCAGGGCAAACGCCATCACCACCAGCACCCGAGGGGACACCATCCGTCCTCGGTCCGCGCCGTCGTCCGCGAGCACATCGACGCCGTCGAGGACTGCGACGCCGCGCGGCTCGTGGACGGCTACTCGCGCGACGCGAAGCTGTTCTTCCCGGACGGCGTCGTGGTCCAAGGCCGCCAGGCCCTAACGGAGCTGTACGAGGGATTCGTCAAGTCGCACGAGGAAGGCGGCCTGTGCGGCATCACGGCGACGCCGGTGGACAGCTTCACGAAGGGCGGCACGGCCTTCGTCAAGTTCCGCGTGGAGGCGCCGTTCCTCGCCGAGGAGTACTTCAGCACCGACGGCTACGTCATCCGAGGAGGCAAGATCCTGAGCGAGGTCTCGACGTTCGACGCCTCCAAGCTGAAGTTCAAGTAGCCGACGCTCAGCGTTGTGGGTCAGGAGCGCCGGGTGGCGACACGCAGCCGGTTGCCGTCCGGGTCTACGAGGTCGCACTCGCGGCCGGCGAGCCCATCTTCGTCGACGGGAATCCCGAACTCCTCGGAGACCGCGTCAATGTCCTCGACATAGAGGTGGATCAACGTGTCCGGGCGAGCGTCGCCCTTGTGCTCCGAGAGGTAAAGCCGGACGTTCCCACGTGCGACGGAGACGAACCACGGAAAGCCGGGCTCGAACTGATGCTCCCACTCCTCGACGAACGCGAGCCGGCCATACCAAGCCAGGGCCCGCGCCGCGTCCTCGACATGAAGAACCGGGACAACCTCCTCGTTCATGGGCCAGACCCTAACCAGCCGCCCTCAGGCGATTGCCTGGAGCGCGCCGGCCGCATCGGGTAGGACGGTGACGGAGCCGTCGAGTCTGATGAGGAGAAAGCGGTCCAGGCGGCGCAGGAACGCGCGGTCGTGCGAGACGGCGACGACGGTGCCTTCGAAGCCGTCGAGCGCCGACTCGAGCGCCTCGGAGGAGTCGATGTCGAGGTTGTCGGTGGGCTCGTCGAGTAGCAGCAGGTTGTGGCCTTCTGCTTCGAGACAGAGAATCTCGAGCCGCGCCTTTTCGCCCCCCGAGAGGGTCTCGTAGCTGCGATTGGCGGCGTCGGCGAGGCCGTAGCGGGCGAGCGCGCGCATTGCGGCCTCCATCGCCTTGAGGCGCTCGACAACTATGTCCAGCAGCCGGCGCCGGGCGAAATCGGGGCGGGCGTTGATCTGGGTGAACAGCCCGGCCGAAACCCGGGGGCCCACCACCAGCTCCCCCTCGTGGGCGACGGCCTCTCCGGCCAGCAGCCGGATCAGGTGCGTCTTGCCGGAGCCGTTGGGGCCGATGATCCCGATGCGCTCGCCGAAGTGGATCTCCTCGGAGAACGTGCCGACCAGGCCGTCGATCGAGATCCCGCGCAGGTCGAGCACGCGCCGCGCGGAGTCGCCGCCGCGCAGGCGAACCGTTATCTGCTGGTCGCTCACGGGATCGGGGGGCGGGCCGTCGTCGACCCAGCGCCGCCAGCGCGTCTCCGCGGCGTCGGCGCGTTTGGCCCAGCCGTCGGCGTAGCGGGCGCGCTCCTTGAAGATCCGCACGCGCTCGCGCAGACGCTTCTCCTCCTCACGCCAGCGGGCGAGACGGTCGCCCATCAGCCGCTGGCGGTGGGCGCGGGCCTCGGGGTAGGTCGCGTAGGAGCCGCCGTGCACCCAGGCGCCCGAGCCCTCGAGAGTGACGATCGCGTCGCAGGCCGCCGTCAGCAGCTCGCGGTCGTGGGAGATCACCAGGATCGTCTTGCGCGTCGCGCGGATCTGCGCCTCGAGCTCACGCTTGGCCGGGACGTCGAGGAAGTTGTCCGGCTCGTCGAGCAGCAGCACCTCAGCGTCGGAGGCGAACAGCAGGTCGAGCACCAGGCGCTTGCGCTCTCCGCCGGACAGCGTCGCCGCCGACCGGTCGCCGGTTTCGTCGAGGCCGGCGCGCATGATGCGCCGGCAGGCCGCGTCCCACCGGCGCTCGAGCTCGTAGCCCCCGAGCTCGGACCACGTGCCGATCGCCTCCCCCAGCCGCACTCCGGCGTCATCGTCACCCCCCGCCAGCTCGCGCTCGGCCGACAGCATCGCCGTACCGACCTCGCGGACACGCTCGGGCGCCACCGAGAGCAGCACCTCCCGCACCGTCCCGGCCCCGGCGCCCACATCCTGCGGCATGTAGCCCGCCCGGCCCCCGTGCGCCACGTGCCCGTCCGTCGGCCCCAGCTCGCCCGCCAGGATGCGCAGCAGCGTGGTCTTACCGACACCGTTGGTTCCGATCAGACCCGCGTGCCGGCCCGGCGCCACCCGAAACGACACGCCGTCGAACAACAGATCGCCACCCGGATGAGCGTAGGCGAGGTCGGAGACGGCGACATGACTCACGGAGCTGACTCTGAAGGATCGAAGACCGCCCTGCACACGGCAGCCGCCGACCCGCGATGCTCGAGAGCTGCGCGCCGACCCGGTTCGGCTTACCTGCTGGGCCGGGTGGTGCGCCGGTCCGTCGAGTGGGGCAGACTTATGGTGTGGTCTGGCCGTTCGTGGGGCGCGATCGTGAGCTTCGGGCCGTCGCGGAATCCCTGGACGATCGGTCCGTCGGCGGCGTCGTTCTGATCGGGGCCCCGGGCGTAGGGAAGACCCGGTTGGCGCGGGAGGTCGCGCGGATCGCGGAGTCGTCTGGATGCTGCTTGGAGTGGGTGCGGGCGACGCGCTCCGCGGCGGCGATCCCGCTCGGGGCGTTCGCGGCCTTGCTTCCCGTGCCGGAGAGCGGGTCGGCCGTCGGGGCCGAGTTGCTGGCACGGGCACGGCACGCCCTGGTGGAGGGGAGCGGCGACCGGCGGCTGGTGTTGTGCGTCGACGATGGGCACCTGCTGGACGAGGCATCCGCGGCCCTCGTGCACCAGCTCGTTGCGGCCGGCGACGCTTTCGCGGTGGTGAGCGCTCGCCGGGACGTGCCGGTGCCGGATGCGCTGCGGGCGCTGTGGAAGGACGACTTGTGCGCCTTCGTGGAGCTCGAGGAGCTTTCCCGCCCCGAGGTCGAGGACCTTCTTGGGGCCGTGCTCGGTGATCCGGTCGACGGGCGCAGCGTCCGAGCGCTATGGGAGCTGACGCGAGGGAACTCGCTGTTCCTGCGCGAGCTCGTGCGCTATGGCCTCGATCGGGGTGCGCTGGTCGAGATGGGCGGCGTCTGGCGCTGGCGAGGTGAGGTGGCGGTGGGAACGCGCCTTGCCGAGCTGGTGGGCACGCGCCTCGCGGCGCTGGGCGCGCCCGGGCACGACGTGCTCGAGGTCGTGGCGATCGGCGCGCCGCTGGAGGTCGGCTTGCTGGGGCCCGCCGAGATCTCGGCACTGGAGGACCTCGAGGCCCAGGAGGTCGTGGAGCTTCGGCCCGACGGCCGGCGCCGCCTGGTCGACGTCGCCCATCCGTTGCACGGCGAGGTGGTTCGGGCGCGACTTCCCCGAACACGCTTGGACGCGATTCGGCGGCGGCTTGCGGACGCGGTCGAGGCCCAGGGAGCGCGGCGGCGCGGTGACCTGCTGAGGGTGGCGGTGTGGCGACTCGAGTCGGGCGGCTCGGGCGGCCCGGACCTGTTCGTGCGCGCGGCCAGGCGTGCGGTCGCGGCCTACGATTGGCCGCTCGGGACTCGCCTCGCCCGGGCCGCCCTGCAGGCGGGCGGCGGCTTCTCCGCCCGGCTCGCGCTCGCGCGCGGCCTCGCCGGGACGGGTCGGGCGGTCGAGGCCGAGGAGCTGCTTGCCGGCCTCGAGGGCGAGGGGTCGGCCGATGAGGAGCGGGTGGCGGTGGCGCTGGCGCGCGCGGGGAACTTGTTCTTCACGCTCGGTCGGGCGGCCGAGGCGGATGGGGTGCTTGTTCGCGCCGAGCGGGCCGTCTCGAGTCACGAGCTGCGCGTGCAGCTCGCTGTCGAGCGCGCCTGGCTGGCGTGCTCGCAGGGTCGGCCGTCGCCTGCGCTCGAGGGGGCACATCCGCTGCTGTCGTCCCCCGGCGTGTCGGAGCCGGTCCGGCTGCGCGCCGCGGTCGCGGTGGCGATGGCGTTTGCGACGCGCGGTCGCAGCGACGAGGCCCTGGCGGTGGTCGAGGCCTTCCAACCGCAGGCGCGCCGTCACCGTGACGAGCAGCCGCTGCACGAGGCGCAGCTCCTCGGCGCGCGCTCGCTCGCGCTGCGACTCGCGGGTCGCCTCAGCGAGGCGACGGGCGCCGCGGAGCAGATGTACGAGCGCGAGCTGCCCATGCGCTCGCAGATGAACACGGCCGTGGCGGCGTTTCTGTTGGGCTCGGCGTGGCTTGCTCGCGGCCGGGTCCGCTCGGCGCTCCACTGGCTTCGCGAGAGCGCCGCGCTGCTGCGCGAGACGGACGTGACCGGCTTCCTGGTGCCGGTGCTGAGCGGACTCGCTCAGGCCGCCGCTCAGGCGGGCGACGTCCAGATGGCTCGCCAAGCCGCCGAGGAGACGGGGCGCGCGCCCTGGCCGGGAAACCGGCTCTTCGGGAACGACCCCGAGCTCGCACGAGCGTGGAGCGCCGCGGCGAACGGTGAGATGTCCCGGGCGCGAGAGCTCGCCGTCGCGGCGGCCGACCTTGCAGAATCCCGCGCCCAGGACGGCTTCGCCGTGCAGGCGCTTCACGAGTTGTGTCGACTCGGCGAGCCGTCGGCCGCGGCGCCGCGCCTGGCCGCCCTGGCCGGCCCGGTCGACGGCGCGTTCGCCGAGATCGCCGCCGCGCACGCGCAGGCTCGCGTCGACCGCGACGGCGCGGGCCTCCTGGCGGTCGCCGAGCGATTCGCCGAGATGGACGCGCTGCTCCTCGCCGCCGAGGCAGCGGGCGCCTCGGCGGCCGCGCACCGCGAGGCCGGGCGTGCCGACAGCGCCCGAACGGCAAGCCGACGGGCCATGGTCCTCCTCGAGGGCTGCGAGGGCGCGTTGCCGCCGACGCTGCTCGGCGCTCCCCAGGCCGAGGAGCTGACACCCCGTGAGCACGAGATCGCCCTGCTCGCCGCGCGCGGGCTGGGAAGCCGCCAGATCGCCGAACGGCTTGTCGTCTCCGTGCGAACCGTCGACAACACCCTGCTGCGCACGTACCGCAAGCTCGGAATCTCGGGACGTGCGGAGCTTGCCGGCCTCCTCACATCGGTGCCGAAGGATTGACGCCGAACGCAAGGAACCGCTGGATTTCCAGCGGTTTCCTGTAGTCGGGGCGACTGGATCAGATCGGCTCTGGAAGCGGGTTCAGCCCGCCCGTGCATAGGAACGTGCATCGGGAAATCAGACCCACCAACCCTTTCGATACGCCCAATCCATCAGGGCTGAATCGCTGCCTAGGGCACTCGCCGCAAGTGAGACAACGCACGCGATGAGGCCGTAGACCACGCAGGCGAGGAAGGCCGCGAATACAAAGCCCAGGGGAACATCCCACCACGATTCGATAGGGGCACCGAGGATCGCTACATAGAGCGTGAAGATCAGCGCAGAGAGCCCAAGTAGGCCCCAGCACGCGTGCGGCGCGATGCCGCGTTCCTTACGAAGCTCCGCGCGGCGCCAACGGCTCTTGAAGCGCTGTTCCTCTCTCTCCCAGAAGCGCTTCCGCAACACGCGCTCCTTGTGCGGCGCCCACGAGCGCTTCTGCTCGTGCCTGTGCAAATACTCGTCCCACTCCCGTCCAATGCGGTCCGCATGCTCCCGCAGGTAGCCCTGCCAGGCTTCGTTGCAGCGCTCGTCATTCGACGCCCGCGTCACGCTTGGGCTCCTCCGGACAATGCTCGCAGCGGAACGACCTTCGCGTAGAGCGCATCGACCTCTTCGAGCGCGACGAGATCGGCGTGCCCGTAGACCCGCAGCAGCTTCTCGACGGCGCCCTCCGACCAGCCCGTCTGAGCGGCGATGGCGCGCTTCGAGAGCCCGAGCTTGTAGAGCAGGTGGACGGCGTAGTGCTTCGTCGCCAGGTAGAAGTCGAACTCCAACCCGGCAGCCGCCTTTACCTGCGACCAGTAGCCGGAGAGCGTCGGCTGCGAGAGCGGCTTGCCCGTCTTCGAGGCGAACACGAGTCCGTCCACGCGGCCACGGGTCGGCTGACGCAGCAGCGCGCCGCGGGCGGCTGGCGGCAGGGCGATTGTGCGCTCCTCGTTCGACTTCGGGAGATCGAGCGAGCCCTTGTAAACGCGCCGGGCGACGTGCACCCGGTTCGCCTTGAAGTCGATATCCGACCACGCCAGCGCGAACAACTCGCCCGGCCTCATGCAGGTGTGGGCGGCGAAGATCACGAGCGCTCGCATCTGCCCCGCGTAGCCCTTGAGGGCGGCGCAGGCGTCAAGGAGCTTGTCGAACTCCTCCTCGGTCGGCGGCGCCTCGTCGGAGCGCCCCTTGGTGCGCCTGCCGAGCTTGCGAAACGGATTGCGGTCGATCAGTTCCTCGTCCACGGCCCGGTTGAAGAGCGTGACGACGATGGGCACCATCGACGGCGGCACGGACTCCGCCCACACGATCGCCTCGTGGCGCTGAATCGAGCCGAGCGGGCGATGATCTTGTCGAGGCGGTTCTCGATTCGTCTTGTATGGCTCGTCCACGCCGGGGGCGTCGAGCGCAATCGCGGGGATCGTCAGGAGCGCGAATGCGAGGAGCGGCAGTTCGAGACGCCGTTCAACCTCGCGCGAGCGTTCGTCCACGTCGTGAGATTTCGACGCGCAACGCTACGTGCCTCCGGCGCGGACGCCGACGCATGCCTGAGCCGTTCGCACGATGGGTGGTGGCCTGCCGGGGACTTGGGTAGGGTCAAGGCCCGCATGGCAGGCCCGGGCGACAGTAGACCGGAGG
>DASXAA010000145.1:0-11303 GCA_036407035.1 Thermoleophilaceae bacterium | reverse complement strand
ACCTCGACGCCGGTGTTCGCGGGCTTCCCGATCCCGGTCGCCGGCAAGACCGGCACGGCCGAGAAGGGGCCCGGCCGCGCCGACCAGTCGTGGTACATCGCGCTCGCGCCGTGGCCCGACTTCAAGTACGTGGTGGCGGTGACCGACGAGGCCGGCGGCTTCGGTGCCGAGACCGCCGCGCCGATGGCGCGCTCGATCCTGGCCACGCTCTTCAACGTGAAGCACGACGAGGGCGGCTCGGGGGGGCCCTCGGACTGATGAGCGCCGCGTCCCTCGGAACGCAGGTCAAGGACTTCCGCGACACGCGGCGGTGGGTCCCGCGGCTGGACCCGCTGCTCTTGCTCGCCACGATCGGGCTGCTCGCGTGCAGCGTCTACGTCGTCGGCACGGCGACGCAGGACGACATCGCGGGCGACCCGAAGTACTACGCCACGCGGCAGGTGATGTACGCCGGCGCGGGCCTCGTGCTGATGCTGCTGATCTCGCGCATGGACTACTCCCGCCTGCGGGAGTGGAAGCTCGGCATCTACGGGCTGATGATCGGCGCGATCGTGCTCGTGTACGGGGCGGGCTCGGCCGCGCGCGGCTCGAAGCGGGCGATCGAGGTGGGGTTCTTCAACTTCCAGGCCTCGGAGCTCGGCAAGGTGCTGCTGGTGGTCACGCTGGCGGCGTTCATGGTGGACCGGACGCGTCGCGTCGGGGAGCGGGACACCACGAGCAGGATCATGCTGCTGGCCCTCTTCCCGGCGGCGCTCGTCGTCGCGCAGCCCGACCTCGGGTCGGGGCTCGTGTACGTGGCGATCGCGCTGGCGGTGCTGTTCGTGGCCGGCACGCAATGGACGCACTTCGCCGCGCTCGCGGCGATCGGGGCGGCCTGTCTGGCGCTCGTGCTGGTGGCCGCGCCGGCGGTGGGCGTGGAGGTGCTGAAGCCGTACCAGGTGGACCGCCTGACGGCCTTCCTCAACCCGACGGACAACCCGCGGGAGGAGGGCTATCAGATCAACCAGTCGCTGACGGCGATCGGCTCGGGGGGAAAGACCGGCCGCGGCGACGACGCCACACAGACGAAGCTCGACTTCCTTCCCGAGCACCACACCGACTTCATCTTCTCGGTCGTGGGCGAGGAGTTCGGCTTCGTGGGGGCGGCGATAGTGCTGTCCCTCTTCGCGCTCCTGATCTGGAGAGCGCTGCGTATCCTTACGATGTCGAAGAATCTGTACGGCGCACTGATTGCCGGCGGCATCACGGCGATGCTGATGTTCCAGATCTTCGTGAACGTGGGCATGACCATTGGGATCATGCCCATCACCGGCGTCCCGTTGCCGCTCGTCAGTTACGGCGGCTCGTCGGTGCTGGTGACATTGATGGCCATCGGACTGCTGCAGTCGATATACGCGCAGGCGCGCGACACCGCGGCGGCCAAGGGCCTCTGAGACGGATGGAAAGGCTTAGGTTTGAGAAAGCAGGTACTCGTCACGGTCGACCGTGGCGAAACGCGAGTTGCGATATTGGAAGCGGAGGGCACCCCGCCCGGCGCCGAGGACGGCAGTCGGCAGGGAGGCCGCTCCGGGGGACGGAGGCGCAAGCAGGCGCCCAAGGAGCCGGACTGGCGCGTAGCTGAGCTCTACATCGAGCGGCGCGGCTCGCGCTCGATCGTCGGCAACGTCTACAAGGGCAAGGTCGACAACGTCCTCCCGGGGCTGGAGGCGGCGTTCGTCGACATCGGCCTCGACAAGAACGGCTTCCTGCACGCGGACGACATCGTCATGGAGGGCGTGCAGGTCGCCCGGCGCGGCCGCACGGGCGGCAAGGGCAAGCGGATCTCGGAGCTCCTGAAGCCTGGCCAGGAGGTGGTGGTCCAGGCGATCAAGGACCCGCTCAAGACGAAGGGGCCGCGGCTCTCGATGCAGCTCTCGATCGCCGGGCGCTACCTCGTGTACGTGCCGCAGGGCGAGGGCGTCGGCGTGTCGCGCCGGCTCGAGGACAAGGAGCGCGACCGGCTGCGCAAGGCCGTCGGCAAGGTGGACCTCGGCAAGGGCGGCGCGATCGTCCGCACGGCCGCCCACGGCGCCAAGCGCGAGGACTTCGAGCGCGAGATCAAGTACCTCCACAAGCTGCACGAGGTGCTCCAGCAGCGCGCGAAGGAGACGCGCGCGCCCGAGATGGTGTTCCAGGAGGCGGACCTGTCCGTCCGCGTGGCGCGCGACATCTTCTCCGGCGAGTTCGAGAAGGCGATCGTCGACGACCAGAAGCAGCACCACCGGCTCGAGTCGTTCTTCAACCGCACGGCGCCGGAGCTGCTCGAGCGGCTCGAGTTCTACAAGGGCGACGAGCCGCTGTTCGAGCGCTACGGCGTGGAGGAGGCGATCGAGTCGGTCCTGAAGCGGCGGGTGGACCTGCCCTCGGGCGGCTACCTGATGATCGACTACGCCGAGGCGATGACCGTGATCGACGTCAACTCGGGGTCGTTCACGGGCCGCGGCCGCGGCGCCAAGCTCGAGGACACGATCACGAGGACGAACCTCGAGGCCGCCGAGGAGGTCGTGCGCCAGCTGCGGCTGCGCGACATCGGCGGGATCATCGTCATCGACTTCATCGACATGTCGCGCGCGCGCAACCGCGACACGGTGCTGAAGACGCTGCGCAAGGCGCTCGACGAGGACCGCACGAAGACCTACGTGGTCGAGATCTCGCCGCTCGGGCTGGTCGAGATGACGCGCCAGAACGTGACCGACGGCGTGCGCGAGATACTCACGAAGACGTGCCCGACCTGCGAGGGCGAGGGCGTGGTGCTGTCCGAGGAGACCGTCTCGATCGAGGTCGACCGCTGGCTGCGCGACCTCGCGGTCGAGCGGCCGAAGCCGGCCGCCTTCCTGATCCGCGTGAACCCGAAGGTGGCGGCGATCCTCGTCGGTGGCCAGGGCGTGCCGGGGCCGATCGTGGAGATCGAGCAGGAGACCGGCAAGCACTTCCACTTCGAGGGCACCGAGGCGCTGCCGATCGACCACTTCGACGTCGTGCTCGAGGGCTCCGTCGACGAGGTGGAGGAGCGCGCGCTGCCGTTCCGCGAGGGCGAGGAGGTGCTCGTCCAGATCGAGGAGCCGCACATGTACAACGACGACGACGCCGTCGCGAAGCTGGACGGCTACATCGTCTCGGTCACGGGCGCGGCGCCGATGGTGGGCGAGCGCACGATGGTGCGGATCGAGAAGGTCGGCCGGTCGGCGGCGCAGGCGTCGCTCGTGAACCCGCCGCCGGGCATGGCAGCCGTCTCGGAGGACGGCGACGGCGACGGCGACGGCGAGCGCCGGCGCAGCAGGCGCGGGCGCCGCGGCGGGCGCGGGCGCCGGCGCAAGGCGGCGGCGTAGTCGCCGGCCGGGCGTGAGCCGCAGGACCGCGCTGGTTCTCTACGCGGTCCTCGTCGTCATCTGGTCCAGCACCTGGGTTGCGATCAAGATCGGCCTCGAGGACTGCCCGGCCCTGCTCGGGGCGGGGATCAGGTTCGCCGCGGCCGGGGTCTCGCTGCTGGGGTTCGCGGTCGCCACGGGGCGCTCGCTCCGCACCGACTGGCTGCTGGCGAGCGTGCTCGGGCTGCTGCCGTTCGCGTTCACGTACGGGCTCGTCTACTGGGGCGAGCAGTACATCCCGTCGGGCCTCACCGCGGTGCTGTTCGGCGTCCTGCCGCTGTACGTCGCCTTCCTGGCCGGGGTGGTGCTCCCGGACGAGCCGCTCAGCGGGCGGCTGCTGGCCGGAGTGCTGGTCGCGCTCGCCGGCCTCTCGCTCGCCTTCGCGGAGAGCATCTCGCTGGGCTCCGAGGAGAAGGCGGCGATCGGCGCGGCGGCGGTGCTGCTCTCGCCCGTCGGCGCCGCGGCCGGGAACGTGTCGATCAAGCGGCGCGGGGAGGGGGTGGACGCCGTCGTCCTCAACGGCTGGGCGATGCTGGGCGGCGGGCTCCTGCTGCTGCTCGCCTCCGGGCTCTCGGAGGACTGGGGCGACGCCGTGTGGGGCGCCAAGGCGATCGGCTCGATCGCCTACCTGGCGCTGATCGGCTCGGCCGTGGCGTTCGTGCTGCTGACGGTGCTGCTGCGCACGCTCACCGCCCAGGCGATCTCGTTCATCGCGATGCTGATCCCGTTCGGCGCGCTCGTGCTGGGCGCCCTGATCTACTCGGAGTCCATAACGGCGCGGGCGATCGCGGGCGCGGCGCTCGTGGCTGCCGGCCTCGCGATCGCCCAGGGGCGCCGGCGGGCGCCGGCGCCGGTCTAGCTTTCCTCGGCGAGCATCAGGTAGAGGGCGCGGCGCGCGTCGGCGAGGATCCTCTTCGCCTCCGCCGTCTGCTCCTCGTTGCCGGACTGGGCGACCTGCATGGTCGCCATCGCGAGGCCGCCGATGAGGTTGCGCAGCTCGGTGAAGTCAGAGGGCACGCCCTCGCTGGCCTCGTCCCACGGGCTGCCGAGCTGCTCGCGGTTCTCCTCGACGTACGACTTGCCCTCGTCGGTCAGCCGGTACGAGCGCCGGCCGGCGCCCTCGTCGGCCTCCACGAGGCCCTCGTCCTCGAGCTGCGACAGCGCGGGGTAGATCGAGCCGGGGCTGGGGCGCCACGCGCCGCCGCTGCGGCGCTCGATCTCCTCCATCAGCCCGTAGCCGTTGCGCGGCTCCTCGGCGAGCAGCAGCAGGGCCGCCGCGCGGACGTCGCCGCGCCGGGCGCGGCCGCGCCGGCCCCCCGGACCGCCGCGCCAGGGGCCCCAGAAGGCGCGCGGGTCGAAGCCGTGGCCCCAGCCGCCGTGGCCGCCCGGGCCGTGGCGGCGGTGGCCCGACATGCGCAGGTGCCGCGGGCCGCCGATCCATCTGTCTGCGAATGCATGCATTCGGTTCTCCTCCGGTGGTGAGACTGTCATCGACAGTTAACGATATATCGAGATAGTCCGGCCGTCAAGGGCGCGAGCCGCTCGGCCCCTTGGGCGCGCGGCGCCCGCGCTCGCGCGCGAGGCGGGCCCGTCCCCGCCCGCACTCGCTACACTCGCCACCGGCGCCGACGTGCGGCGTTTTCACTTTCCATGGGCTACGCGATCGTCAGAGTGGGCGGCAAGCAGTACCGCGTCGAGAAGGGCGACTCGATCGTCGTCGATCGCCTGCGCGCGAACGAGGGCGACAAGGTCGACCTCCAGCCGCTGCTGTTCGCGGAAGGCGACAAGGCCGTCTTCGAGGGCGCCGACCTCGAGAAGGTGAAGGTCGAGGCCGTCGTCGCCGGCCACGAGCGCGGCCCCAAGATCCATGTGCTCAAGTTCAAGCCGAAGCGCGGCTACAAGCGCCGCCAGGGGCACCGCTCGGACCTGACGCGGCTCGAGATCGGCGACATCAAGCTCCTCAGCAGGCGGCCCGCGAAGAAGACGCAGGAGGACGAGGATGGCTCATAAGAAGGGCCTCGGATCGAGCCGCAACGGCCGCGACTCGAACGCCCAGCGGCTGGGCGTGAAGGTGTTCGCAGGCCAGGCCGTGAGCGGCGGCGAGATCATCGTGCGCCAGCGCGGTACGCGCTTCAAGCCGGGCGAGGGCGTCGGCATCGGCAAGGACGACACGATCTTCGCCGCGCGCGCGGGGACCGTGCAGTTCTCGACGGGTCGCCGCGGCCGCGTCATCTCCGTAGAGCCGCAGGACGGCTGACGCCGGCCCAGGACGGGCCATGACCTACTCGATCGTCGCCCGCGACCAGCAGACGGGCGAGCTGGGGGTAGCGGTCCAGTCGCACTTCTTCGGCGTCGGCGCGATCGTGAGCTGGGCCGAGGCCGGCGTCGGCGCGGTCGCCACGCAGTCGATCGTCGAGCCCGCCTACGGTCCGCGCGGCCTCGAGCTGATGGGCAGCGGCAAGAGCGCGCCCGAGTCGCTCCACCGCCTGCTGGCGGACGACCCGCAGGAGTCGGTGCGGCAGGTGGCGATGGTCGACCGCTGGGGGCGCGTGGCGGTCCACACGGGCGGCAAGTGCATCGAGGCCGCGGGCCACCGCGTGGGCGACCAGGTGACCGTCCAGGCGAACATGATGGCCCTGCCGACCGTGTGGGACGCGATGCTGAACGCGTACCGGGCGACCGACGGCGATCTCTGCGACCGCCTGCTGGCCGCCCTGGACGCGGCCGAGGGCGAGGGGGGCGACATCCGTGGCCGCCAGTCCGCAGCGCTGCTCGTCGTCAAGGCGAAGGCCACCGGCAAGCCGCTCGAGGACCGCACCGCCGACCTGCGCGTGGACGACCACCCGCAGCCGCTCGCGGAGCTGCGCCGGCTGCTCGAGATGAAGCGCGCCTACGACCGCGTGGACGTCGCGGACGAGCTGGCCGCCCGGGGTGAGTACGAGGCCGCGCTGGCCGAGTACTCGGCCGCGCACGAGTCGCAGCCGGACAACTCGGAGCTCGCCTTCTGGCACGGCGTGGCGCTCGCCCTCGGCGGTCGCGAGGACGACGCCCGCCCTCTGCTCGAGCAGGCGTACGCCGAGCACGACGGCTGGCGCGAGCTGCTGCGGCGCCTGCCGGCGTCGGGGCTCATCCCCGCCGACGAGGACCTCGTCGCGCGGCTCACCCGCTCGGGCCAGACGGACTTCGCCGCCCCGCGCGCCGAGGGCGGCCCTCCCGCCGGCCTCGGCGAGGGCGGCCCTCCCGCCGGCGGCTTCGCCCACTGACGGCGTGTTCCACGACCGCGCGAAGATCTTCGTCCGCGGCGGCGACGGGGGCAACGGCGTGGTGTCCTTCCGCCGCGAGGCGCACGTGCCGAAGGGCGGGCCGGACGGCGGGGACGGCGGCCGCGGGGCCGACGTGGCGATCGTGTGCGACCCGTCGCTGCGCGACCTCTCCGCCTTCCGGCGCGGCAGCCACTTCAAGGCCCGCCGCGGCGGCCACGGCGAGGGCGCCAACAGGCACGGCGCCACGCCCGAGGCGCTCGAGGTCCGCGTGCCGCCGGGGACCGTTGCCGAGGACCCGTCGGACGGCACGCGTTGGGACCTCGTGACCGGCGGCCAGCGCGCGGTCGTCGCCCGCGGCGGGATGGGCGGCCGGGGCAACAAGCACTTCGCGACCGCCACGCGCCAGACGCCACGGTTCGCGGAGCGCGGGCTGCCGGGCGAGCAGCGCACGCTCGAGCTGCAGCTCCGGCTGCTCGCCGACGCGGGGCTGGTCGGGTTGCCGAACGCGGGCAAGTCCTCCCTGCTCGCGCGCCTCACGCGCGCGCACCCGAAGGTGGCGGACTACCCGTTCACGACCGTCGAGCCGGTGCTCGGCACGCTCGAGTTCGAGGACCGCCAGCTGGTGCTCGCCGACATCCCCGGCCTGATCGAGGGGGCCAGCGCGGGCGCCGGCCTCGGCCACGAGTTCCTCGCGCACGTGGAGCGCTGCCGCTTGCTCGTGCACGTGCTCGACCTGGCGCCGCTCGACGGGTCCGACCCGGGCGACAACTTCGCCACCGTCGAGAGCGAGCTGCGCGAGCACGGCCACGGGCTGGCCTCGCTGCCGCGGATCCTGTGCCTGTCGAAGGCGGACCTCGTGCCGGAGGAGCGGGTGCGCGAGGCCGAGGCCGAGTGGCGCGAGCGCCTCGGCGGCGGCGTGCTCGAGGTGGTGTCCACCTCGGCCGCCACGGGCGCCGGGCTCGACCGCCTCGCCGCGGCGCTGCTCGAACACGTCCCGCCGGCCGACGCGCAGCCCGAGGCCGAGTCCGTGCCCGCCGTTTACCGGGTCTACCGCCCGGGCGCCGGCGACGCCTTCCGGGTGGAGCGCACCCCGGGCGGCGCCTTCCGCGTGGAGGGCGAGCGGGTGGAGCGGCTGATCGCGCGCCACGACGTGGAGAACGAGCAGGCGCTGCGGTACGTCGAGGAGCGGCTGCGCGCGATGGGCGTGATCCGCGCCCTCGAGGCGGCAGGGTTCGAGCCGGGCGACGACGTGGAGATCGCCGGCATCGTGTTCGAGCTCGATCCGGGCGCGCCGTTCCGGTAGATACGTTTCCGCGCGTGAGCCGCGCACTGGCACTGCTGATCGTCGCCTGCACCGGGCTCGCCGCATGCGGCGGCGGCGCCGCCGACAGTAGGGAGGACGCGGCCCAGACGATCCGCGACTTCGTACAGGCGACCAACGAGCGCGACGCGGACAAGTTCTGCGACGAGGTCGTGTCCCAGGAGTTCCTCGAGGAGGCGACCGGGGCCAAGGGCGACAAGGCCGGCGAGGCCTGCAAGAGGCTGCTGAAGAACACGAAGAACCCGCGCGTCAAGCTGATCAGGATCAAGAGGACCGAGGTCGACGGCGACAAGGCGAACGTGACCGCGGTGATCGAGGCGCAGGGCCAGACGCTCACGCAGCTGCTGCGCCTGAAGCAGGAGGACGGGCGCTGGAAGATCGCCGGAGGCTCCGGCAACTAGTGGACACCGTGGTCGTGAAGCTGGGGTCGAGCATCGTCGCCGACGACGCCGGCGAGGTGCGCTCGCACGTGATCGCGGCGATCTGCGACCGGGTCGCCGAGCGCCACCGGGGCGGCGACGACGTGGTGGTCGTGACCTCCGGCGCCATCGCGCGCGGGATGCGGCTGATGGGGCTGCCGATGCGCCCGTCGGCGATGGACGAGCTGCAGGCGGCGTCGGCCGTCGGGCAGGGCAAGCTCTACCGCACCTACGACGCTCTGCTCCAGGAGCGCGGCGTGAAGAGCGCGCAGGTGCTGCTCACGTTCTTCGACATGTCCGCGCGGACGCACTACCTGAACGCGCGGCACACGCTGCGGAAGCTGCTCGACTGGCGCGTGGTGCCGGTCATCAACGAGAACGACACGACCACCACGGACGAGATCTCGTTCGGCGACAACGACTTCCTGGCCGCGCAGGTGGCGATCCTGATCGGCGCCGACCGGCTCGTCCTGCTGACCGACACGGACGGCCTCTACAGCGCCGACCCGCGCCACCACCCGGAGGCGGAGCGCATCGCCGAGGTGCGCGCCCCGGACGAGCTCGAGCGCTACGAGATCGGGATGTCGACCTCACCGCTCGGCTCGGGCGGGATGCGGTCGAAGGTGGTGGCGGCCGAGATGGCCACGGCGGCCGGGATCCCCGCGGCGATCACCGACGGCACGGACCCGGAGCAGGTCGCGAGGGCGCTCGCGGGCGAGCCCGCGGGCACGAGGTTCCACCCGCAGCGCGGGCGCGTCTCGAGCTTCAAGCTGTGGCTCAAGTACGCGAAGCCCGTGCAGGGGCGCCTCGCCGTGGACGAGGGTGCCGAGCGGGCGTTGCGCGAGCGCGGGACGAGCCTGCTGCCGGTCGGCGTGACCGGCGTGGAGGGCGACTTCGAGGCCGGCGACGCCGTGGAGGTCTGCTGCGAGGGCAGGCGGGTCGGCAAGGGCATCACCGGCTACTCGGCGGGGGAGCTGCGGCTGATCAAGGGCATGAAGACCGAGCAGGTGCGCGACGTGCTGCCGCGGGCGACCGAGGAGGCAGTACACCGCGACTACTTCGTGCTCGACTAGTGCCGCTGCGCTCGCCCTACGACCGCGAGATCCTCCGTCTCGCCGTGCCCGCGCTGGGCGCCCTGGCGGCCGAGCCGCTCTACATCCTCGCCGACACCGCGATGGTGGGGCACCTCGGCACCGAGGAGCTCGCGGCCGCGGCGATCGCCGGCACGCTGCTCGCAGCCTCGTTCACGCTCTTCAACTTCCTGACCTACGGCACCACCGCCCAGGTGGCGCGTCTGCACGGCGCGGGGGAGGAGGCCGCGGCGGGCCGGATCGCCGCGCAGGCGCTGTGGCTGTCAACCGCGATCGGGCTCCTTCTCGTGACGCTGCTGGCGGGGGTGGCGGCCCCGCTCGTGGACCTCATGGGCGGCGACGGCCGCACGGGCGACCTCGCGGTGATGTACCTGCGCATCGGGGCCCTCGGCCTGCCCTTCGCCCTGATCGCGCTGGCGGGCCAGGGGTTCCTGCGCGGCATGTCGGACCTGCGCACGCCGCTCGTGATCGTGGTGGTCGCGAACGGCGTCAACGTGGTCCTGAACCTGCTGTTCATCTACGGGTTCGGGTGGGGCCTCGCCGGGTCGGCGTGGGCGACCGTGATCGCGCAGGCGGGGATGGGGGCGGCGTTCGCCCGCGCGCTGCTCGCCACGCCGGCGGACTCGCGCCGGCCGTCCCTGGCGAGCATGCGGCCGCTGATGCGGATCGGCGGCGAGATCTTCGTCCGCACGACGGCGCTGTACGCGTCGTTCATCGTGGCGAGCGCGGTGCTGGCGCGCGTGGGGGAGGACTCGCTCGGGGCGCACCAGGTCGCATTCCAGCTGTTCGTGTTCCTGGCGCTGGTGCTCGACGCGATCGCGATCGCCGGCCAGGTGATCGTCGGCCGCTCGCTGGGCGCGGGCGATGCCGACGGCGCCTACCGCGCCGCGCGCCGGATGATCGAGTGGGCGGTGGTCGTGGGGGGCGCCTTCGCGGTCGTGATGCTGGTGCTGATCGACGTGCTGCCGCGCGCGTTCACCTCCGACCCGGCCGTGGTCGACCAGGCGCAGAAGATCTGGCCGCTGTTCGCGCTGATGCAGCCGGCGAACGGCGCGGTGTTCGCGCTCGACGGGATCCTGATCGGCGCCGGCGACACCCGTTTCCTGATGTGGGCGATGCTCGCCTCGGTGGCCGTCTACGTGCCGGTCGCGCTCGCGGCGCTGGCGTTCGACTGGGGGATAGTCGGGGTGTGGGCGGGGCTGCTCGGGCTGATCGCCGTGCGCCTGGCGACGTGCTCGTACCGCTTCGCCGGGCGCCGCTGGGCGGTGGTCGGCGTCAGGCCCTGACGGGGGCGCCGGGCCCCGGCTCGGCGCGGACGAGGCGCGGCTCGAGCGGCTCGCCGCAGAGCGAGCAGGTCAGGCGCTCGGTCATCTCGCCGCCGCAGTCGCGGTGGACGATCCGCACGGGCGGCCCGCCCTCGGTCGGTGCGTAGGTGTCGCCCCACTTCATCAGCGTCATCAGCACGGGCCAGAGGTCGAGGCCCTTCGCGGTCAGCCGGTACTCGTAGCGCTCGGGCCGCTCGTTGTAGATGTGCTTCTCGAGGATGCCGTCGTCGACCAGCCGGGCGAGGCGGTCGGCGAGCACGTTGCGGGCGCAGCCGAGACTCGCCTGGTACTCGTCGAAGCGGCGCCTGCCGAGGAAGGCGTCGCGGATCAAGAGTGCCGTCCAGCGGTCGCCCATCACCTCGAGCGTGCGGGCGATCGAGCAGACCTGGTTGTCGTAGGTGCGGGGGAGCACCCGGGGAATTGTAGAGCCGGTGGGTTGCGTGACACTACTCTGCGGTGGGGTGCCAGGGCGCGCCG
>DASXAA010000144.1:0-9785 GCA_036407035.1 Thermoleophilaceae bacterium | reverse complement strand
GTGATCCGCCCCGAGGCGGCGCCGAAGCTGCTGACCCCGCCGGCCGTCAAGCGCGACCTGATCGCCGGCCTCGGCGTGGACGAGCTGGTGGTGATCCCGTTCGACCGCGAGTTCGCGTCGCAGCCGCCGGAGGAGTTCGTGAGGCTGGTGCTGATCGAGCGGCTGCGCGCGGAGCGTGTGGCGGTGGGGGAGAACTTCCGGTTCGGCAAGGGCGCCAAGGGCGACCCCGCGTTGCTGCGCTCCCACTCGGAGTTCGAGACGAGCGTGGCGCCGCTCGTGGAGGTGGCGGGCGAGACGGTCTCGTCGAGCCACGTGCGCGGGCTCGTGACCGCGGGCGACGTGAGGAAGGCGGCCGACTTCCTGGGCGGGCCGTACCTGTTCGAGGGCGAGGTCGTGAAGGGGGACCAGCGCGGCCGCGACCTCGGCGTGCCGACGGCGAACCTCGTCCCCGACGACGCCTACATCCACCCCGGCCACGGCGTGTACGCGGCCTGGGCGCACGGCTACCCGGCGGCGGTGAGCGTGGGGGTGATCCCCACGTTCGACACCGGCCGCGGCGTGGTGATCGAGGCGCACCTGATCGGCTTCAAGGGCGAGCTCTACGGCGAGACGCTCCGCATCGCCTTCGTCGAGCGGATGCGCGGCGAGAAGCGGTTCGACTCGGTCGACGCACTCGTCGAGCAGATGCAGCGCGACCTGGCGCAGGCGGAGGAGATCTGCAGGCGCACGCGGTACTCTGCCGCCAGCCCGTGAACGCTCGTCTGCTCGGCATCGTGGCGGCGGTGGTGGCCCTCGGGGCCGTCGCGCTCGGCATCGCGGAGGCGCCCGCGAAGACCGGCTCCGCCGCCCCGGCGAAGAGGATCACGGCGCGCGGCGTGGACGGCGTCAAGCTCGGCGCGACGCATCGCTCGCTGCGCCGGGCCGGGCGCGTCGGGAGGATCCACCACGGCTGCGAGCTGGGCGGCCCGACCACGCGCTCGGCGCGGCTGCTCGCGCCGCTCAAGGGCCAGGTCAACTACACGCTGCGGAAGCCGCGCAAGGTCACGGACATCACGATCCGCGGTGGCGCGAAGGCGCGCGGAGTGGGGATCGGCGCCACGATCCCGCGGATCAAGCGCGCATTCCCGAAGGCGAAGGTCGACCACAGCACGGACTCGACGTTCCTGCTGACGCTCGTGCGCATCCCGAAGAACGGCGGCGGCCGGATCGTGTTCGCGGTCAGCACGAAGACCCACCGGGTCACGCTGATCGGCGTGCCGATCATCGCGTTCTGCGAGTAGCGCTACACGGCGTCGAACCTGATCGCGCCTGCGACGTTCCCATCCGGATCCGCGAAGAACACCACCTCGCCGACGCCCGGGATCGCGCTCTTCTCCATCACGACCCGGCCACCCGCGGCGAGAACCGCCTCCGCCACTCGGTCCACGTCGTCGACCTCGATCGTGCACTCGAAACCGGTGGTCCTGACGCCGGGGATCAGCTCGCGCCGCCCCTGGATCGCGCAGGTCGCCGGGCCGGCGGATTGGCTGCGGAAGAAGTCGTGCTCGCCGTAGCGCTCGAACTCCCAGCCGAAGACGGATTCGTAGAAGCGAACGGCGGCCGCGGTGTCCTCGGCGTTGATGGCGAAGTGGGTCAGCTCGTTCATGGCGCAAGGCTATGCGCCTGCTACGGTTTCGCCCTCGATGAGCCTGACCACTGAGGCAAAGCGCGAGATCGTCGACAAGTACGGTCGCGGCGAGGGCGACACCGGGTCCACCGAGGTCCAGGTGGCGCTGCTGACAGCCCGCATCAACGAGTTGACGGAGCACCTGCGCGAGCACAAGAAGGACCACCACTCGCGGCGCGGCCTCCTGATGCTGGTCGGCAAGCGGCGGCGGCTCCTGAAGTACCTCCAGGCGTCGGACATCGACCGCTACCGCAAGCTCATCCAGGACCTCGGTCTGCGTCGATGATCGAGCCCGGCTCGCCGGCGCCGGACTTCACGCTGCCGGACCAGGACGGGAACAAGGTGTCGCTGTCCGACTTCCGCGGGCAGCGGGTGGTGCTCGTCTTCTATCCGGCCGACTTCAGCCCCGTCTGCACGGACCAGCTCAACGTGTACCAGGAGGTGCTCGGCGAGCTCGAGGAGCGCGGCGCCAGGCTGGTCGGGATCTCGGTCGACGGCGCGTTCTGCCACAAGGCGTTCCAGAACCACCTCGGCGTGACGATCCCGCTGCTCGCCGACTTCCACCCGAAGGGCGAGGTGGCGCGCGCGTACGGTGTCTGGCTCGAGGACCACGGCCTCGCCGGGCGGGCGCTCGTGATGGTGGGGCCCGACGGCAACGTCGAGTGGGCGTACGAGTCGCCGGTGCTGGAGATCCCGGGTGCCAACCTCATCTTCGACGCGCTGGAGCAGCGCTCCCCCGCCTGAGCCGGGCCCGGACGACCACGTCCGCGGACAGGGCCCGCTCGTGATCGAGTACGGGGACTTCGAGTGCCCGTACTGCGCGCGCACGCACGGGCTGCTGGAGAGCGTGGCGGTCAGGCGGGTGTTCAGGCACTTCCCGGTGGTCTCGAAGCACCCGCGCGCGCGGGTGCTCTCGCACGCGGCCGAGGCGGCCGCGCTGCAGGGCCGCTTCTGGGAGATGCATGACTCGCTCTACGAGGACCAGGGCCATCTCGACGACCCGCACCTGTGGGAGCGGGCGCGCCGGCTCGGGCTCGACGTGGACCGCTTCGAGCGCGACCGCCGCTCGGACGCGGTCGCCGAGCGCGTGGAGCGCGACTTCCGCTCGGGCATCCGCGCGGGGGTGACGACTACGCCGACACTGTTCGTGGACGGCGCCGCGCACCCCGGCGTGCCGGGCGCGGAGCTGCTCGCGCAGCTGCGCGCGTGAAGCCGCTTGCAGAGCGGGGTGGCGGCGGGGCCGCTGCTAGCCTTCCACGGGTTCGTACCGAGAAGTACAGGCCATCGCCGCCAACCGGAGACGGCGCGAAAGGACAGTAATGACTGATGACGTGAGCCGGGTCTCGCTCGAGATCGGCGGTACCTCGATCGATTTCGAGACCGGCAAGCTCGCAAAGCAGGCGAGCGGCGCCGTCGTGGTGACGGCAGGCGAGACCAAGGTGCTCTGCACGGCCACGGCGGGGAACCCGCGCGACGTGGACTTCCTCCCGCTGACCGTGGACGTCGAGGAGCGCATGTACGCCGCGGGCAAGATCCCCGGCAGCTTCTTCCGGCGCGAGGGCCGCGCCGGCGAGAAGGCGACCCTCACCGCCCGCATGATCGACCGGCCGCTGCGCCCGCTCTTCCCGAAGGGGTGGACGCGCGAGACGCAGCTGGTCTCGATCCCGATGTCGGTCGACCACGAGCACCCCTACGACGTGCTCGCGATGAACGGCACCAGCGCCGCGCTGATGGTGTCCGACATCCCGTTCCCGGCGCCCGTCGGCGCCGTCCGCATCGGCCAGGACGCCGAGGGCAACTTCCTCGTCAACCCCGACGAGGAGTGGCTGCTCGAGAGCCCGCTCGACCTCGTGGTCGCGGGCACCGAGGACGCCATCCTGATGGTGGAGGCCGGCGCCAACGAGATCACCGAGGCGGAGATCCTCGACGCGCTCGACATCGCGCACGCCGAGATCAAGCGACTCTGCGAGGCCCAGCACGAGTTGCGCCGCCAGGCCGGCAAGGACAAGGTCGAGGTCACCCCGCCGCAGGTGGACGAGGGCGTGCTCGGCGAGCTGCGCGACCGCTTCGGCGCGGCGCTCGACGAGGCCACGCAGGTGGTCGACAAGCTCGAGCGCCAGGACGCCGTCGCGCGCGTGGAGGAGGAGACGCTCACCACGCTCGCCCCGGACCCCGAGGGTGACCCCGAGCGCCGCGCCGCCGTGCAGCTGGCGTTCGACAAGCTCGAGAAGGACACGATCCGCCGCCGCATCGCGGTGGACAAGCGCCGCCCGGACGGCCGCGCCGCCGACGAGATCCGCGACATCTGGATCGAGGTCGGAGTGGCGCCGCGCACGCACGGGTCGGCGATCTTCACCCGCGGCCAGACGCAGGCGTTCTCCGTCGCGGCGCTCGGCACCACGCGCGACGAGATGCGGCTCGACACGCTCGGCCTGCTCGAGGCCAAGCACTACTTCCACCACTACAACTTCCCGCCGTTCTCGGTCGGGGAGGCGGGCTTCATGCGCGGCCCGAAGCGCCGCGACATCGGCCACGGCGCGCTCGCCGAGCGGGCGCTCGTGCCGGTGGTGCCGCCGGTGGACGAGTTCCCGTACACGATCCGCGTGGTGTCGGACATCCTCGAGTCGAACGGGTCGTCGTCGATGGCGTCCGTGTGCGGCTCGACGTTGGCGCTGATGGACGCCGGCGTGAAGATCAAGGCGCCGGTGGCCGGCATCGCCATGGGCCTGATCAAGGAGGGGGACGACTACATCGTCCTGACCGACATCGCGGGCGTGGAGGACCACCTGGGCGACATGGACTTCAAGGTCGCCGGCACGTCCGAGGGCATCACCGCGCTCCAGATGGACATCAAGATCGCGGGCGTCACGTTCGACATCCTGCGCGACGCGCTCACGCAGGCACAGACCGCGCGCCTCGCGATCCTCGAGAAGATGCGCGACGCGATCGCGGAGCCGCGCGAGGCGCTCTCGCAGTACGCCCCGCGCATCAGCGCGATCCAGATCGACACCGAGAAGATCGGCGCGGTCATCGGCAAGGGCGGCGAGACGATCCGGGCGCTGTCCGAGGAGTTCGACGCCGAGATCGACATCGACGACGACGGCACCGTCCGCATCTACGCCCAGACGGGCGAGCAGGGCGACGCGCTCGTGGAACGGATCCGGTCGATGACCAAGGAGGTCGAGGTCGGCGACGAGTTCGCCGGCAAGGTCGTGAAGACCACGACCTTCGGCGCGTTCGTCGAGCTCGCCAAGGGCACGGACGGCCTGCTGCACATCTCCAACATCGCGCCGGGCCAGCGGCCCGACACGGTCGAGGACGTGTTCAACCGCGGCGACGAGGTGCGCGTGCGCGTGGTCGAGGTCGACCGCGAGCGCGGGCGCATCGGGCTGCGGCTGGCGGACGACCCGGAGATCCAGGGCAAGTCGCCGGAGGAGCTCGCGAGCGTCGGCACGGGCGACAAGGGCCCGCGCGGCGACCGCGGCGGGCGCGGAAACGGACGCCGACGCGACGGCGGCCGCCGGGACCGCGACCGTGACCGCGGGCCGCGGCGCGACCGCGATCGCGACCGGTAGGCGCGTGACCGAGCCCGCCAGGCTCACAACGCTCGACTCGGGCGTTCGGGTCGTCACCGAGGCGATGCCCTCGGTGCGCTCGATCGCGCTCGGGTTCTGGATCCGCGCCGGCTCGCGCGACGAGGGCGTGGGGGAGGCCGGCCTCTCCCACTTCCTCGAGCACCTGCTGTTCAAGGGCACGGACCGCTACAGCTCGCGCGAGATCGACGAGGCGTTCGACGCGATGGGGGCGGAGGTGAACGCCGGCACCGGCAAGGAGACCACCTCCGTCTACTCGCGCTTCCTCGACGGGCACCTGGAGCGCGCGTTCGACGTGCTCCAGGACATGGTGCTGCGGCCGGTGTACCCCGACATCGACTCCGAGCGGCAGGTGGTGATCGAGGAGATCGCCATGTACGAGGACGAGCCGCAGGACAAGGTGCACGACGTGCTCGCCAGCGCGATCTTCGGAGACCACCCGCTGGGGCGGCCGATCATCGGGCGCGCCGACGTCGTGTCGTCCGTGCCGGTGCCGGAGATCTCGGCGTGGCACGACGCGCGCTACGTGCCCGGCGGGATCGTCGTGGCGGCGGCGGGCAATCTGGACCACGAGCGGGTCGTCTCGCTCGTGAGCGGTGCGTTCGACGACGCGGGAGGCGGCGAGGTGTCCGCCCGGCCGCCGTCGCCGGACGGGTTCGCGCCGGTCGTGCGCTTCCACCGCAAGGACACCGAGCAGTACCACCTCTGCCTGGGCGGCTCGGGCATCCCGCGCGGGGACGACCGCCGCTTCGCACTGCGCGTGCTCGACACGATCCTCGGCGGCTCGACGTCGTCGCGGCTCTTCCAGGAGGTGCGCGAGAAGCGCGGGCTCGCCTACTCCGTGTATTCGTATGTGAGCCACTACGCCGACTCGGGCCAGGTGGCGCTCTACGTCGGCACGCGGCCCGACAACGTGGGCGAGGCGATGAAGGTGATCGGCTCCGAGCTGCACCGGCTGATGGACGACGGCGTGTCGGAGGACGAGCTCGAGCGGGCGCGCGAGAACGTCAAGGGACGCACGGTGCTCTCGATGGAGTCGACGCTGACGCGGATGAACCGGCTCGGCAGCTCGGTGCTGATGGAGGTGCCGATCCTGACCGTCGACGAGGTGCTGGCCGCGTTCGACGCCGTGACGATGGAGGACGTCGTCACGCTGGCTCAGGAGCTCTGGCGGCCCGACCGGATGTCGGCAGCGGGCGTGGGTGGCGACGAGGACGCGTTCCGGGCGGCCCTCGAAACGGTCAACCCGGGGCTGGCCCAGGCCGCGTGATCAACGTAGCCGTCTCCGGTGCCGCGGGGCGCATGGGCCAGACGGTGTGCGGGGCGGTCGAGGGGGCGGAGGACATGGCGCTGGTGGGCCGCGCCGACCCGCTGCTGGACACGGCGCTGGTGGACGTGCTCGGCGACGCCGACGTGGTGGTGGACTTCTCGCGGCCCGACGCGGCTTTGGAGAACGCGCGTCATTGCCTCGAGGCGGGGGTGCACTGTGTGATGGGCACGACCGGCGCGGACTTCTCTTCCTTGTCGGGCGTGGGGACCGCGAACCTGTTCGTGGCGCCGAACTTCGCGATCGGGGCCGTGCTGATGATGGAGTTCTCGCGGCAGGTGGCGAGGCACATGCCGGAGTGCGAGATCGTGGAGCTGCACCACGACGGCAAGGTGGATGCGCCGTCGGGAACGGCAGCGCGGACCGCTTTGATGATCCGGGAGGCCGGCGGGAACGTGCACGAGCCGATCCACTCGGTGCGGCTGCCGGGGCTGGTGGCGCATCAGGAGGTGCTGTTCGGCGGGCTCGGCCAGACCCTGTCGATCCGCCACGACTCGATCTCGCGCGAGTCGTTCATGCCGGGGGTGCTGCTGGCGGTGCGGCGGGTGGGGGCTTTGGAGCGATCGCCTGTGGTTGGGCTCGAGAACTTGCTGGATTGAGCTCGTGGCGTCGTGGCGCTGTGGGCGCTTACGGCGGGCAACCAGGGGTTGGCTCCCGGCGCCGCTGCCGCCCGCGGCGCCTACGCGGGCGACCGTGGGGCCGGCTTTCGCAACCGCGCGGTTGCGCTGTTCCCCGGCTGATGTCGCTTTTTGGGTGCCATAGCACCCATAAGTCGACATCACCTCGCGCTGATCGCTGCGCCCGCAGCGCGCCGGCGTTGGTCTCGATCGGGTCGCGTTGGCTGCTCCAGCCGCTCCGCCGCCCGGTGCGCGGTCGCCTCTGCCCAGTTCGTCGTGGTCACGTAGCCGAGCGCCGCCACCGCGAGTCCCAGCGCGGCCACGATCCACCAGCCGGGGCGCGTGGCCTCCGCGAACTCGGGGCCGATCGCGCCGGCCAGGCCGCTTCCGGCGATGGCGCCGAACGCGGCCACGCCGAGTGTCAGGCCCACCTGGCGGCTGGTCGAGGCGACCGCGGCTGCCACGCCGGCCTGCGCCGGCGGCATGCCCGACACCGCCGTGTTGGCGATCGGCGGGCTCACCAGCGCGAATCCGAGGCCGAAGACGGCGTAGGCGCAGAGAAGGAACGGCACCGAGGTCGCGGGCGCGAGGCCGGTCAGCATCAGCCCGCCCGCCAGCACCGCCAGGCCGCCGGCCACTATGGACGGGCGCGCGCCGAAGCGGCCCACCAGGCGGCCGGAGACCGGCGCGAAGACGATCATCATCGCTGCCGTCGGCAGCATGCAGAGGCCGGCGCTGATCGGCGACAGCCCGCGCACGTCCTGCAGGTAGAGCGTGTTCATGAACAGGAAGCCGCCGAGGGCCGCGGAGAGGAAGAGGGCGATCGCGGCGGCGCCCGCGAACGGGGCGCTCGTGAAGAAGCGCATCTCGAGCAGCGGCTCGCGCCGGCGCAGCTCGTAGAGCACCAGCGCCGCCAGGCACGCGAGCGCGACGGCCAGCAGGATCACGATCTCCGCCGAGCCGAAGCCGGCTCGCCCGCCCTCGATGATCGCGTAGGTGAGCGTGGCCAGGGCCGCGATCACGAGCGCCTGGCCCACCGGGTCGATGCGCCGCGGCCGCGGCGCGCGGGACTCGGGCACGAACACCGCGGCCAGCACGATGGCCGCCAGCGCAACCGGCAGGTTGACCAGGAAGATCGCCCTCCAGGAGATCGCGGAGACGAGTGAGCCGCCCAGCACCGGGCCGAGCGCCATCGAGATGCCGAACATCGCCGCGAACACGCCGATCGCCCGCGCGCGCTCGCGCGGGTCCTCGAACACGTTGCGCACGATCGACATCGCCACCGGGGTCAGCATGGCGCCGCCGGTCGCCTGCAGTACGCGGAAGGCGACCAGCAGCTCGAGGCTGGGCGCCAGCGCGCACAGCAGCGAGCCAAGCGTGAACAGCGCCAGGCCGGCCTGGAACACGCGCCGGCGGCCGAGGCGGTCCGCGGTCGAGCCTCCCAGCATCAGCAGGCTCGCCAGCACCAGCGTGTAGGCGTCGACGGTCCACTGCAATCCGGACAGCGTGGAGTCGAACGAGCGCTGGATGGCGGGCAGCGCGACGTTCACGATCGTCGCGTCCAGGCCGACGATCAGCAGGCTCGTGGAGCAGATCCCGAGGATCAGCCGGCGCCGGCGGCGATCCGGCGCGGATTGGTGGTCCGAATACGTCATGGCCTGCACGTTACGATCTAGAGTGCCCTCTAGGTCAAGGGCCAATCGTCAGAGTCATGACCGAGCTCGAGCAAGAACTGGGAATCGGGGACGTCGCCCGCGAGACGGGGCTGAGCGTGCACGCGCTGCGGTACTACGAGCGCGAGGGCCTGATGCTCACCCAGCAGGTGGCGCGAGGGACAGGCGGCCGCCGCCGCTACAGCCCGGACGAGGTGTACTGGCTGCGGATCTGCATCAAGCTGCGCGCGTCCGGAATGCCGCTGGCGAAGATCCGCCGGCTGGCGGAGCTGGTGCGCGAGGGGCCGGGGAACGAGTCGGAGCGACTCGAGCTGCTGCGGGAGCAGCAACGACGCGTGGAGAACCAGCTCGCCGAGCTCGACGAGTGCCTGCGGGTCATCACGCGGAAGGTCGGCATCTACGAGCAGCACCTCGCCGACGGCACCGCCCAGGATCTCTGGACGGCGGAGGCGTAGAGCCGGCTACTCAGGCGCGGTGAGACGGAAGCGGGCGCCGCCGAAGCTCACCCGGTCGCCGGGCCGCACCTCGACCTCCTCGCCGACCCGCCACCCGTTGAGACCCGTCCCGTTCGTGGAACCAAGGTCGGTCAGCAGCCACGCTCCGCCGCGGCGGCGCAGGCGGGCATGACGGCGGGAGACGGTCGGATGCGACAGCACGCAGTCGCAGTCGGGGCCGCGCCCGAGGATCAGGTCGGTGGACGCCGCCGGCAGTGCCAGCCGCACCGTCCTCGGCTCGCGCCAGGCCGCCTCGATGGCAGCGGTGAAGCCTGACACGCGCTCCACGAGCCGGGCCGCGACGCCGCCCCGCGTCGTCAGGTCGGCCACCGCCTCGTCGATCTCCTGCCGATGCCGGGCCCCGAGCACGCGATCGACGCGGTCGCCGAAGGTGTCGGGCGACAGGCGGCCGCTG
>DASXAA010000143.1:0-17399 GCA_036407035.1 Thermoleophilaceae bacterium | reverse complement strand
CTCGCTCGTCATGCCCCGGTCGAACGCCTCGCGGATCCGCGTGAGGATGAACACGTGGTAGTCCATCGAGAGGCCGAACAGGACGACGAACAGGAACAGCGGCAGCCAGGCGGTGATCGCGCCGTTCGAGTGGAACCCGAGCAGCGACTCGCCCCAGCCCTTCTGGAACACGAGCACCAGCAGGCCGTAGGACGCGCCGACCGACAGCAGGTTGAGCGCGATCGCCTTGACCGGGATCACGATCGACCGGAACGTGACCATCAGCAGCAGGAACGCCATCGTGAGGACGAAGGCGAAGACCCACACCACGTGCGACTTCATCACGTCGTTGAAGTCCTTGGTGCTGGCCGTGTCACCGCCGACGACCGTCTCCACGCCGGCGACCCGGCCGACGGTCGCGGGGACGAGCTCGTCGCGGAGCTCGGCCACCGCCGCCATGGACTTCGAGTCGTTGCCGTCGCCTGCCAGCGGGATCGACACGTCCGCGACGGTGCGGTCCGGGCTCACGTCGACGGTGGCCGCCCCGACGAAGTCGTCGCTCGTCGAGGCCTGGTTGGTGAGGTCGGCGATCGCGTGCCGCACGTTCGGCGACGTCACGTCGTCGGCCTTCACGACCACGTCCGCGGCCTGGTGCTCGCTCGGGAACGCGGCCTGCACGCGGTCGTAGGTCCGCATGACCGGCTGGTCGCGCGGGATCGACTCGACGCCGGACTCGGCGGTGTGCATGCCGAGAGCCGGGAGGGCCAGGGCGGCCAGCAGGCCGACGGCCACGACCGCCGACACGAGCGGACGGCGGAGCACGCGGTTCAGCACCGCGGACCACACTCGCGACTCGCCGACGCCGCGACGGCGGCGGCCGATGAACGGGATGCGGCCCTTGTCCACGCGGTCGCCGAGCTTCGAGAGCACGGCGGGCAGGACGGTGAGGGAGCCGAGCACGGAGATCGCGACCACGAGGATCGTGCCGGTGGCGAACGAGGCGAAGTCCTTCGCGCCGCCGAGATACATGCCGGCCATGGCGACCATGACGGTCAGGCCGGAGATCATCACCGCGCGGCCAGAGGTCGCCGCGGCGGCCTCGAGTGCGGCCTCTTCCGACTTGCCGGCCGCGCGCTCCTCGCGCTCACGCCGGATGTAGAAGAGGGCGTAGTCCACGCCGACGGCAAGACCGATCAGCAGGATGACCGAGTTGATCGACTCGGACACCGGCGAGATGTGGCTGATGGGGCCGAGCAGGCCGATCGTCGCGCCCACGCCGGAGAGCGCGAGCAGGACCGGGATGCCGGCCGCGACGAGCGCGCCGAACGCGATCACGAGGATGATCAGCGTCAGCGGCAGGGAGCTCACCTCCGCCTTCTTGAAGTCGTCCTCGAACGCCTTCGAGAGGGCCTTGTCGGCGCTGGCGGAGCCGACCTCCTCGACCCGCAGGCCGGGGTGGGCCTTCTGGACCTGGGCGACGACGGCGAGCGGCTTGTCCACGCGCGTCTTGGCCTGGTCGTCGTCGCCCTTGATGTCGAAGTTCACGAGCGCCGAGTGGCGGTCCTTCGAGATCTCGGCACGGTCGAGGTTCTCGACGTAGCGGACCTTCGCCAGGCGCTCGGACACGTCCGAGACGGCCGCCTGGAACCGCGCGTCCGTGGCGTGGAGCTTCTCGCTCTGTACGAGCACGCTCTCGGACGCCTTCTTGGGGAATGCCTGGCCTACGATCTCGGTGGCCTTCTGGGAGTCGCCGACCCCGGTCTCGTCGTCGCTCAGCGTCTTCATGCCGGTCGACGTTCCGATCACGAGCGCGAGAACCACGAAGGCGAGCCATCCGAAGATGGCGGTCTTGCGATGACGAGCGCTCCAGCGCCCGGCGCGAGCTGCGATGTTGCCCTTCGGCTGCACGAGTCCTCCTTGGGGGGTGGTTGCCATGCGGGCAGTCTCGATCGGCGCGGCGGTCCGTCCTATCCGGTCTGCATGTGTCTGGCGGTGCGGGGGGCCACCGCCGGCGGTGCGGAGATCCGCACCGCCTACATGCGGGGAGTCACACTCGTCTCGCCGTCGTGCGGGGCCGAGAACGTGGCGTCGTGCATGGCGCGCAGCTCGGCGATGCGCTCCTCGCGCACGCTCGCGGGCAGGTCCCCGACGATGTACACGCAGAGGGAGACCGCCTTCCGGCCGGCCATCGCGGCATCCCAGTAGCGGTCGTAGCGGAGCGCGGCCCTGAAGTGGTCCTCGGCGGGGCCGATCGGGAAGCGCGACCACCACACAGCCGCGTAGCCGTCCCGCAGGCGCTCGTCGATCACCGGCAGCCATGGGTCGGCCCAGGTCTCCGGCGGGTCGGTGATCGGCATCTCGTTGACCTCCAGGCGGCCCTCCTCCTCGAGCGCGGCGACCTCGAGCCCGGACGCGGTGAGCGCGCGGCGGTCCTCGCCCGCGCGGCCCGGGATCGAACGGTGGAACAGCCAGCCGCCGCGGCGGAGGCCGAGGCCGTAGAAGGAGGCGAGCGCGGGCGCGACGTCGTCGACGGTGTCCAGCAGGATCGCCATGTGCGGGCAGGTGGAGTGGTCGGCGACCACCCGCTCGAAGTCCACGCCCGGTCCCGTGGCGCGCATCGGCGTCAAGGTAGCCTCAGGGCGACCGTCGTGCCTCCTCCGGGCCGGGTCGTCAGGCTGAGCTCGCCGCCCGCCTCCTGCGCGCGGCGGCGCATCAGCTCGAGGCCGAGGTGGCCCTCGGCGACGCGCGCGGAGGGGTCGAAGCCGTGTCCGTCGTCGGCGATGGCCAGCTCGAGCGCGCCCCGCCGGCGTTCGAGCCGCACCTCCACGCGAGAGGCCTCGGCGTGCCTGTCCGCGTTCGTCAAGGCCTCGCGCAGGATCCGGATCGCCGCGGCGGCCTGCTCGGGCGAGGCCTCCAGGTGCTCGGGCGGGCAGTCGAGATCGACGTCGAGGCCGTGGCGGCAGAACTCGCCGCATACGTCCCGCACCGCGGGCGCGAGGCCGCCGAGCGGGGGGGAGGCAGACAGGTCGACGAGCCGGGCGCGCACCAGCCGGTGGGCGGCCGCGACCGCCTCGGTGAGGCGCCGGCGGCTCTCCTCGGCCTGCGCCCGCGGCGGGTCCTCGGCCAGGAACGCGAGCTCGCGCATCGCCAGGGCGAGGTCCTGCGCGAGCCCGTCGTGCACCTCGGCTGCCAGCCGCATGCGCTCGCGCTCGAGCTCGCTGCGCTGCAGCTCCTGCCGCAGGCGCGCGGTCGCGATGCCGGCGCTGAGCTGGTCGCCGAGCAGCATCAGCACGGTGAGGGTGGTCGGGTCGAGCAAGACCGGGGTGGCGCGGGCCGCCACGACCACGCCCACGAGCTCGCCGGCGGCGCCGAGCGGCAGCGCGAACCAGAAGCGGGCCGCGGGCTCGAAGGGGTTGTCCACGAGCCAGCCGGCGGCGTCGTGGAACACGAGCGGGTGGCCGCCGGCGACCGCCAGGCGCCAGGCCTCCTCGTCGAACACCAGCTCGGGGCGGGCGGCCGGGTCAGTGTCGGCGGAGTGGAGAAAGCGGCGCAGGACCGGCCGGCCGTCCGAGTCGGGCACGTAGAGCACCGCGGTCTCGAGGTCCAGGGCGGCGCGCATCTCGTCGAGCGCGCGGGTGGCGACCTCGGTCAGCGCGCCCGGCCCCGTGAGCGCCCGGGCGACCCGGCTGATGGCGCCCAGCCCGGCAGCCACCTCGGGCTGAAGGCGCCCGGCGAGCCCTTGGGACGGGCAGGTGGGGGCGCTCTCCTGCGACACCGTGGGCTCCACCATACTTCGCGTCAGTGCCCGTCACTCGAGTCCTGATTGCGGACGACCATCGGCTGATGCGCGAGGGCACAGCCGCGCTGCTGGGGTCGGACGAGCGGGTGGAGGTGGTCGGTCTGGCCGCGGACGGCAGGGAGGCGCTCGCGCTCGCCGACCGGCGCGCGCCGGACGTCGCGCTGATCGACCTCTCGATGCCGGGGGTGAGCGGCACCGAGGCTTGCGCGATCCTGCGCGAGCGCCATCCGGCGATCGAGGTGCTGATCCTGACCGCGTCGGAGCGGGAGAGCGACCTCTACGCCGCGCTGCGCGTGGGGGCCGCCGGGTACCTCTTGAAGGACATGCCGCCGCGCGAGCTGCTGGACGCCGTGCTCGAGGCGGGGCGGGGCGAGCCGCGCATCGCTCCCGCGATGGCGAGCCGCATGCTCGCCGACATGGAGGGCGGCGAGAACCCGCTCGAGGCCCTGAGCGACCGCGAGCGCGAGGTGCTGGCGCTGCTGGCCGGCGGACTGCGCAACCGCGAGATCGCCGAGCGGCTCGTGATCAGCGAGCCCACCGTGAAGACTCACGTGCGCCACGTCCTCGAGAAGCTCCGCGCGCGCAACCGCGCCGAGGCCGCCGCGTTCGCGGCACGGTATCTCGGCTGAGAGGCTCTGAGTCATGCACTGACCTGGAGGCCGCCGGCGGCGAGCGCGCGCAGGCCGGACGTGAGGCGCGCCTTGACCACGCGCGGGTGGGCGCCGACCACGCCGGCTATCTCGTCCACGCCCATGCCCACGATGCGGGCGAGAGCGATCGCCTCCCGCTGGGGCGGCGGGAGGATCGCGAGCGAGGCGCACGGGGTGTCCGCGACCGCGAGGCGGACCGCCGAGGCCATCAGCTCGCGGCGGCCGGCGCCCGCGGTGCGCTTCACCGCCCGCCGAGTCGCTCGCCCCGCCGATTCCCGGCCGGCCGCCGCTTTCACGGCGGCCCCATAGGCCCACTCGAGATCTGCCTCCTCCACTTCGGGACAAGGTAGGCGCGCGCGGGGGCGCGGGCATCGACCGAAAGGATGATGTCGGCGGCTGCTTCGTACTCTGGTGAGCGTCATGCCGACCTGGGACGACGTGATCGAGATCGGGCTCCGCTTCCCGGGCGTGGAGGTCTCGACCTCGTACGGCACGCCGGCGCTGAAGGTGCGCGGCAAGTTCATGTGCCGGATGCGCACCGGTCCGGACGCGCTCGTCCTGCGCGTGACCGACCTGGGCGAGCGTGAGGCCCTGCTCCAGGGCCAGCCGGAGGCGTTCTTCACGACGCCGCACTACGACGGCTACCCGGCCGTATTGATCAGACTGGACGCAGTGGACCCCGAGGAGCTGGCCGAGCTGGTGGAGGAGGCATGGCGGATCCGCGCGCCGAAGCGGCTGATCGCGGAGCACGACGCGGCGGGCTAGCGCCAGCGCATCCGCCGCGGCGCCCGCCGCATGCGGATCAGGCGGGCCGGCACCCCGCCCACGACGGCGTCGTCCGGCACGTCCTTCGTCACGACCGCGTTCGTGCCGATCACCGAGTTGTCGCCAACCGTCGCACCGCGCAGGATCGCCACCCCGTAGCCGATCCACACGTTGTTGCCGACCCTGACGTCGCGCTTGTAGATCCCCTGCACGCGGATCGGGCGCTCCACCTCGACCATGCCGTGGTCGAAGTCGATCAGCATCACGCGGTCGGCGATCACGCACTCGCGCCCGACCGACACGTGCTGGAACGCCGAGACCGTGCACTCCTGGCCCATCACGGTCTTTGCGCCGATCGTCACGACGCCCTCGTGGCAGCGCAGCTTCGTGCCGTGCCCGATCCAGCACCAGCGGCCGAGCTCGAGCCGCGCCCCCTTGCCGACCTCGAGCGAGCAGCCGGGGCCGATGAACGAGAGGCCGTCGAGCTTCAGCCGCCTTCCGAGGCGCAGCTTCCAAGCGGCCAGCCGCAGGATCAGCCGCGCGTACTTGAGGTTCAGCATCCCCTTCCGCCGCATGAACCGCAGCAGCGCGATCGGACCGCCGTGGGGCGGTGGCGGCTCGCCGCGGATCTCGACCGGGACGCCGGTCGGCGGAGCCGCGAGCGGTTCGGTGCTGACGGACGCCATCGGCGCCTGATGATATGTGCGCGTCGTTGAAACGAGCAGGTGCGGGTATCCGTATTGGCTAAAGGCGCGATCGCGACGAGAATCTGCACCACATGGCCCGCACCGTCCTCATAGTCGACGACCACCCGAGCTTCCGCTCGAGTGCGCGGATGCTGCTCGAGTCCGAGGGGTTCGACGTGATCGGCGAGGCGGAGGACGGGGCGGGTGCGCTTACTGCCGTGGCCGAGCTCCACCCGCAGCTGGTGCTGCTCGACGTGCAGCTGCCCGACATGGACGGCTTTCAGGTCGCCGCGCGGCTGACCGCGAACGGAAACTGCCCGCTGGTGATCCTCGTGTCCAGCCGCGGGATCGAGGACATCGGCCCGCTGGCGGCGCGCAGCGGGGCGCTCGGGTTCATCCCGAAGGCGGAACTGTCCGGCGAGGCCCTGGAGGCGCTTCTGCCGTGAGCCCGTTCCGCCGGGCGCTGCTGGGCTTGGCGGCCGCGGGGGTGGGGTTCGGCCTCCTCGACGCCACCCTCACCGCCACCAGCGACTTCATCCTGCTCCCCGGCCTGTGGGTCGCGATGACGCTCTGGCTCGGGTGGGGCTTCATCGGCGTCGGACTGTTCGCGTGGGCCCGCCGGCCGGACAACCGCGTCGGGGCGCTGATGGCCGCCACGGGCTTCGCCTGGTTCCTCGGCGCGCTCGGCTTCTCCGACACGCCGCTCCTCTTCACGGTCGGCCAGATGCTCGGCTCGGTCTTCTTCGTGGCAGGCGTGCACCTCCTGCTCGCGTTCCCCACCGGGCGCCTGCGGTCGAGCTTCGACCGCAGGCTCGTCACGGTCGGCTACCTGCTGACCACGATCGGGGTGCTCCCGCTCTGGCTGTTCGCCGAGCCCAGGGACCTCGGGTGCGACAACTGCCCGCACAACGTCTTCCTGATCCAGGCGAACTCGAGCGTGGTGGACGTCTACGGCCTGCTGATCAACGTGGTGGCGCTCGTGATCATCGTGGTCGTCGCCGTGAGCCTGGTGCGCCGCTGGCGAGACGCGACCGAGGCCGAGCGGCGGTTCGTGGTGCCGGTCTACGCCGCCGGCGTCGCGCTGATGGTGGCGGTGTTCGTGAGCATCGGGGTGCAGACGACCGGCACCGGCGACACGGTCGCCGAGATCGCGTTCATCGCCGCACTGATCCCCTTCGGGCTCGTGCCGTGGCTGTTCCTCGCGACCCTTGTCCGCTCGCGGATGATCCAGGGCGGCGCCGTGGGCCAGCTGATCGCGCGCCTCGGCGAGGCGCCGCCGCGCGGTGAGATGCGCGAGGCCCTCAGCCGCGCACTGCGCGATCCGTCGCTCGAGCTCCTCTACTGGATCCCCGACGACCGCCGCTACGTCGACGCCCGCGGCCACGCCGTGGACCTGCCCGACCCGGGCACGGGCCGCACCGTGTCCCCGGTGGAGCGCGAGGGCCGCCCGGTGGCGGCGATCGTGCACGACGCGTCCCTGCTCGAGGACCCGGAGCTGGTGCGCACGGCCGGGGCAGCCGCGGCGCTGGCGCTCGAGAACGAGCGCCTCGATGCCGAGCTGCGCGCGAAGGTCGAGGAGCTGCGCGAGTCCCGCGCGCGGATGCTGAGGGCCGGCCTGGAGGACCGCCGCGCGCTCGAGCGCAACCTGCACGACGGGGCCCAGCAGCGGCTCGTCTCGATGGCGCTCAACCTGCGCCTGGCCCGCTCCAAGCTGCGCGATGACCCCGTCGCGGCCGAGGTCTTGATCGACGGCGCCGGCAGCGAGCTCGACGAGGCGCTCGCCGAGCTGCGGGAGCTCGCGCGCGGCATCCACCCGGCGGTGCTGACCGAGCGCGGCTTGGCGCCCGCGCTCGCGACGCTCGCCGGCCGGGCGCCGCTCCCGGTCGAGGTCATCGGCGACCCCGGCGCCGACCTCTCCGAGGCGCAGGAGCTCGCCGCCTACTTCGTCGTGTCCGAGGCGCTCACGAACGTTGCCAAGTACGCGCACGCCAGCCAGGCCGTCGTGAACCTCGGGCGGGAGAACGGGCGCCTCGTCGTGGAGGTGGCGGACGACGGCGTGGGCGGCGCCGACCCCAAGCGAGGCACGGGCCTGCAGGGACTTGCCGATAGGCTGGCGGCGGTGGACGGCCGACTGGAGGTGGACTCCCCGCAGGGCCGAGGCACGACGGTGCGCGCGAGGATCCCGTGCGGGTGATCGTCGCCGACGACTCCGTGCTGCTGCGCGAGGGCATCGTGCGGTTGCTGGAGGAATCGGGCTTCGAGGTCGTCGCCCAGGCGGGCGACGCCGACGACCTGCTGCGCAAGGTCAACGCCCACAAGCCGGACGTGGCGATCGTGGACATCCGCATGCCGCCGACGAACACCGACGACGGCCTGCGCGCGGCGATCGCCATCCGCCACAGCCACCCGGGCACCGGCGTGCTCGTGTTGTCGCAGTACGTGGAGGAGGGCTACGCGCTCGACCTGGTCGGCGACGCCGCGGGCGGGGTCGGCTACCTCCTGAAGGACCGCGTGGCCGACGTGGAGCGCTTCGTCGACTCCGTCAAGCGCGTGGCCGAGGGCGGCTCGGCGCTCGACCCCGAGGTGGTGTCGCAGCTGCTCGGCCGCGCCCGCCGCGAGGACCCGCTCGAGGTGCTGACGCCGCGTGAGCGCGAGGTGCTGGAGCTGATGGCGGAGGGCCGCTCGAACCACGCGATCTCGGAGCAGCTCGTGATCACCGAGCGCGCCGTGGAGAAGCACGTGACGAGCATCTTCGGGAAGCTCGACCTGACGCCGGCGCCGGAGGACCACCGCCGGGTTCTTGCGGTGCTGACGTTCCTGCGGGCTTAGGTGGTGGATTCCACGGCGGGGGGCCGGCGCCGTGGCGGGTCGGGCGCTTACTGCTGGCGCTTCGCGGCCGGCGCCGTCGCGGGTCGGGCGTTTACGACGGGCAACCAAGGGGGTCCGAGGGGGGTGGGCTGGTTTGCGACGAAATGGCGGACGGAATCCGGCCCACCCCCCGATGAATCCCCCGGCATCGGTCCACTGTCGAGTTAGTCCCCGTGAGGGGAACTAACTCGACACTCGACTCTGCTGGGGGCCCGGCTCGGCCCGGCGCCCGCGCCTAGGGAAGCGGCGCCAGCGCCGCGCCCTCCGGCAGCCGGTGGCGCGCCAGGCGGCCGTCCGGCGATATCGCGTAGGCGCCCATCCCGCGCAGGCGCGGCGAGTACACGTGCAGCGTGACCGTCGGCCCGGTGCCCGCGTGCCTCACGCGGTGGATGTCGTGGGGGCCGAAGTCGAACGTGTCGCCCGCCCCGTAGATGGCCGAGATCGGCGGGCCGCCGACGCACAGGCGCTCCTCGCGGACCACGCCCCGCAGCACGACCACAAAACCCGACGACCCGTCGTGGTCGTGGAAGCCGGTGTCGTGCCCCGGCATCCAGCAGATGAGCCAGGCGCCGGCGCCGTCGCCGCAGTCGAGCTCGTGGAAGACGCGCTCCTCGGGGTCGTGCCGCACGTGCGGCTCCCACAGCTCGGGCCTGCCGGCGAGCCGGCGGGCGAGCTCGCCGAGCCGCTCGCGCTCGCCGCGCGCCGGCTCGCCCAGCCGCTCCCGCTCGCTCATGCGGTCACCGCCGGCAGCGGCGCCATCAGCTCGCTCGCGTTCCGTGCCGCGATCGCCGCCTGCACGCCGAGCCGCCCGTCCGGCGGCGGCGCGACGGGCCGGTCGGAGCCGTACACCAGCTGGGCGGCTCCGACCTGGCCGCGCATTGCGTCGATCGGCGCCGCCTCGCCGTAGGAGGAGGTGTCGTAGAAGAGGCCGGGGTCGCGGGCCGCGCCGGCGGGGCCGCCGCGGGCCTCGAGCCGCGCGGCGTGCAGCGGCGCAAGGCCGGCCAGCAGCGCGAACACGACCCGCAGGCGCGGATGATTGCGCCGGCCGGCCGCGATCCACGCGTGCCAGGCGCGGTGCATCGCCGGCACGTATCCGGCCAGCGCCGGCCACCAGCGCGGTCCGGCCTCGGGGAGGGCCGGCTGCCACGGCGACGGGCCCGGGTGCACGAACAGCGGCGCGCGCCTGCGCTCCAGCCGCTCGAGCAGCGGGCCGCAGCGCTCGACCGATCCCGGCCCGGCGAGCGCGCCCGCGGGCAGGCAGAGCCCGACCGCGCCGCGGTCCAGGGTGGCGTCGACGTCGGCGCCGTCGCCGCCGTGGGCGAGCGGCACGGCGGCCCAATGCCGGAACGGCCCGCCGGCGGCGCGGACGCCGCGCTCGTGGGCCTCGATCAGCGGCTCGGCCTCCTCGCGCGGGAGCCCCTCCACGCCGAGCAGGGAGGAGAGCGCGACGCAGACGAGCCCAAGGCCGCTGCGCCGCGCCTCCGCCCCGCGCTCGTGGACGTCGTCGCGAGGGAGGGTTGAGCTCGCCTCTCCGGGAACCTCGAGCATCCAGGCGCCGTCGACCCGCCGCACGCGCGGCGGATCCGTCCGCGCCGCCAGCGCCTCGATCAGCTCTTCGGCCCAGAGATGTTGGTGGACGTCCGCGAGCACGCGGGAGCACAATACCAAGAAAGTCAACCGACTTTATGGAGATTAGCGCTCGATCGCCACCGGCTCGATGTCGCCGGCCGGCTCGAACCCGAAGATCTGCGCGTAGAAGGAGAGCTCGGCCTCGAGGCAGCGGATGATCGTCTCGGAGCGCCTGAAGCCGTGCTGCTCGCCCTCGAAGGCGAGGTAGGCGTGCGGGATCCCGTTCGCCCGCAGCGCGGCCACCATCTCCTCGGCCTGCGACGGCGGCACGACCTCGTCCTCGAGCCCCTGGAAGAGGATCACGGGCGACCTGAGCCGGTCGGCGAAGTGGATCGGCGAGCGCTCGCGGTACGTCTCGGCGGCCTCCGGATACGGCCCGATCAGCCGGTCGAGGTAGCGCGACTCGAACTTGTGCGTGTCGCGCGCGAGCGTCTCCGCGTCGGCCACGCCGTAGTGGCTCGCGCCGGCCGCGAACTCGTCTGTGAAGACGAGCGCGCAGAGCGTGGTGTACCCGCCGGCGCTGCCGCCGTGGATCGCCAGCCGCGAGCCATCTGCCTCGCCCTCGTCCGCGAGGTACCGAGCCGCGGCCACGCAGTCCTCCACGTCGACGATGCCCCACTTGCCGTCGAGCCGGCGGCGATACTCGCGCCCGTGGCCGCTGCTGCCGCCGTAGTTCACGTCGACGACGCCGATGCCGCGGCTCGTCCAGAAGAGGATCTCCAGCTCGAGCTCGGGCGACGCGTGGCCGGTCGGGCCGCCGTGGCTCTGCACGATGAGCGGCGGCCGCTCGCCGTCGGACGCCTCGCAGTCCGGGTTCGCGGGCGGGTAGTAGAAGGCGTGTGCTGTCCGCCCGCCGGCCGTCGGGAACTCCACGTGGCGCGGGACCGAGATCCAGCCCGCGTCCAGCTCGACCTCGCCCGCGGCGCGCACCACCTCGAGTCCGCGGTCCGGCTCCCAGGTAGCGATCGTGCGCGGCTCGGCCGGCCCGGTCGCGGCAAAGATCAGCCTGTTCCCGCGTGCGCGGAGCGACGGGAACGCGTACGCCGTGTAGGGGAGGTCGAGCTCCTCGAGCGCCCCGTCGCGCAGCAGACACAGCCGCTCCTCGCCGTTGACCGTGCGGATCACGGCGATCGTCCCGTCGTCGAGGAACGCGTAGGTCGAGCCGCCGAACAGCCACTGCGGATAGCCGAGGTCGGCGCTCTCGTCGGTCAGCTGCTCGCCGTCGCGGTAGAGGTTCCACCAGCCGGGGCGGTCGGAGACCCAGTGGAGCGTCCCGTCGGCCCCGAACGACGGCTGCCAGATCGACTCGTCAGGCCCGCCGGCCACCAGCCGCGCGTCCTCCGGGCGGTCGAGCGGCGCCACCCACAGCTCGGTGCCGTCCCACGGCATGTTCGGGTGGTCCCAGCAGGTCCAGCAGAGCGTGGCGCCGTCGGGGCTGAGGCGGGGGAACGAGTAGAAGTCGCGCCCGGACGCGAGCACGCGCTGCTCGGCCTCGCCGTCGCCCGCCAGCGCGACGACCTCGTTGACCGGCTCGCCCTCGCCGTGCGTCTCCCGCACGCACACGACCGTCTGCCCGTCCGGCGTGGCCACGCCGTCCGCGTAGCGGGCCGGCCCCTCCGGCGTGACCGGACGCGCCTCGCCGCCCGGGTCGAGCCGGTAGAGGCGCTGGTCGTCGAAGTTCGAGAGGAACACGGTCCCGCCCGACAGCAACCAGGCGCCGCCGCCGTACTCGTGCACCCGCGTGCGCACGTTCAGGGGCGCCGGGGTGACGTCGGCGCCGTCGCGCACCAGCACGTACCGGCCGCCCTCGAGCGGCCTGCCCTCGAGCCACCAGGCGGCGCCGTCGTCCGCCAGGCGCGGCTCGGACAGCCTGATTCCGCCGCGAGCGACCTCGCTCGCACCGATGGGTGAGTCCCAGCTGCCGTAAGGGGTGTGGCGCACCGGCGGGCGATGATGCCGGTTATCCGTACGGCGGGCAAGCCCCGCGCCTGCAACAGTGCCGTTCCATGGACGCAATCGTCACGGCAACTGACGTCACGCGCCGGTTCGGAGAGGGGGCGGCCGCGGTCGACGCTCTCGACGGCGTGACGGTGTCCTTCGAGCGCGGCCGCTTCAGCGCGATCATGGGCCCGTCGGGCTCAGGCAAGTCGACGCTCATGCACATCCTCGCCGGTCTGGACCGCCCCACGTCCGGCTCCGTGAAGCTCGACGGCGTGGAGATCACGGACCTCGACGACGGCGACCTCACGAAGCTGCGCCGCGACAAGCTGGGCTTCGTCTTCCAGTTCTTCAACCTGATCCCGGTCCTGACGGCGCAGGAGAACATCGTTTTGCCGCTGTCGATCGCGGGCGAGAAGCCCGACCGCGAGTGGCTCGACAAGCTGATCGAGACGGTCGGCCTCGGCGACCGCCTGACGCACCGCCCCTCCGAGCTGTCCGGCGGCCAGCAGCAGCGCGTGGCGGTGGCGCGCGCGCTCGTGTCGCGCCCCGCGGTCGTGTTCGCGGACGAGCCCACGGGCAACCTCGACTCGAAGTCGAGCGAGGAGGTCCTGCACCTGCTTCGCCGCGCCGTGGACGAGTTCGGGCAGACCGTGGTGATCGTCACCCACGATCCAGAGGCGGCCTCCTACGCGGACCGGCTGCTCGTGCTGCGGGACGGCAAGGTCGTGCACGACGCCGCGGCCGGCACGGCCAGCGAGGTGATCGAGCTGATGAAGGAAGTGGCCTAGGGTGACCCGAGTCGCGCTGCGCGGGCTCGCGGCGCGCAAGCTGCGGGCCTTCACCACCTGGCTGGCGATCTTCCTGGGCGTCGCCCTCGTCGCCGGCACGTACGTCCTCACCGACACGATCAACCACTCCTTCGAGGAGATCTTCACCGAGTCGCTGAAGGGCACCGACGTCGCGATCACAGCGCGCAACGACGTCGAGCAACAGGACACCGGCCCGCCCGCGTTCCCGGCGTCGCTGCTTCAGAAGGTACGGAGCGTGGACGGCGTGGAGGCCGCCGAGGGCTCGGTGTTCGCCTCGGCGCGGTTCGTCGACAAGGACGGCGACCCGATCGGCTCGCAGTTCGCGCCGAACTTCGTCTCATCGACCCAGTCGAAGCGCTTCGAGGCGCTCGACTACAAGCAGGGCCGGCCGCCGCTGGGCGCGCACGAGGCGTCGATCGACACGCAGACCGCCGACAACGGCGACCTGAAGCTGGGCGGGCGGCTGCGCATCGCGGGCGAGCGCCACGTGACCTCGTACCGCATCGTGGGCCTGACGCAGCTCGGCAACGCGTCGTTCGGCGGCGCCGGCATCGCGCAGCTGACGCTGCCGGAGGCGCAGCGCGTGACCGACCGCGTCGGCCAGTTCGACCAGATCTCGATCGCCGCGGAGCCGGGCGTGTCACCGGTCGAGCTGCGGGACCGCCTGCGCGAGGTGATGCCGCCGCAGGTGCAGGTGGAGACCGGCACCCAGTCCGCGAAGCGGCAGTCGAACGACATCGAGGACGACCTCTCCTTCCTGAAGATCACATTGCTCGTGTTCGCGGGCGTGTCGCTGTTCGTCGGCGCCTTCCTGATCTTCAACACGTTCTCGATCACGGTCGCCCAGCGCACGCGCGAGTTCGGGATGCTGCGCACGCTCGGCGCGAGTCGGCGGCAGGTGCTCGGCTCGGTGCTGCTCGAGGCGCTCTTGCTCGGGGTCCTCGGGGCGGCGGCCGGCCTGGCGGGCGGCCTCGCGTTCGCGGCCGGGATCAACGCGCTGTTCAAGTCGATCGGGATCGACCTCCCGAACACGGGCAACGTGGTCGAGACGCGCACGATCGTCGTGTCCGTGCTCGTGGGCGTGGTGGTCACGCTCGTCTCGGCGATGTTCCCCGCGATCCGCGCGACGCGCGTGACGCCGATGGCGGCGCTGCGCGAGGGGGATCTGCCGGGCTCGGCCCGCCGCGGCCGCGTGCTCACCGCCTTCGCCGTTCTGCTGAGCCTCGGCGGGCTGGCGCTGATCTGCGTCGGCCTGTTCGGCGGGATCGACGACTCGGGCTCCGCCGCCGGCATGGTCGGCGGCGGCGCGGCGGCGATCCTGCTCGGCGTGTCGCTGTTCAGCTCCCGCCTCGTGCGCCCGCTCGCCTCGCTCGTCGGAAAGCCGATGGAGCGGATCCGAGGGCTGACCGGCCGCCTCGCGCGCGAGAACGCGATGCGCAAGCCCGGCCGCACCGCCGCCACCTCGGCGGCGCTGATGATCGGGCTAGCGCTGGTCGTGTTCGTGACCGTGTTCGCGGCCGGCATCAACGCGTCGGTCGGCAAGGCGATCGATCGCAACTTCAAGGGCCAGCTCGTCCTGCAGAACATCGACGGCTTCTCGCCGATCCCTCAGCAGGCGGTGGAGGAGGCGGCGCGGGTGCCCGGCGTGACGACGGCCTCGTCGCTCTCGTCCTCGGCCGGCAAGGTCGACGGCAGCGACATCCGCGTCGCGGGCGTGGACCCGGCGACGGTGGACTCGGTGCTGTCGCTCGACTGGAAGAAGGGGTCGCCGGCGACGCTCAGCGGACTCGGCGCGCACGAGGCAATCGCCGACGACGCCTGGGCGAAGGACAACGACCTCGAGGTGGGCGACACCGTGCGCGTGAAGACGCCGACCGAGAGGACGGTCACCTTCACGATCCGCGGCACGGTGAAGGACAACGCCGACCTGCTCGGCAACCTGGTCGTGGACCAGGAGACTCTGCGCACCGACTTCGCCCGCACCGCGCCCAGCATGGGCTTCCTGGCGGTGGCCCCGGGTGCGAACGTGGACCGCGTGCAGGACCGCGTGGACGACGTGATCACGCGCGCGTTCCCGACGGTCGAGGTGCAGAACCAGCAGGAGCTGAAGGACAGCCAGCGCCAGCAGGTGAACCAGCTGCTCGGCCTGATCTACGCGCTGTTGTCGCTGGCGGTGATCGTCTCGCTGTTCGGGATCGTGAACACGCTCGCGCTGTCGATCCACGAACGCACGCGCGAGCTCGGGATGCTGCGCGCGGTGGGCATGTCGCGCCGCCAGGTGCGCACGATGATCCGGTACGAGGCGGTGATCACGGCCCTGATCGGCGCGCTGCTCGGCACGGTCCTCGGGATCATCTTCGCGGCGCTCCTGTCGGCACCGCTCTCGGACGAGGGCTTCGAGCTCGCCTATCCCGTGCCGACGCTGATCATCCTGCTGATCCTGGCCGCGTTCGCCGGGGTGCTGGCGGCGATCGGCCCGGCGCGGCGGGCGTCGCGGCTGAACGTGCTGGAAGCGCTGGCGTACGAGTAGCGCGCGATACTTGGCCCGCACATGGGCCGGGCCACGGGCATAGGCGGCGGGGTTCCCGTCACCGGCGTCTCCGAGCTCGTGCTCGAGGTCGCGGACCTCGACCTCGCCGAGGGGTTCTACTCGGGCGTGCTCGGCCTGCCGGTCGTCGAGCGCTGGCCGGATCGCGGGGCGGTCTGGGTCATGGCGGGCGACCGCACGCGCATCGGGCTGTGGCTGCCGCAGGTCGGGCTCGCTGGCGGCCGCGGCGGCCTGCACGTGCACTTCGCGATGAAGATCGGCGAGGACGACTTCGACGCGGCGGTCGAGACGATCCGCTCGCGCGGCGAGGGGGTGGAGGTGATCGCGTTCGGCACGACGCACGGGCGGGCGGCGTACGTGTCCGATCCGGACGGCAACGTGGTGGAGCTGTGGACGTGGGACGTGGCGGAGCACTTGCGGTAGCGGCGCTTCTCCTGGCCCCGGCGACGGCTCACGCGGCCACCGTGAGCGTGGAGTCCGGGGCGCTGCACGTGGTCGCGGCGCCGGGCGAGGCGAACCGCATCGCGCTCGGCGGCTTCACCGGTGCCCGCCTGACGGTGGCCGACGTGGTACCGCTGGCGGCGGGCGCCGGCTGCTCGGCCACCGGGGCTGTGACGGCGGACTGCGAGGTGGCCGGCGTGGTGCGGGTGGAGGTGGACGCTGGCGACGGCGACGACGTGGTCTGGGTCGACGCGCCGCTGCCCGCGCGGCTGCTCGGCGGCGACGGGAACGACGTGGTGCGGATAGCCGGCGAGGATCCGGTCGCCGCCTCGCTGGACGGCGGCGCGGGCGACGATCAGCTGCTCGCCGGTAGCGGCGACGACTCGCTCGCCGGCGGCGACGGCGACGACTTCCTCTGGGGCGGCCCCGGCGCGGACACGATCGACGGTGCGGTGGGCGCCGACGCCGCCGACGCCGGCCCCGGCGCCGACGACATCGTGCTGGAGGACGAGCTGGAGGACACGGCGTTCTGCGGCAGCGGCCGCGACCAGGTGCGCGCCGAGGCGCTCGACGAGCTGGACCTGTCCTGCGAGCTCGTCGCCTACGGGCCGCCCGGGCGGATCGGGCGGCTGCGCGCGATCAGCGGTGGCGGCAGGTTCGTGCGCGTGCCTGGCCAGCCGCTGTCTCGCGTGGACCGGCGGATCCTGCCGGACGTGCTGTACCTGATCGCCCGCTACCACCTGCAGCTCGGCGACGGCTTCGCGTTCTTCGGGCACGCCTTCCTTGGGGAGCATCCGCTCGGGCTCGCGGTCGACATCTACCCGGGGCCGGGCGGCAGCTGGAACTCGGTCGACCGCCTGGCCCACTGGGCCGAGCCGCGCCAGAACCACCCCCGCCCGCCGTTCCGCTGGGTGGGCTACAACGGCGACTACAACCACGGACGCGGCAACCACCTGCACCTGTCGTGGGCGCACTCGCCGGGCCGTCCGGGGCGGCCCGTGCGCAAGGTGTGGACGTTCGACGTGCACCGCCCGGGCCCCGTCCTGCCGACCGCTAGGCTGGCGCCCCTTGGCAGCCGCACGCCAGACAGCCGCTGACCTCGCCGAGCGCCTCCTCGACGGCGACAAGCGCGCGCTCGCGCGGGGGATCTCGCTGGTCGAGAACGACGATCCGGAGGGCTGGGCGCTCGTCCGCGAGGTCTACCCGCGGACCGGGCGCGCGAGCGTGGTCGGCTTCACGGGGCCGCCCGGCGTCGGCAAGTCCACGCTGATCGGGAGGCTGATC
>DASXAA010000142.1:0-3079 GCA_036407035.1 Thermoleophilaceae bacterium | reverse complement strand
CCGACCTCCTTCAGCAGCTCGCTGCGCTGGCTCGCCAGGCGGCGTGCGCGGAGCGTGCTCAGGAGGTAGCCGATGCCGAGCAGGACGCACAGGGCGCCGAGCGCGGCCAGGATGCCCTTGACGGAGTCGGGCATGACCTTGGCCACGTCGTGCACGGTCTTGGTCACGACGCGCACGGCGCCGTTCTCGTCGTCGTCGGAGTTCTTCGGATTCTTCTTGTCGTTGGCGGCCTTGTCGCCACCGCCGCCGTTCTGCGCGCCGTCGTCGGCAGCGCCGGTGGTATCGGTCGGCGCGGCGGCGAGCGTTCCGCCGGCCCCCGCGAGCGCGCCCGCGCCGGCCGAGCCGCTGCCGCCGCCGGTGTCCGTGCCGCCGGCGTTCGCGCCGGACTGGTCGATGCGGGCGGTCATGTTGCGTGAGCCGCGGGTGCCCTGGTCGGTCTCGCCGTTGCCCGGCGTGTTGTCGTTGCCGTTGCCGTCGGGCTGGGAGCCGGTGTCCTTCGGGTCCGTCATCGGCGGGGCCTCGGTCGGCGGGACCGTGATGGTGCCCGGTTCGGTCGGGTCGGGCTGGCCGCCGCCCGGCCCGGTGATGTTCGAGCCGCCGCCGCCGATCGGATCGACCGACTCGCCCTCGCCGTCGCCGGGCTCGTCGCCGGGCTGCTCGCCGGTGCCGTCGCCGGGCTGCTCGCCGGTGCCGTCGCCGGGCTCCTCGCCCGTGCCGTCGCCCGGCTCCTCGCCCGTGCCGTCGCCCGGCTCCTCGCCGTTGCCGTTGCCGTTGCCGTTCCCGTTGCCGTTGTCGGTCGGCGGATCCTTCGTGCCGTGTCCGCGGTCGCCCGGGGTGCCGTGCCCGCCGGTCCCCACGCCCGTGCCGTCGCCGGTGTCGTCCGCGGGCGGCTCGCTGCCGCCGTCGCTCGGCGGCTCGGTCGTGTCGTCGCTCGGCGGCTTGGTCGTGCCCTCGCCCGGATCCTCGCCGGTCTGAGCTCCTGGATCCGGGGCGGTGTCCGCCGGCGGGGGCGCGGCCGGGTCGTCGACCGGGACCGTGTCGCTCGGCGCCGCGCCCAGGACGGGCTCCGGGGTCCCTGCGGCGTCCGCGTTCGCGCGCGACCCGGCCGTTCCGGCAAGCAGAACGGCCGCGATCAGGCAGAAGATCGCGATGGCGGCGAGTGCGCGCGCGTTAAGCGCCCGCGCCCGCGAGGGCAGGGAACTGAAGAGGGGCACGAGTGTAGGTTCGGTCGGTCACGCTTTCGCGCTGAGTCGGGACGTTTGAGGGGTCGTACATCTGTCCATCGGAGGAGGGTTTGGCGTATGCATCGGCAGATGCCGCCAATCCCTTGAGCCCCAAACTCCCGCTCGGTCCGAAAATGGCCCGTGCGCAGAGAGGCGCCGGATCTCCTCCTTGAGCAGCACCAGGTCTGAAAAATCGCGCGCAGAGACGTATGCGCACGAGGCGATGTTTCCGGGATCGCCGTACATGCTTGAGTCCAGAGTACCCCGGACTCCCGCAAAAAAGGGACAATTTTTGCCGATTCGGTCGAGATTTAGACCGCCTTTCGGTTCTGCAAGCGGGCTGACGGGCGGTTCGAGCGTGGCCGGCCGGGCGCCTGAAAGCGCTCCGCAACCCCAACTTAGAGCCGCGGACGTGTCTATTCGGGCTCGGGACGCTCCTGGCCGGGCCATGAGCCGGTCACGTGCGAGAACGCACGCCGGCTGCTGTGGTCCGTGGCCTCCTTGACCGCGCGGAAGATCGCTCCCTGGATGGCCGCCGCGGCGATCAGCTTCGCCCACGAGATCTCGCGGTGCTCGCTCTCCGGCGGCTCCTCCTGGTCGATCAGGCCCCAGATCGCCTCGAAGGCCTTCTTCGAGATCACTCCTGCGAGGAGGCCGGCGACGATGCTGATGGGAATGAAGAAGAGCTTGGCCACGGACGGTGTATACCCGACCTGGGCGGTCCGACGCAGCCGGCGCGCGCAGCGCGCCCGGGGCAACGCGTAGGATCTGACGGCGCCCGGGTGGTGGAAACGGCGAGACACGGAGGGCTTAAACCCCTCTGCCCGCTCGCGGGCTTGTGGGTTCGACTCCCACCCCGGGCACTCCGCTGACGCGGCGGCGCGCGCTGCGCTCCGCAACTTTCCCGCTGCTACGGTGTCTTCGCAGCCGGGTATACCCACCTCGGGCCGTCTCCGTGGAAGCTTCCGCTCTTCAACAGACCGCGCGGCTGCCTGCGCTGGCAGGACGCTCGCCGCTCTTGCGGCTCCAGAGCGACGAACGACTCGTCGCTCTGATCAGGCGCGGCCAGCACGGCGCGTTCGAGGCGCTCGTGCAGCGCTACCAGCCGCGGCTGCTCGCCTTCTGCCGCCACATGCTGAGCTCGCAGGAGGACGCCGAGGACGTCCTGCAGGAGGTCTTCGCCGCCGCGTTCAACGCCATCTGCGCCGACGCCCGCCCGATCAACGCGCGCCCCTGGCTCTACCGCATCGCCCGCAACCGCTGCCTCAACCATCTTCGCCGGGCGAGCGCGGCCGGCCAGGACTCCATGGACGTGTTCGAGGGCGACGGCGGCATCACCACCGCCGACACGGTCCACCGCCGCGAGGAGTTCCGGCACATCGTCCGCGACGTCCAGGAGCTGCCCGAGACCCAGCGCACCGCGCTGCTGCTGCGCGAGATCGACGCGCTCTCCTACGAGCAGATCGCCGAGGCGATGGAGACGACGGTCCCGTCGGTCAAGTCGCTGCTCGTGCGCGCCCGCGTGTCGCTGGCCGAGGCCGCCGAGGCCCGCCTGCTGACCTGCGACGAGGTCCGCGTCGAGCTCGGCGAGGTCGCCGAGGGCCTGAAGCGCACGAGCGCGCCGGTCCGGCGCCACGTGCGCACGTGCGAGCGCTGCGCGCTGTTCCGCAAGCAGCTGCGCCAGACCAACAAGGCGCTGGCCTCGATCCTGCCGGTCGCGCCGCTGTTGCTGCTCAAGAAGACGCTGCTGGCCCATCTCGGCACCACCGCGGCCGCCTCGGGCGGCAGCGCGGCCGCCGGCGCGGCGGCCACCGGCGCCGCGAGCGGCGTGAGCGCGAGCGCGCTCGGCGCCGGGG
>DASXAA010000141.1:0-6032 GCA_036407035.1 Thermoleophilaceae bacterium | reverse complement strand
GCGCAGCTCGCAGTAGAAGACGACGTGGACGACGACGAACCGGTGCGTGGCGCCGTAGCTGCCGATCGCGTCGCGGTGCGTGCCGAGCGCCTTCGCGGGCGCGACGGCGTAGCGCCCGTCGGACAGGCGCTCCCCGGTGCGCTCCAGGCGCGCGTCGGGGAACGCGCGCCAGAGCTTCTGCGCGTGTGCGCCGATCTCGGACGCGCCGTCGAGCGGCTCGGGCGTCAGCGGATCCTCGTAGCTGACGTCCGGCCGGCAGAGCGGCGCGAACGCGTCGGGATGGCGACCCGACCAGGCGCCCTCCCAGCGATCGAAGAGATCGTCGAGCGCGGAGCTCAGAACTCCGCCCGCCCCTCCTCGGGCGTGGAGGCCTGCGCGTAGAGGCGCTTCGGGATGCGCCCGGCGCGCTGGGCCAGGCGGCCGGCCTCGACGCCGAGGCGGATCGCGCGCGCCATCCCGGCCGGGTCCTCGGCGCGCGAGATCGCGCTCGCGCAAAGGACGGCGTCGCAGCCCAGCTCAAGGGCGAGCGCCGCGTCGGAGGCCGTGCCGACGCCCGCGTCGAGGATCACCGGCACGTTCGCGCGCTCGACGATCAGGCGCAGGTTGTAGGTGTTGAGCAGACCCATGCCCGAGCCGATCGGCGAGCCGAGCGGCATCACCGCGGCGCAGCCGACGTCCTCCAGGCGGCGCGCCAGGATCGGGTCGTCGTTCGTGTACGGCAGCACGGTGAAGCCGTCCGCCACGAGCGTCTCCGCGGCGTCGAGCAGCTCGGCCGGGTCGGGGAGCAGCGTGTGGTCGTCGCCGATCACCTCGAGCTTCACCCAGTCGGTGCCGAGCGCCTCGCGCGCGAGCCGGGCGGTCGTGACGGCGTCCCGCGCCGTGTAGCAACCGGCGGTGTTCGGCAGCACCTCGAGCCCCGCTCCCTCAATCACCTCGAGGATCGAGCCGCGCGCGGTCGGGTCGACGCGTCGCATGGCGACGGTCGCCAGCTCAGCGCCCGACTCGCGCGCCGCCTCGGCCATCACGCCGAGGTTGCGGAAGCCGCCGGTGCCGAGCACGAGCCGCGAGCGGAAGGTCCGTCCGGCGATCTCCATCACTGGCCTCCCTGCACTGCGTGTAGCACCTCCACCTTCTGTCCCTCCTGAATCTCCGTGGTCGCCCATTCGCCGCGGGGCAGCACCTCGCCGTCCACCGCCACGGCCACGCCGCGGCCGTGCTCGGGCGCGCCTGCCGCGCGCACCGCGGCCTCGACCGTTGCGCCCTCGGGCAGCTCCTTCTCGGCGCCGTTGAGCGTCACGACCGTCACGCGCGCACCTCCGCGAAGCGCTCCGGCGCCAGGCCGTCGAGCTCGTCGGGCAGCTCGCCGCCCGCGAGCAGGTCCGCGACCGCGTCGCCGGTCAGCGGCGTGAGCAGCACGCCGTTGCGCCAGTGGCCGGTCGCCCAGACCAGGCCCTCGGCCTCGCCCGGTCCTACGACCGGCGCGTTGTCCGGCGTACCCGGGCGCAGGCCGGCGCGCGCGGCGGTGAGCTCCAGCTCCGAGACCTCCGGCAGCACCTCCCAGGCCGCCTCGAGCAGCCGGTAGACGCCGTCGGCCGTGACCGTCGTGTCGAACCCCTGCTCCTCCATCGTGCCGCCCAGCACGACGCGGCCGTCGCCGCGGGCGAGCAGGTAGCAGCGCGGGCTGCGCACGATCCGGCTGCACGGCTCCGGCATCCCGCCGCGCACCCGCAGCTCGAGGATCTGGCCCTTCACGGGCCGCACGGGCGGGCCGCCCGGCGCGAGCGACGGGCTCCAGCAGCCCGCGGCCACCACCACCTGCTCGCACGAGATCGTGCCGGCGGCGGTCAGCACGCCGCTCACGCGGCCGCCCGCGGTCTCCACCTCCTCCACCGTCAGCCCCAGCGCCAGCTCGCCGCCCGCGGCCTGGAAGGCGGCGCGCAGGGCCGTCACGACCGCGGCGGGATCGGCCACGCCGTCCTGCGGCGCGAGGATGCCGCCCGCGATCCGGGGCGACAGCCCAGGCTCGAGACGGCGGCAGCGCGACGGCGGCAGCCATTCGGCGTCGAGCCCGAGCGAGCGCTGAAAGCCGTGCAGGCGCCGCAGCGCCTCGGCGTCGTCGCGGTCGGCCGCGACGACCACGGCGCCGGTCTCTCGGTAGCCGGTCGGCAGCCCCGTGCGCTCCTCGAGCTCGGCCGCGAACGCGGGCCACCGCTCGCGCGCGGCGAGGTTCACCCGCAGCGGGCCCTCCTCGCCGAAGTCCGCCTCGGTCACCGGGGCCAGCATCCCGGCGGCCACGCCGGACGCGCCCGCGCCCGGCTCGCTCGCGCGGTCCACCACGAGGATTGACATGCCGCGCTCCGCCGCCCGGCGGGCGCAGGCCAGTCCGATCAGTCCGGCGCCGATCACGACGGCGTCGTAGCGTGTGCTGCGCGGCAGTTCCATCACCTTCCTTCGCCGGCATTACCCGGGTCAGGTTCGACGGTCGGCGGCGCCGCAGCCGCCCTCTCAGCCCGGTTCCTCCGAGCTCCCGTATACGGTGAAGATGTTAGTGGCCTCGGGCCCCTGGGGAAGAATCCTCGCGCGGTGGCGCGGACAGGGGACCGCAACCGTCGCCGTCTAGTGTGTTTCAGGAAGTGACGACGGTCCTTTAGCGGGGATCCGACCGCCGCACCCGAACCTCCACTCAGGATGGGATTGAAGACGCTCAAGATCACGCTGCTGCTGTGCGCCGTGCTGGCGCTGATTCCGGCCGCCGCATCGGCGAGCAGGAACCAGCTGGCCCTCTTCCAGGACGACGACCTGCTGCTCGACCACGGCGACGCCTCGCGCGAATCGCTGCTCGACGAGGTCTCCGGCCTGGGCGTGGACGCGATCAAGGTCCAGCTCAACTGGTCGCAGGTCGCGCCGACCGGCAGGCACAAGCCGTCCGGCTTCGACGCCACCGACCCGGCCCAGTACAGCTGGGGCAAGTACGACGCCCTCGTGCGCGCGGCGCAGTCGCGCGGCATCCGCATGCTCGTCACGCTGGCCGGCCCCGCGCCCGGCTGGGCGACGACCGGCACGAGGCGCGACACGGTCGGCGTCAACCGGCCGAGCGCGCGCGAGTATGGCCGCTTCGCGGAGGCCGCGGGGGAGCACTTCACGGACGTCGACACCTGGTCGTTCTGGAACGAGCCCAACCACCACAGCTTCCTCTATCCGCAGGCGACTCGCTCGCGCGTGCCGGCGGCGCCGCACATCTACCGCTCGCTGGTGCGGGCGGGCGTGGCCGGCCTCGACCGCGCCGGCCACCGCGGCGACACGATCCTCTTCGGCGAGCTGCTGCCGATCGGCAAGGCCCGCCACTTCCGCAAGAACAACATGAAGCCGCTCGAGTTCCTGCGCGAGTTCTTCTGCGTGGACTCGAGGTGGCGGCCGTTCCGCGGCCGCGCCGCGAAGGCGCGCGGCTGCAACCGCTACAAGCGGCTCACCGGCGTGACGGGCTTCGCCTATCACCCGTACACGCGCTCCGGCGGCCCGCGCATCAAGGAGGGCTCGCGCGACGACGCCACGATCGGCGCGCTCGACCGCGTGACGAAGACGCTCGACATCGCGCGCAGGCACCATCGCATCGGCGGTCGCCCCCTGCCGGTCTGGAACACCGAGTTCGGCTTCCAGTCCGATCCGCCCGACGCGTTCGCCGCGAAGCTGCGGCGGATCCCGGGGTTCCTCTCCGAGTCGGAGTGGATGAGCTACCGCAACCGGCGAGTCGCGAGCTACTCGCAGTACACGATGACCGACACGCCGCTCGCGAGCCGCGGCGACCTGTTCGGCACGTGGCAGGCCGGGCTGCGCTTCGCGAGCGGCAGGGCGAAGCCCGGCGTATACGCCTCGTACCGGCTGCCCCTGTTCGTGCGCCTGCTCGGCCCGAGCGCCGTGGAGGTCTGGGGCGACGCCCGTCCCGACGGGGCCGGCGCCACCGTGCAGGTGGAGCAGCGGCTCGGCCGGGGCGCGTTCAAGCCGCTCGGCGGACCCGTAACGGTCCGGAACGTGCGGGGGTATTTCTTGCAGCGCTACCGCATCTCGAAGGCGTCGCGGCGCTCTTTCCGTTTCGCGTCGGGCGGCCACACGAGCCGCACGACGAAGGCGGCGGTCCGATGAGGGCCGCCCCCGCTCTGATTACGCTCAGGAGGATCATGATTCGCACCATCGCTTGTGTACTCGCCGTCGCCGCCCTCGCGGGCTGCGGCCTCGCCGCCGCCCCGGACCGGTCGAGCGCGGCCGTGCTGGTCGGCGTGGGAGATCAGGACCCGGCGACGTTCACCGACCCGCTCTTCAAGAAGCTCAAGCTCAAGCGCTCGCGCGTGTTCCCGGCATGGAACGTGGCGCGCTCGAAGTCGCAGAGCCTGGCGCTCGACGCGTGGATGGACGCCGCCCGCGCGAACCACGTCCAGCCCCTCGTCAGCTTCAGCCAGTCGGTCGGGTCGGCGTGCCCGAAGAGGCCGTGCAAGCTGCCGAGCGTGCGCGAGTACACGCGCGCCTTCAAGGCGTTCCGCAAGAAGTGGCCGTTCGTGAAGGTGGTCAGCCCGTGGAACGAGGCGAACCACCGCAGCCAGCCGACCTTCAAGCACCCGAAGCGGGCCGCCCAGTACTACAACGTCGTGCGCAAGTACTGCCGCGGATGCACGATCGTCGCAGCCGACGTGATCGACGAGCGCAACATGGAGAGCTGGCTCAGGACGTTCCGCAAGACGGCGAAGAAGCCGCGCATCTGGGGCCTCCACAACTACCGTGACACGAACCCGCGCAAGGGCCAGCTGCTCGGCGGCACGAAGCGGCTGCTTAAGGCGGTCCCGGGCCAGGTGTGGCTCACGGAGACCGGCGGACTCGTCAGGTTCGTGCTGCCGAGCGGGCACACGCTGTTCCCGTTCAGCGAGAGCCGGGCCAACAGGTCGACGAAGCGGATGTTCTCGCTCGCCAAGCGCTACCGGTCGCGCATCAAGCGGCTGTACATCTACAACTGGAAGCAGCCCGCCGGCGACAACCGCTTCGACGCGGGCCTGGTGCGGGCGAACGGCAAGCCGCGCCCGGCCTACAACACCGTCAGGCGCTACCTGAGGACGCGCACGTTCAACCCGTAGCCGCGTCACGCCGCGAGCGGCTCGGGCGGGCCCGGCTGTACTTCGTCACAGACCTGCGGCCGGACCTCGGCGGGCTGCTCGCGGCGGCGCTCGCCGGCGGCGTGGACATGGTCCAGCTGCGGGACAAGCGGGCGGACGACTCAGAGCTGCTCCGCGGCGCGGAGGTGTTCCGGCGCCTGTGCGACGAGCGCGGCGCGCTCTTCTGGCTGAACGACCGGCCCGACCTCGTCGAGCGCTGCGGCGCCGACGGCGTGCATGTGGGCCAGGACGACATGCCCGTTGCCGACGTGCGCGCGGCGGTGGGTCCCGACGTACTGGTCGGGCTCTCCACGCATTCGCCCGCGCAGCTCGCGGCGGCGCTGTCGTCCGGCGCCGATCAGCTCAGCGCCGGCCCCGTGTACGAGACGCCCACGAAGGAGGGGCGCCCCGCGACCGGGCTCGAGTACGTGCGCCACGCGGCGTCCCTGGCCGGCGGCCGGCCGTGGTTCGCGATCGGCGGCATCGACCTCGATAACGTCCGCGACGTGGTTGCCGCGGGCGCCCGCAGGATCGTCGTGGTGCGTGCCATCAGGGACGCGGACGACCCGCGCGCGGCCGCGGCGGCGCTGCGCGCGGTGCTCGAGCGGGGCGGTCCGGGTGGCGAAGAAGACCAGCCGTAAGCGGCGCAAGCAGCGGCAGCGGGCGGCGCGCCCGGAGCCCGCGGTGCCGCCCGAGGCGGCGGCCACGATGGAGCGCGGCTACGCCCGTTCGCGGGCGCGCGACGACGCGATTCGCGCGTCGCTGCAGCCGCTGCGCCCCGGTGAGCGCCCGGGAGCGGTGACGGTGGGCGCGATCGCGGCGGCTCTGCTCGCGGTCGCCCAGGTGATCGCGTTGATCGTCAGCTACGACTCCTCGAAGCCGCGCGAGGTGCTC
>DASXAA010000140.1:0-13889 GCA_036407035.1 Thermoleophilaceae bacterium | reverse complement strand
ATGGAGCTGCGTGAGGTGCTGCGCGTGGCGGCGGAGCTGAGGATCCGCCCGTCGCGCCCCGAGGGCGAGCGCGCCCGGCGCAGCCTTCTCGTCGTCGTGCCCGACCGCGGCGGCGAGATACTCGTGGACTGAGCCCGGCTCAGTCGAGGAACTCCGCCAGGACCTCCGTCAGCTCGCCGGGCGACTCCTCCGGGATGAAGTGGCCGCCCGGCTTCCCGGTCGTCCGCCTCGTGGACGCGGTCCAGGTGGAAGCTCGCCCGGTAGTCCGCGCACATCGCCGCGATCGCCGGCTCGGTCATCGCCTCGAGGTACGCGCGGCGGTGCTCCGGCCCGATCGCGGCGGGGTCGCCCGACCAGGTGTCGAACGCGTGCTCCAGGATTGCGGCCGGGTCCGCGGCGAGCGCGGACATCAGCTCCACCAGCTCGGCCGCCATCTCGCGCTTCGTGTAGCCCTCGCCGCGCGCGCCGCCGGCCGGCGCCCGGGACGCGCCGTACCCGCGCAGGTCGGGCGCGACCACGCTGTGATCGCGGGCCAGCGCCGGGGCCGTCGCCTCCCAGCAGAGGTGCGTCTCGGGGAAGCCGTGGAGCAGCAGCAGCGGCGGGCCCTCGCCGCCGACGGCCAGGTAGTAGCTCGTCTCGCCGACGCCGCAACGGCGCTCCTCGAAGCCGGGCAGCCGCACGCCGGAAGCATGTCAGCCACCGGTGTAGCGTCCGCGCATCCGGGGCACCGGGACCTGGACGAGAGAGAGCGAGGAGGCGATCGGATGGCGACTGCGGCGGTGAGGGCGCGGATCCCGCGCGACCCGGATAACGACTACACGCGCGAGGCCGCCGAACAGCGCCGGGCGTTCGTCGAGGAGCGGACCGGCGTGCGGCTGGAGCACGTGTCGCGGTACTCGGTCGATCCGGAGACCGTGGCAGGCAACGTCGAGCACTTCATCGGCGTGGCCCAGGTGCCGATCGGCGTGGCGGGCCCCCTGCTGGTGGACGGCGAGCACGCCAAGGGCGAGTTCTACGTCCCGCTCGCAACCGCGGAGGGCACGCTCGTGGCGAGCTACAACCGCGGAATGAAGACGCTCCGGGAGGCGGGCGGAGTCCGGACGACCGTGATGGACGACGCCATGCAGCGCGCCCCCGCGTTCGTGTTCGAGTCGGCCCGCGAGGCGCGCGCGTTCGGCGACTGGCTCGAGGAGAGCTTCGAGCAGATCAGGGAGGCGGCCGAGTCCACCACCCGGTCCGGGAAGCTGCGCGACATCGAGCAGTACTCGGCGAGCCGGATCCTGTTCACGCGCTTCAACTACACGACCGCCGACGCCGCCGGGCAGAACCTCACCGGCAAGGCCACCGCGGCCGCCTGCGCCTGGATCACGTCGAACTACGAGGGCATCTCGCGCTTCTACCTCGAGTCGAACTTCGCGACCGACAAGAAGAGCTCGCAGGTCAACATGCTGCGCACGCGCGGCAAGCGCGTGGTCGCCGAGGCGACGATCCCGGCCGAGCTCATCCCCAAGCACATGCACTCGACGAGCCGGGACCTGTTCGCCGCCAGGCAGGTGTCGAACCTGGGCGGGTTCATGTCGGGCGTGAACAACAACGGCGCGCACTCGGCGAACGGGATCACGGCGCTCTTCATCGCCACCGGTCAGGACGTCGCGAACGTGGCGGAGTCCTCGGCGGCGTTCGCCTACGCCGAGCTGCTCCCGGACGGCGACTACTACTACTCGGTCACGATCCCGTCGCTGATCGTGGCGACCTACGGCGGCGGGACCGGCCTGGCGACCCAGCGCGAGTGCCTGGAGATGCTCGGCTGCTACGGCGCCGGCAAGGTGCGCAAGCTCGCCGAGATCGTGGCGGCGACCGTGCTGTGCGGCGAGCTGTCGCTCGGCTCGGCGATCGTCGCGGAGGAGTGGGTCAGGGCGCACGACCTGCTCGGCCGCAACAGGCCCTAAGCCAGCTCCTTCCTGAACACGAGGAACTCGCACGGCGTGGCGAGCCGGGCCGCGGCGCCCGGGCTCGAGGTGAACTCCTCGAACGGCGCGGTGCGCACCACCCGGTAGCCGAGCCGCTCGTACCACTCGCGCAGCCGTTGCTTCTGCGGGTGGACCCAGTCGCGCGGCACGAGCAGCTCCAGCTGCATCGCCGCCACGCCGCGGGAGCGCATCAGCTCCTCGGCGAACCGCACCACCTCGCGTCCGACGCCGCTACCCCACCGGTCCGGGACCGCGCACACGAGACCGAGGTCGGCGCTGCTCGCGTCGAGCGGCCGCAGGCGGCCGCACCCGACGACGCGGCCGTCGAGACGCGCGACCAGCATCCCGCCGTCGCGGACCGTATCGGCGGTCTTCGCCGGCGTCGTCCGCTCGGGGTCCCCGAGCTGCCACAGCTGCCCCTCGCCGGCCGCGTAGGCGACGTTGATCATGCGCGCGAGCTCCTCCACCAGCGCCTCGTCGGCCGCCGCGCCGGGCGGCAGCAGCTCGACCCGCGGTGCGGCCATCCGGCTCCAATCTAGTCGGGCGGCATGTTTCCCTCGCGGGGCCGCGGGCACTCGCAGGAGATGCGCGTGGTGGTGACCGGGGCGACGGGGAACGTCGGCACGAGCCTGCTGAGGGCGCTCGCCGACGACCCGCAGGTGGAGTCCGTGCTCGGGCTGGCGCGGCGCGTGCCCGAGATCGGGTTTCCGAAGACCGAGTGGGGCGCGGTCGACGTCGCCCACTCGAGCGATCTGGCCGACCGCTTCGCGGGCGCCGACGCGGTCGTCCACCTCGCCTGGGCGATCCAGCCCGGCCGCGACCGCGAGACGCTCCACGCCGTCAACGTCGGGGGCAGCCGGAGGGTGTTCCAGGCGGCGGTGGACGCCGGCGTGCCGGCGCTCGTGTACGCCTCGTCGGTCGGCGCGTATGCGCCCGGCCCGAAGGACCGCCCGGTGGACGAGAGTTGGCCGACGACCGGGCTCGAGACCTCCTTCTACGCGCGCCACAAGGCCGAGGTCGAGCGCATCCTCGACGACGTCGAGGGCCGGAACCCGCGGCTCCGGTCGGTCCGGCTGCGACCCGGGCTGGTCTTCAAGCGCGAGGCCGCGTCGGAGATCCGGCGGCTCTTCGCCGGGCCGTTCCTGCCGACCCCGCTCGTGCGGCCGGGGCTGATCCCGGTCGTGCCCGACGATCCGCGGCTCGTGTTCCAGGCCGTCCACTCGCTCGACATAGGCGAGGCCTTCCGGCTCGCGATCGTGGGCGACGCGCGCGGCGCGTTCAACGTCGCCGCCGACCCCGTGCTCGATCCGGGCGAGCTGGCAAGGCTGCTCGGCGCCCGCCGGGTGCGGCTGCCCGGCAAGGCACTGCGGGCGGGCGCCGCCGCCTCCTGGCGCATGCGGCTTCAGCCGAGCGAGCCCGGCTGGGTCGACATGGCCCTGAGCGTGCCGGTCATGGACTGCACGCGTGCCCACGACGAGCTCGGCTGGGAGCCGCGCCATACGTCGAGCGAGGCACTGCTCGAGCTGATCGACGGCATCCGCGAGAGCGCGGGGATCGCGACGCCTCCCCTTTCTCCGCGGGCGGGCGGCCCGCTGCGGATCCGCGAGCTGCTCACCGGCGTGGGCGCGCGCGATTAGCTCTCCGTGCCGGTCACGTGGTGCGCGGCGCCGACCGGCTTCGACTCCGGCGATCCGCGCTGGCGCAGGTACACGGCGAAGATCGCCATCGTGCCGACGGCGAGGAACTCCGACTGCCAGTTCTCGAGCGTGCGCTCCCAGAAGTCGCCGGTGCCGACGTACTGCACCCACGAGAGCGGGTCCTGCTGGTGGGAGAGGCGCTCGGAGTTGTACTCGCTCATCCCGGTGATCGACTGGGCCAGCCACGTGCCGAGCCAGATCCCGCCCATCACGATCAGGAGCGAGTTCTCGTAGATCGCGCGCCGCACGCCGTGCACCCGCGCCCAGCCCGGTGAGTCGCCGTCGGCGTGCCCGCCGACGCGCTGCTTCTGGTCCGACTGGCGGCCGCCCTCGTCAAGCGCCTTCGACTCCGGCGAGCCCTTCTGCAGGAGCCACACGGTCAGCACGATGTAGAGCGTGAACTGGAGGTACTCCGACTGCCAGTTCTCCATCACCGCGCCCGCGTACGCCGACGACGTTACGAAGCGCCAGAGCGAGACGTGCGGCTCCATGTGCTGGTCCTGCTGGGCGTTGAAGGCGGAGTGGCCGGCGATCGCCTGGAGGACGAGCGCAGTCAGGAAGAGCGCGAGGAAGACGATCGAGAGGCTGTTCTCCCGCAGGAAGCGGCGCACGTCAGCGATGGGTGGCGCCGATGGCGACCGACAGCGCCACGCCGAGGGCGATCAGCACGCAGTAGACGACGAACATCGCCCTTGGCCCAACCATGTCTCCTCCTTCGCGGGGTCGGACGCTTCATACCCCGCGAAGCGGACGGCACTCGGCCGCCCGGGCCGAGGTCACCCGTGGGCGACCTCGGCCGCGCCGGCCGCGGCGCGTCCCGGCCGGCCCATCACCGCGACGACCACGAGCAGCCCGAGCGCCAGGAAGACCACCGAGCCCGTCAGCGTGTCCGCGACCGCGTCCGCGAGCTGGTGCGTGTTGCCACCGCCACCGGCGGCGGTGAAGACCGTCACGAGGACGCTGATGCCGAGCGCGCCGCCGACCTGGTGCGCGGTGTTCACGAGCCCCGACGCGGCCCCGGCGTCGTCCGGCGCCACGCCGGCGATCCCGGCCGCCGTCAGCGGGGTGAACGCGCTGCCCATGCCCGAGCCCAACATCAGGAGCGGGACGGCGATGTTCGGGAAGTAAGCCGTGTCGGGCCCGATCTGGCTGAGCCACACCATCCCGCCCAGGCCGAGCACGAGCCCGCCGGCGAGCACGTTGATCTCACCGACGCGCGACGCGATCCGCGGCACCACCTGCACCATGGTGAACACGAGCAGCGTCATCGGCAGGAACGCCAGGCCGGCCTCGAGCGGGCTGAACCCGCCGACGCCCTGGAAGTACTGGGTGACGAAGAAGAACATCGCGTACATGCCGCTCACCACGAGCACGCGGGCGGCGTACGCGCCGGACCGCTCGCGGCTCGCGAACAGCCGCAGCGGCGTGATCGGCTGCTCCGCGCGCATCTCCGTCCTGACGAAGGTCGCGAGCAGCGCGACGCCGGCGACGAACGAGACGATCGTCAACCGGTCGCCCCAGCCCTCGGACGCGGCACGGACGAAGCCGTAGACCACGGCGGTCATGCCGAGCGTGGAGGACGCGGCGCCGGCGAGGTCGAAGTGGCCGGGCTCACGCTCGGTCTCGGGCAGGTAGCGCGGCGCCAGGCCCAGGAGCACGATGCCGATCGGCACGTTGACGAACAGCCCCGCGCGCCAGGAGATCAGGTCGGTCAGCAGGCCGCCGAGAACGACCCCGAGGCTGGCGCCGGCGCCCGCGACGGCGCTGTACCACGCCACGGCGCGCACGCGCTCCGGCCCCTCGCGGAAGGTCACGGTCAGGAGCGCCAGCGTCGACGGCGCGGCGATCGCGGCCCCGACGCCCTGGACCGCGCGCGCGACCAGCAGCCACGTCGGCGACTGCGCGAGCCCCGCGAGCAGGGAGGCGGTGGTGAAGAGGGCGATCCCGGCCATGAAGACACGGCGGCGGCCCAGGATGTCGCCCGCCCGGGCGCCGAGCAGGAGCAGGCCGCCGAAGGTCAGCGCGTACGCATTCTGGACCCACGAGAGGTCCGCGGAGGAGAAGCCGAGCGCCTCGTGGATATCCGGCAGAGCGGTGATGATCACCGAGATGTCGACGATGATCATCAGGTAGCAGCCGAGGATGATCCCGAGGATGATGTTCCGGTTCGGTGAGGTCATGAAGCCTTTGCTGTTGAGGGCAAACCGATAAAGTGGAGGTTGCCTCCGAAAGCTGTAAGCGGAGGTAGGCTCCGGTTCATGCGGACATGATACGGAGGATCCCTCCGGTTTTCAATGGCAATCACTGATACAGACACCACGTCGCTCGTAAAGCGCCCGATGCGGGCCGACGCCCGCCGCAACTACGACAAGCTGCTGGGCGCCGCGCGCGAGACGTTCGCCGAGCTCGGCACGTCAGCCTCGCTCGAGGAGATCGCCCGCCGGGCGGGCGTCGGCATCGGCACCCTCTACCGCCACTTCCCGACGCGCCAGGACCTGCTCGAGGCCGCCTACCTCGAGGAGGTGCAGCTGGTGTGCGACTCGGCGGGCGACCTGGACGGGCTGCCGCCCTGGGAGGCGCTCTCCGACTGGCTTCACCAGGTGGTCGCCTACGTGGCGCGCAAGCACGCGCTCGCCGAGGAGCTCTGGAACTACCTCGACCCCAACGCTGAGCTGTTCACGGGCTGCCGCGGCGCCCTCTACGCGGCCGGCGAGCCGCTCCTGCAACGGGCTCAGGAGGCCGGCGCCGTTCGGCCGGACGCGAATTTGGAGGACATCCTCCAGATCGTCGGCGGGATCGGAAAGAACCCCACCACGCCGCCCGACCGCGTGGACCGCGTGCTCGACATCGCGCTCGATGGCCTGCGCTACCGGCCGGCGTAGCGAAGGGCACGGCCCTCAGCCGTTCGGCACCCGGTAGTCGAAGCGGATCGTGGTGTGCCGCTTGTGCCCGCGCTCGCTGTAGGTCTGGGCGGCGTGGGCCGGCAGCGTCTCGAACGCGAACCCGTCGACGGAGCGCGGCAGCGTGACGCGGCCGGCGCGGAGGTTCGCCTCGAACCGCGTCATCCAGCGCTCCGCGACGCGATGCGCGGTCCTGCACTTGCCGTTCGTGATCCGCAGCTTGAAGACGCCGAAGAGCTTGGGTTCGCCGGGGCGGAACGGGTAGCGGAGATCGGCCGACTTGCACTTGTGCGGGGGCTTCGCGACGGCGCTGGAGGGCAGCAGCGCGACGGCGGCGACGCACAGGACGGCGATGACGGTGAGGAGTCGTGGCATGGAGTCGATCGTAGCCTGGGCTCAGCTGCTGAACGAGAACGCCGCGGACATCGCGAACCCGAGCGTGGTCACGAGCCCGGCCGTGCGGCCGGCGTCGCGCGTGGCGTCCGGGATCATCGAGTCGACAAGCATCACGAGCAGCGCGCCGGCCGCGAAGCCGTCGATGGCGGCCTTGAGGTTGTCCGAGACGGCGTCGGCGAGCGCGTAGCCCGCGACGCTCGCTAGCGCGCACACGGTGGCCACGGCCACCCAGAGGCGCAGGATGGTCGCGTCGTCGCGGCCGGCCGAGCGCATCTCGCTGGCGGAGCCGATCGCCTCCGGCAGGTTCGACACGAAGATCGCAACGAGCAGGGCGACGCTGACGCCCTCGCCCTGGGCGAGCCCGATCCCCAGCACGGCCTGCTCGGGAATGCCGTCGAGGAAGGCGCCGAGGGCCAGCGGCGTGCCGGCGTTGGTCGCGGACGCCCGGCCGGACCGCCCGCGCCCGCCCGAGCCGATCCTCGCTACGACCCCGTCGAGCGCGTAGTACACGAGCGCGCCGACGGCGAGCCCGGCCGCGGTCGCCCCGTTGTCCCCCAGCTCGAAGCCCTCCTCGAAGAGCTCGAAGCTGACGGCGCTGATCAGGGCGCCCGCGCCGAAGGCGAGCACGAGGCCGACGATCCGGTCGGACCAGGACCGGGCCACGGCGAGCAGCGCCCCGAGAACGAGGGAGAAGGCCGACAGCGAACCCCAGCCGAGCGCGGCGCCCATGGCGAGGAGACCCTATCGGCGGTTTCCGACGGCGGCAGGCTAGGGTCGTCCGGTGCCGGATGACTCGGCAAGGCGCCCTCGGCCGCGGTTGACGCCGGCCATCGTCGCCTGGCGCGCGGCGCACGCGTTGATAGCGAGCGGCTTCCTCGCCTCGATCGGATACGTGTGGTGGTGCGCGCTCACCGGACGGCGCGGTCGGCTCCTGCGGCCCGCGATCGCCGCCCTCGCCGGCGAGGGGGTGATCGTCGCCGCGAACGGCGGCGACTGCCCGCTCGGGCCGATGGGCGACCGCATCGGCGACCCCGTCCCGCTCTTCGAGCTCGTCCTCCCGCCGCGGGCCGCACGCCTCGCGATCCCGGCGCTCGGAGCGGTGGCGGCGGCGGGCGTCGGCCTAATCGCGGTGCGCGGGCGGCGCTAGCGCGCCCGCCCCAGCTGCTCGTCCACCTCGTCCAGCCACGCGAGGTGCGCCTCGACCAGCCGCCGTGACAGCCGGTGGTTCAGCAGCAGCCAGCGTTCGCGGTGAGGGAGCGAGGCGGCGATCTCCTCGGCCACGTCCAGCTGACCGATCTGCTCGTGGAGCTCCTTGCGCAGCGCTTCGAGGCTCTCGCGCATGACCTCGGGCTCCACGAGGTCGGCGGCGAGGACGCGGACCGGGGCCTCGAGCTGCAGCCGCGGGAACGGGGCGGGGGTGGCCAGCCAGTCGCGCAGCGCCTCGCGGCCGCGCTCGGTCAGCGTGTAGTGGGTCCGGCTGTGGGTCCTGCCCGGCTCGGAGCGGGCGTCGAGGTAGCCGAGCGCCGCCAGCCGCTTGGGCTCGGCGTAGTACTGGCTCGGCGCGGCGGCCCAGTAGAGCCGACCGCCGCGTGCCGCCATGCGGCGCAGATCGTGGGCGCCGGCGCCGTCCTCGCCGACGAGGACGAGGATCACGTGCGAGAAGGGCGTTAGGGAATCTCTTGACATAAGCTCCGATTCAGAGGTATAAAGCTCCGTATCGGAGTTTAGCTCGAAAGGAGACGCACATGTCTGACGCCGCAACGATGACCGCCGTGGAGGCCGGAACGACTACCGCCCCCGACCAGCTCTGGTTCCTCACCAACCTCGTGACGATCCACGTCCGCGGGGAGGACACCGACGGCCGAATGGACATGCTCGAGATGACGCTGCCGCCCGGCGACGAGCCGCCGCTGCACGTGCACCACGAGCAGGACGAGTGCTTCTACGTGCTCGACGGAGAGGTCACGATCTTCCTCGCCGGCGGCGAGGAGCGCACGCTCCAGGCGGGCGAGTTCGCCCGCGCGCCCCGCGGCGTGCCCCACATCTACCGCGCGGGCGACTCCGGCGCCCGCGTGCTGACCCAGTCCTCGCCGGCCGGTTTCCAGTCGTTCGTCGAGACGCTGTCCGTGCCGGCCGCGGCGCCCGTCCTGCCGCAGCCGGCGGGACCGCCGACGCCCGAGCAGACGGCGCACCTCGCCGCCGTGGCCGCCGAGCACGGCATCGAGATCCTCGGCCCTCCCGGGACGCGCCCCTGAGCGAGCCTGACGGCGGGCCGGGCCGCGCGAGGCGGGCGCGCGCCCTGCCGGGGGCGCTCAGCCGGCGCCCGGCGCCTCGTACGCTCGGACCGCCTCCGCGAGGCGCTCGAGGCCGGCGGCTATCTCGTCCGGCGGGTGCGCCGTGAAGGACAGCCGCAGCGTGGCTCGGTCCGGGTCGGCCGCGAAGAACGGGTAGCCGGGCACGAAGGCGACGTCGCGCTCCAGCGCGAGCGCGAGCAGCGCCTCGGCGTCCCAGCCGTCGGGCAGCCGCACCCAGACGAACATGCCGCCGTCGGGCCGCGTGTGCGCCGACCCGGCGGGCAGGGCACGGGGGAGCCCGTCGACGAGAGCGTCGCGGCGCGCGCCGTACTCGCGCCGCAGGGTGGCGAGGTGGGCCTCGAGGTCGGTGTGGTCGAGCCAGTGCGCCGCGGCCGCCTGGTCGACGGTCGAGGTGTGCAGGTCCGCGGCCTGCTTCGCGACCGCCAGCGGCCGGCGCAGCGACTCGGGAGCCCGCACCCAGCCGATCCGAAGGCCCGGCGCGGCCAGCTTCGAGAGCGTGGACAGCGCCAGCGTGCGGTCCTCGGCGCCCGGCAGCGCTGCCACCGGCGGCAGAGCGGGCCCGCGGTAGCGAAGCTCCCCGTAGGGGTCGTCCTCCACAAGCCAGAGGCCGGTTCGCTGCATCGCCGCGGCCAGCGCGGTCCGGCGTTCGAGGGGCAGCGTGCGGCCGGTCGGGTTGTGGAAGGTGGGGACCGTGTAGAGCAGCCGGGCGTCGCGCACATGCGCGAGCGCCTCGACGGCGTCCGGGTCGAGGCCGTCGTCGTCGCAGGGCACCGCGACGATCTCGGCGCCGGCGAGTCCGAACGCCTGCAGCGCCGCCAGGTAGGAGGGCTCCTCGACCAGCACCCGGTCGCCGGGCTCGAGCAGCACGGTCGCGGCGAGCGTGAGGGCCTGCTGGGAGCCGCTCGTGATCAGGAGCTCGTCGGCGTCGGTGGGCAGGCCGCGCGCGGTGAGCCGGCCCGCGATGGCGGCGCGCAGGCGCGGATCGCCCTCGGTTGTCGAGTACTGGAGCGAACGGCCCGCGGCATCGTCGTCGAGCGCCGCGGCGAACGCCGCCCGCAGCCCGGCGGCGTCGAACAACTCGGGCGCCGGGAGCCCGCCGGCGAACGAGATCACGCCCGGGCGCTCCGTGAGCGCGAGGATGTCGCGAACCGGCGAGCCGGCCACGCCGCGCAGGCGGGCGGCGACGGTGGGGAAGCCGTCCACGCCGGGATCCCGGGCGGCCTTGCTGCGTTCTGAGGTGGGTTCGACGAGGGTCATGCGGATCTCCGGGCTGACTGGGGAGGACGCGAACAGGCCGCCGCTAGCGAGCGACGGCCCTGCGTACTCGAAGCCCGGTGCGATCCACGGGAGACAGCGTAGCGTCAGCGGCCGTAGGCGGCGAGGAACACCCGCACGCCAGTGTCCGCGTAGCGATCCAGCTCGGCCCGGGCGGGCGACCTGTCGTGCCCGAGCAGCATGGCCTCGTTCAGCGGGATCGACATGACGAGCCAGTTGAAGTGCGCCGCCGCGAGCGGCGGGTCGTCCACCGCGAGCACGCCGCGATCGGCCAGGCTCTCGAACGCCGTCGCCAGCGCGGCCACCGTGCGCCCCGGGCCGCGCTCGTAGAAGATGCGGCCGAGCTCCGGGAAGCGCCCCGCCTCGCCGATCACGAGCCGGCGCAGTTGGAGGAGCCGCGGCTTCATGACGGCCGCGAGCTGCCGGCGCGCCAGGTCGCGCAGGTCGGCCTCGAGGTCGCCGGTGTCCTCGAGCCTCATGACCTCGGCGAAGACCTCCTCGCTGACCTCGTCGACCGTGTTGCCGACGATCTCCGAGAACAGGCGCTGCTTGTCCGCGAAGTGCTTGTAGACGGTCTGCTTCGACACCTCCGCCAGCGCGGCGATCTCGTCCATGCTCGTGCCGAGGTAGCCCTTGCGTAGGAACGTCGCGGTGGCGGCGTCGACGATCGCGCGCCGCTTGCGGACGGAGCGGCGCTCGTCGGGGATCAGGGGGTCAGTGCTCACTGGAGATCGGGCGGTGGCGCGGGCGAGCGGGCTACTCGCCACAGGGTACTAGACAGTCCAGTTCCAGTTGCAGTACCATACGGTCTAGTTCTAATTCGGCATGGCGAAGGACGTGAGATCGCAGATGACCGCAACCACAACTCTCATGACAGGCATCGGGCTCGGCGAGTCGGCTCGCTGGCACGAAGGGCGACTCTGGTTCGCCGACTGGATCGCGGAGGAGCTGATCGCGCTCGACCCGGACGGCGACAGCGAGGTGGTCGCGAACGTCCATTCGCTGCCGTTCTCGATCGACTGGCTGCCGGATGGCGGGCCGCTCCTGGTCACGAGCGGCACCGAGCTGCTGCGGATGGAGCCGGACGGCTCGCTCGTGACGCACGCGGACCTCGGCGGGCTCTCCGAGTACGGCTGGAACGAGCTCGTGGTCGACGGGCGCGGCAACGCGTACGTCAACAACATCTGCTTCGACTTCATGGCCGGCGGCGAGCCGGGCACCGGGATCATCGGGCTCGTCTCGCCCGACGGCTCTGTCCGGCAGGTGGCGGACGAGATCGCGTTCCCGAACGGCATGGTCGTGACGCCCGACAACTCCACGCTCATCATCGCCGAGTCGTTCGCCGGCAGGCTGTCCGCGTTCGACATCGACGAGGACGGCGGCCTCTCGAACCGGCGCGTCTGGGCGGAGCTCGGTCACGGAGGCGACGGCATCTGCATGGACGCCGAGGGCGCCGTCTGGACGCCGGCGTTCAAGTCGTGCCTGCGCGTCCGCGAGGGCGGTGAGGTGCTCGAGCGGGTGGAGCTCGACCGCTTCGGCTTCTCGTGCGCGCTCGGCGGCGAGGACGGGACGACGCTCTTCATCATGGCGGCCGACTGGAACGGGCCCGAGAACGTGGGCAAGGGCCCGCGGACCGGCGTCGTCGTGGCCACCGAGGCCCCCGCGCCGGCCGTCGGCTGGCCCGCCTCGGGCTGAAAGCCTGGGGTCGGGGCCGGAAAACCCTGAGGTTGTCGTCAGCCCGTCCGTACGCGAGCATGAACCGTTTGCCACCAGACACCGGGAGACAAGCGATGGAGACGACGGACGCCGAGGCCCTGCCACAGCTGGACGCCACCTCGCTCGTGGACGGCGAGCGGCTGGAGGCGGAGGTGAAGGAGATGTACCGGCACGTCGCGCGCGAGGAGAGCGCGGAGCTTCACTTCGAGGTGGGCCGCGACGTGGCCCAGCACCTCGGGTACCCCGCCGAGCTGCTCGACGCGATCCCCGCGGAGGCGGTGGCGTCGTTCGCGGGCGTGGGCTACCACCTCGACCTCGCCGGACTGCGTCCCGGCGAGGCGGCGCTCGACCTCGGCTCGGGGTCCGGCACCGACGGGTTCTGCGCGGCCGTGCAGGTGGGCGCATCCGGGCGCGTCGTGGGCGTGGACATCACCGACGAGCAGCTCGGCAAGGCGGCCCGGCTCCGCGACAGGGACGGCTTCTCGCAGCTCGAGCTGGTCGAGTCCCACATCGAGGAGCTGCCCTTCGAGGACGCGAGCTTCGACGCCGTGCTCTCGAACGGGGTCATCAACCTCTCGCCGCGGAAGGACCGCGTGTTCGCGGAGGCCGCGCGGGTGCTGCGGCCGGGCGGCCGGCTGGCGCTCACGGACATCGTCAGCGGCCGGCCGCTCAAGGAGAGGACGAGGCGCAACGTGGAGCTTTGGGCCGCCTGCATAGCCGGCGCCATCCCCCGCACGAAGTACCTGGACGCGATCGAGGCGGAAGGGCTGGAGGTGAAGTCGGTTCGCAAGAACGACTACCGCTTCATCTCCGAGCGCGCCCTCGACGCGTGCAGCACCTACGAGGTCGAGAGCATCTCCCTGCTCGCCGTGAAGCCGGAGTGACCCGCGGCCGTCCCGTGACATAGATCACAGAGGAGGAATAACCCCCTTCCGCCCGCTGTCTTCGACCTCATACCCCAAGTTTCCGAAAGGGAGTGACATGGTCGGAAGACAGAAAGGTTCGTATGCGCGGCGCGGAGCGCTCGCGGGCGCCGCGGTCGCGGCGCTGCTGGCGTTTCCCGGCATCGCCAACGCGGCCGTGGACTCGTCGGTCAGCCCCACCGGCGTGCTGAGCGTCAGCGGCCAAGGCGCCGACGCGATCACCATCACGTGTGACACGAGCCAGGTGCCCGGCAAGGTGAAGATCAATGGTCAGGACCCGGGCACCGGGCCGGCCGACTGCGACGCGATCACCGCCATCGACGTCACGGGCGGCTCCGGCGACAACGCGATCACCCTCACCGGGGTGACCTCTGACGCGTTCCCGAACGCCGAGCCGGTCACGATCGACGGCGGGCAGGGCAACGACACGATCAAGGGCAGCGAGCTCGTCGACACCATGTACGGCGGCGAGGGCAACGACCGCATCAGCGGCGACGACAACAACGTGCCGGGCACCCGCGACGTGTTCGAGGGCCAGGCGGGCGACGACACACTCGTCTGGAACGGCGGCGACGACGACGACACGATGAACGGCGGCGACGGCACCGACACCATCGAGGTGAACGGTTCGCCGGTGGCCGGCGAGCAGTTCGCCGTCAAGCCCTCCGCGACCGCCGGGCGCGTGCAGTTCGACCGC
>DASXAA010000139.1:0-11017 GCA_036407035.1 Thermoleophilaceae bacterium | reverse complement strand
CCGGCGAGCATCTCGAGGACGGGCTCCGCAGGCGGGCCCTCGGAAGCCGTGCGGCTCGCGCGGATCTCGGGTGAGTCGGCCCCCGGCGGAGCGGGCTCCTCGGTCGGAGGGCGAACGGGCGCGGGCTCCCCGCCGGGCGCGGCCTCCTCGTGCGGCCCGGCCGACGCGGCGGGCGCGGCCTCGGCGCCGCGCGCACGACCCGGCGCGGCCGGAGCCGGTTCCGGAGCCGCCCGCAGATGGCGCACGGAGGCCGGGTCGCGCGGACGCGGGGCGGGATCGGGTTCGGGGGCGGGTTGGGGGCCGAGCGGCGCGCGCGGCGCCGCCGGGCCGCCCGCCGCCGCGGCCGGTGTCGCCGGGCCGCCCGCCGCCGCGGCCGCCTCCGCCGCACGCGCGAACTCCTCTCCCGGCCGCGGCTGCGCCTCGCCCTTCAGCTCGGCCCAGGTGGCCGGTTCCAGTAGCGCCCGCAGCACGGCGCCCAGGTCCCCGCCGCGCTGGACCGAGAGATCGTCCGCCAGGCGCTCGATCGCCGCGGCCCGGCGCCGCGCGACCTCCGCCGGCGCGCACGCGTAGTAGCTCCCGAGCGCCTCGTCGGGGACCCGCCGGTGCAGGGAGAGCTCGAGCAGCTCACGGTCCCTGGGGTCCAGGCGTTCAAGGGCTGCGGCAAGCTGTTCGGCGCGAATCAGGGCGAGCTCCTCGGAGCAGCGGCGCGCGCCATCAGGATGCACCGGTCCGCAGCTCCCTCTCTAGCGTACTGACGGGATTGGTCGGAGCCGGGCGGATTTCGGCCGGTATCGGGCCACTCGAGGGCCGGAAGCGTCTCCGCGGAAACACCTCGACTCGGGCTTGAGGGTTGCCGCGCGCGACCGCTCAACGAGGGGGACGCCTGCGCCTACGGCCTGAACCGAACGATCCGGTCGTCCCCTGCGCGCGGCGAGCCCCGGCCGTCCCGGTTCGACGTTGCGATCCACAGCGCTCCGCCCGGCGTTCGCACCACGGTCCGGATTCGGCCGTAGCGGCCGGCCAACAGCTTCCGCGGCTTCCCGACCCGCGCGCCGTGCAGCGGCACGCGCCACACGCCGGCGCCCCGCAGCGCGCCCACCCAGAGCGCCCCGTCGGCCACCGCGGCGCCGCCCGGCGACGCCTCGGACGTCGGCCACGTCAGCTTCGGGTTGACGAAGCGGCCGCCGTGGGTGTCGCCGTGGCCCTCGACCTCCGGCCAGCCGTAGTTGCGGCCCTTGCGGATCAGGTTCACCTCGTCGAACCGGTCCTGGCCCAGCTCGGCCTCCCACAGCCGCCCCGCGCGGTCCCACGCCAGCCCCTCCACGTTGCGATGACCCCAGCTCCACACGAGCGTGCCGAACGGGTTCCCGCGCGGCACGCTGCCGTCGGGGTTCATCCGGAGGATCTTCCCGTTCAGGGAATCGCGGTCCTGAGCGAGCGCGCCGTCCCCGGTCTCGCCCACGCCCGCGTAGAGCTTGCCGTCCGGGCCGAACGCGATCCGGCCGCCGTTGTGGATGAAGCCGCGGGCGATCCCCGTCAGGATCGGCTGTACCGGCCCGCCGAGCCGGAAGCGCACGATGCGGTTGTCCGAGCGGGACGTGAAGTACGCGTACACGAGGCGGTCGCGCCGGTAGCTCGGCGACACGGCCAACCCGAGCAGCCCGCCCTCTCCCGCCTGGGTGTCCACGCCGGGGACCCTCATGACCGTCCGCGGGCGGCCGCCCCCGCGCGGGATGCGGAGGATGCGCCCGGTCGTGCGCTCGGAGACGAGCGCGCTCCCGCCTGGCAGGAACGCGATCCCCCACGGCACGTGCAGCCCGGTCGCCACCGTGGAGACCCCGGCCACCTCCGGCGCCGCGGGCGACGACGAGCCTCCGCAGGCGCACAGGAGCAGGGTGATAACCGCGACAGCCAGGCGGCGCATTACCCGAAGCATGGCAACCGGCTACTTGATGCCGTTCAGCGTGTCGACCGCGCGGAAGAGGTCGCCCCGCCGGTAGAAGTTGACGGCGACCAGGTTCGGCAGGTGGTGCCGCATCTTCCGGCACACCCGCAGCCTCCGCATCAGCGGCCGGTAGGCGTTGACCTTCGCCGCGTTCGAGGGCAGCGGGATCGGGTCGGTCGTGATCCAGTGGTTGACGAGGAACATCGGCGCGCCCTCGGGCCCGCGGTTCGGCCGGCAGCTCGCGGGCAGCCGCTCCGGGTCGGTCAGCTGCTGCGGCTTCGAGAACGCGTAGGGCGTCTCCTCGGTGATCGTGTCGTAGGCGAGGTGGTACCAGGGCGCCGCCCCGGCGTGGTTCTCGGCGAGGAAGACCACGCGCTGGTTCGTGTCGATCATCCGCCGCAGGGTGGGCCACTTGCCGCGGGCGGTGGGCCCGCGGTACACGAGGTCGCCCAGCCCCGCCTTCTCGACCGCCGCGACGAAGTCCTCGGGCGTGATGTAGTCCTGGTTGATCACCACGACGACCGCGTCGGGGTTCGCGACGAGGAAGTCGTGCAGATCGCCCAGCACCGAGTCGAGCGTGGTGCCGCCGAGCTCGCAGAACGAGTGGCACAGGTAGATCCCCCGCGTTCCCTCGCCGGAGAACCCGATGCGCTCGCGGATGCGCAGGGCGGCGTCGATCGCCTCCGGGCTGACCCCGTCCGCCGAGGCCTGGCGCCGCAGCTCCGCCGGGTCGCCGACGTAGGTCCGCAGCTTGCCGTCCGGGAGCCTGTCGGCGTAGTGCGTGTCGATCAGCAGGCCGCGGATGCCGTCCTGCAGCTGCGAGGCGATCGGCGCGTCCTGCTCCGAGGAGAACCAGCCGGGCAGCGGCACCGACATCGAGTTGTGCGTCGCCGGCAGCGCGACCTCGTCGAGCGGGCGGTCGCACAGCTGCTCGCTGCCCTCGCACGTGCCCGAGGCCGGCGCCGCCGTGGAGGTGCCTCCGCTGCCGACGAAGATGCCGACCGCCGCGACGATCAGCACGACGGCGATGGCGGCGACGACCAAGGTGCGGCCGACGCCTGCGACCGCTGCCTGCTCCCGGCGCGCCGCCTGCGGCTGGTAGACGACCCACAGCACGGCGCTGATGCCAGCGTAGATGAGATACACGCCGGCGGCGGTGAACAGCAGCTGCAGAACGAGGTCGCGGTCGAGGAGCAGCAGCAGCCCGACGGCGACGAGGACCACGCCGCGCACCACTCGCCCGGCGGGCCGGGTCGGCTGCGTCGTGACCCACCGCCCGGCGCGCCGCAGCGGCTCGTCGAGCTCGACCGGTCGGATCAGCGACGCCGCGGCGGCGGCCACCACGGCACCGGCCCCGGCCAGGATCCAGGCGGCGGTGCCGAGGTCGCCGAGGAAGGCGTCCCACACCGCGCCGGCCGCGTCGCGCGCGTCCGGGCTGTCCAGATGCTGCACCAGCAGCGACCGTCCGATGCCCAGGGCCAGGAGCAGCACCACGCCGCCGATGGCCGTGCCCACGCCGAGCCGCACGACGGTGTGCCGCCTGTCGCGCGAGAGGGCGATCGCGCCCGCCGCGGCCGCGATCGCCACGATCAGGAACAGCCAGGCAAGCACCTTGATGGTGTCCGCCACGCGCGCCGCCTCGGCCCCGACGGTCCCGACGCGGCGCCGGACGAGCTCCACCCGGTTCGTCGTCCTCACCCTCCGGGCCAGCGACGGCTGCACCACCTCCAGCCCCGCCGCGACGATCGTGCCGATGTCGCCCACGGTCAGGATCACGGTGTCCTCGTCACGGTCGAACACGCCGCTGTGCACGTCGCGCACGGCGGACCGGAAGGCGCCGGTGAACGCGCGGCCGCCGACGACGGAGGAGACGACGGACTCGATCAGCGGCCGGGCCGCGATCAGGTCGGCCTGCTCCTTCAGCACCAACTGGTCGGTGACCCGCTCGGCGATCAGCGACCGCACGTCGTCGTCGCGGAGCACTACGGCGGCGCGGTTCGCGAACTGGTCGGAGTCGACGGCCGCGCGGCGCACGTAGCCGACGACCACCGCCAGCACGATGGCGACGCACGCGACCACCAGCAGGACCGGCACTGCGATCCGACGAGTCATGGAGGCGGAGCGGGAGGGATTCGAACCCCCGGGCCCCTCACAGGGCCGGCTGCTTTCAAGGCAGCTGCAATCAACCGGACTCTGCCACCGCTCCGAGGAGGTATGCGTCCTGCAGGTTCACAGATCGACGGTCGGCAAGACACTCTTTCACGAGATATTCGGGGCCGTCTTGCCTGAGGACGTAGAGCCAATCGTAGGAGTTGTCGGACGCGCGCTTGACCACATAGCCCGACGAGTTGGAATGAATCCGTCGAAGGTCGACCTGTTTGCCCGAAACGTACTTGCACTGCACTCTGGCGATCGACGCTCCATCGTCTACGACAAGGTCGTAGGCGGCGGATTCCGTCACCGGGATGGACACATCGAACCCCAACGCCGTGAATGTCGCGATCGCCCTCGTCGTCGCAATGTCGCCCTTCCGCTGGGTCGAACGCATCCGTTGAAGCTTACGGTATGGGCAACCGCTCGTCCGATAGGGCGTGGCGCGCTGGGGTCGTACCTACGTGATCGCGCCTAGGCCGTGATCCGCTCGGGCGCGCCGAACGGGTGAAGCACCGCGGGCACCCGCACGCTGCCGTCGTCCTGCTGGTGGTTCTCGGCGATCGCGATGATCGTCCGGCCGATCGCCACCGCCGTGCCGTTCAGCGTGTGCACGTGGCGGACCGCGCCCTCCTCGGGCCGGTACCGCACCTCGAGCCGGCGCGCCTGGAAGTCGGTCGTGTTCGAGCACGAGGTGAGCTCGCGGTACCGCTCCTGGCCCGGCAGCCACGCCTCGAGGTCGTACTTCTTCGACGCCGACGCGCCCAGGTCGTCCACCGCGATGTTCACGACCCGGTAGGGCAGCGCCAGTGCCTGAAGGATCTCCTCCTGGATCGAGAGCAGCCGCTCGTGCTCTTCGCCGGACGCCTGCGGCTCGACGAACGTGAACATCTCGACCTTGTCGAACTGGTGGACGCGGAAGATGCCGCGCGTGTCCTTGCCGGCCGCCCCGGCCTCGCGCCGGAAGCAGGTGGAAAAGCCCGCGTAGCGGCGTGGCAGCTCCTCAGCCGCGAGGATCTCGCCCGCGTGCAGCGACGCCAGCGACACCTCCGACGTGCCGACCAGGTAGAGATCGTCCTCGGGCACGCGGTAGAGCTGCTGCTCGGTGTCGGGCAGCATCCCGGTCCCGAACAGCGCCTCCTCGCGCACTAGCACGGGCGGCACGACCATCGTGAACCCCCGGTCCTCGAGGTACCCGAGCATCCAACCCACGAGCGCGAACTCGAGCCGCACGAGCGGCCCCTTCAGGTAGGCGAACCGCGACCCCGACACGCGCGCGCCGGCCTCGAGGTCCACCAGGTCGCCCAGCAGCTCCAGGTGGTCCCGCCCCGCCTTGCCGGCGTTGCCGACCTCGCGCAGCACCTCGTCCTCCGGCGGCGCGCTCTCGTCCGGCAGGTTGGGCAGCCCCAGCAGCGCCGCCGAGCGCCGCTCCTCGACCGAGCGCAGCTCCTCCTCCAGCTCCTTCTCGCGCGCGGAGGCGCCTCGCACCTCCTCGATCGCGGCCGCCGCGTCCTCGCCCTGGCGCTGCAGCTCGCCGATCCGCTTGCTGGCCTCGTTCTTGCGCCGCCTGATCTCCTCCAGCTCCGGCAGGATCGCCCGCCGCCGCTCGTCCAGCTCGAGCGCCTCGTCGAGCAGCGCGGGATCGGCGCCCCGCCGCCGCAGAGCGGCACGGACCGGCTCCGGGTCGTTCCGGATCTCCCTGAGGTCGAGCATCTCCGCCGGCCCCTACGGGGTGCGGCCGCCGGAGTACTTGCCCACGAAGTCCGCCACGGCCTCGGCGTCCTCGCCGACGACCACGTTCGCGGGCATGATCGCGCCCGAGAAGCCGCCGTTTCGGATGGCGTAGAGCACGTCGTCCCTGTCCACGCGGCGGGTGTTGAAGTTCGGCCCGTTGGTGCGCTCGCCGCCCTGACGGTCCCCCGGGGGCTTCGACCCGTACGCGTTGGCCGCGTCGAACGTGTGGCAGCCGGAACAGCGCTCGTTGAACAGCACGGCGCCCTTGTGGGCCGTGGCGTCGCTGTCGGGCACCTCGATCTCCCCGCCACAGGCGGACAGGACTGCGGCCGCGAGCAGCACCGCCGCGAAGGCTCCGGTCAGACGGACCACGGCGCGGCATAGTATCCGCTCCCCATGCGACGCCTCGGTCCAGCCCTGGCGCTCCTGGCGGCGCTGGCGGCGGGCTGCGGCGGCGACGACGAGGGCGGGGCCGGCAAGCGTTCGGTCACCGTGCCGCCCGGCGCGACCGTGCGCGTCACCGCCCGCGAGTACGAGTTCGACCCCGGCCGCATCATCGTCAAGGGCGCCGGACGGCTCACGCTGAGGCTGCGCAACGCGGGCTCGCTCGCCCACAACCTGAAGGTCTTCAGGGGCGACGAGGAGATCGGCGGCACCCCCACGTTCCCCCCGGGCCGCACCGAGTCGGGCGTCGTGAACCTCGAGCACGGCAACTACCGGCTGCTGTGCACGGTCGGCGATCACGCCGACCTGGGGATGACCGGCACCCTCGTCGTGCGCTGACCCGGCAGGAAGCGGGCCGCCCACGGCGAAACCATGGCTGCCCCGGCGTCGGCCTGGTGGCGGCCCAAGGTATTCAAAGGGCGGGCTGCCCAGCATCGGCGGCGGACGGCCGCCGCCGGGGCGCCATTCCCGCTACGCCGCGCGCTTGGTCAGCCGGAGGAGGGTGCCCTGGGCCGTTGGGCGCAGGTCCACGTCGTCCATCAGCGCGCGCATGAACTCGAAGCCGCGGCCGTGCTCGGGCAGCTCGCCGCGGAACACGCGCGGCCGGAAGCGGCCGCTGTCGAACACCTCGAACACGAGCGCGCCCGCCTCCTCGACGACCGTGATCACGACGGTGTCGTCCGGCGACGACGAGCCGTGCTGGATCGCGTTCGTCACGGCCTCGCTCATCGCCAGCTTGACGCTGTAGCAGGCCTCGTCGTCCATGCCGAAGGACGCCGCCGCCATGGCGGCGAAGTCCCGCGCCTCCTTGACGCGGTTCACGTCCGCGGTGATCCGGTGCTCCATTGGCTCGAACGCGACCACTCATCTGCTCCCAACGATGCAGTCGCTGAAGTCTTGCGTGATTCGAGTGATCCGGACGCAGTCCTTCCACGCAAGGGGTGGTCAGTAGGTGGCCGGGCGCCCGCGGAAGCCCCGGCCCGTCCATCGAGAGGAGGACTCGTATGAAGAGGCTGCTCGTCGCAGTCGTGGCCGCGCTTGCCGCCGTTGTGGGCATCGTCGCCGCGAGCGATGGTTCAAGCCACCGCGAGGCGCCGAGGATCATGCTCGATCCCGCCGCCGACAACACGGATGTCTACGCCTTCACCGCCAAGGACGCCCAGGGCGCCCTGACCGTGGTGGGCGACTGGATCCCGGGGCAGAACCCGGCCAACGGTCCGAACTTCTTCCGGTTCGACGACCGCGCCAGGTACTACCTCAACTTCGACAACACGGGTGATGGCAAGTACGACGTGCGCTATCGGTTCACGTTCAAGACCATCGTCCGCAACAAGAACTCGTTCTTGTACGCAGGACCGGGCACGACCGGCTACGACGGGCTGAACGTCCTTCAGCGCTACACGATCACCCGCGAGGACTGGTCGTACCGGCACGGCAAGGCGTCGGTGCGCGAGAAGGTGCTGGCCCGCGGCCTGCCGGTCGCTCCGCCCAACATCGGCCCGAAGACGTTCCCGAACTACCAGACGTTCGTGGACGGCGCGGTCCGGACGCTGAAGGACGGCACCAAGGTGTTCGTCGGCCAGCGCGACGACCCGTTCTTCGTGGACCTGGGCGCGACGTTCGACGCGCTCAACGTGCGCAAGCTCACGGGCAACCAGGGCCAGGGGAAGGACGACTTCTCCGGCATGTCGACCTCGGCGATCGTGCTTCAGCTGCCCGAGAAGCTCGTGACCAACGACGGCAGGTCCGTGAAGAGCGCGGACGCCGACAACGCCGTGGTGGGCGTGACCTCCACGACGGACCGCCGGCGTCTCGAGCTGTCGGCCGCCGGGGCAAAGAAGCCCAAGCGCCATCACCGGCACGGCCACAAGGCGAACGGCAACGGGTGGGTCCAGGTCTCGCGCCTCGGAAACCCGCTCGTGAACGAGGTCGTCATCCCGCTCGGGAAGAAGGACCAGTTCAATCGCACGTCGCCTGACCGCGACGCGGCTCTCTACGGCAAGTTCGTGGTGAAGCCCGAGCTCGCGGCGATCCTCAACGCGCTGTTCAACATCGGCGCCCCCACGGACAACCGCACGGACATCGTCCAGGCGCTGCTCCAGGGCCTCCCGATGCTGAACCAGCACAAGGGGATCGACGGCCCGCCCGCGGTTGACACGCTCAAGATCAACCTGGCCACGCCGCCGGCCACCGGCCCCGAGAACCGCTTCGGCGTGATCGGTGGCGACACGGCCGGCTTCCCGAACGGCCGCCGCCTCGGTGACGACGTCGTCGACATCGAGCTGCAGGTGGTCGCCGGGTTCCTGAAGGGCAACAAGGTGGCGCTGGGCGACGGCGTGGACCAGAACGACAAGCCGTTCCTGTCCATGTTCCCGTACCTGGCACCCCCCACCAGCGGCTTCGACTCGGCTCCGTCGAACCGGACCGAGCCCGCCCACCCGCCAGTCCCGGCGGGAGGCAGCTAGGCCGCTGAGCCGTGGGTACCGGGGAGCGTCCGCGACGGGGGCGCTCCCCGGGCCCCGGCCCGGTCCCTTTCTCCACACGCGCGCGAGAGAGAAGACATGACTGCGATCCGACCCAACATCTGGAAGCTCCTGGCGCCGCTGCTCGCCTTCGGCGCCACCCTGGCGGTGCTCGTGGCGATGCACGGCGGTGACGCGCCGGCGCCTGCGCCGTCCGCCGGCGTGGTGGACCTCGGTCCGCCCACCGGCTCGACCGACGACCTGGTCCGCGACATGCAGCGGGCCGTGCGGGCGAAGCCCGGCGACGCGTCCGCCTACGCGGGTCTCGGCGACGCGTACCTGCAGAAGGCCCGCGAGACCGGCGACCCCGGCTACTACTCGCGCGCCGAGCGGGCCTACGACGCCGGGCTGCGGCGCAACCCGCGCGAGGTGAACGCCGTGCTCGGCGCCGGGACGCTGGCGGGCCTCCGCCACGACTTCCGCGAGGCCGAGCGGCTGGGCCGGCAGGCCCATCGCCTCGAGCCCGCGCTCGTCGGCCCGTACGCGGTGCTGGCCGACGCCGAGATCGAGCTCGGCCGCTACGGCGACGCGGCGCGCTCCATCCAGCGGCTGCTCGACCTGAGGCCGAGCCTCGTCGCCTACGCGCGGGCGTCGTACTACCGCGAGCTGCACGGCGACCTCCCCGGCGCCGTCGCGGCGATGCGCCTCGCGGTCTCCGCCGGCGGGTCTCCGGAGGGCCTCGCGTACGTGCAGGCGCTGCTGGGCGACCTCGAGCTGCAGCGCGGCCGCACGGGCGCCGCCGCGCTCGCGTATCGGACCGCTCTCGAAGGCATCCCCTCGTACCCACCGGCACTGGTGGGACTCGCGCGCATCGACGCGACGGACGGCCGGCTGGATCGCTCGGCCGCCCGCCTGCGTCGTGCCGCCGACCGGCTGCCGCTCACCTCGACGCTCACTCTCCTGGGCGAGGTCGAGCGCGCAGCCGGCCGGCGGGAGGCGGCGAGCGACGACCTCGGCGCGGCGCGCGCGCAGCGGCGCCTCTATCGCGCCGCGCGCACCGTGCCCGACGCGGAGGCCGTGCTCTTCGAGGCGAACCACGGCTCGCCCGCCGCGGCCGTGCGCATGGGCCGGCAGGTCTGGCGCGAGGCGCCGAGCATCCGCTCGGCCGACGCGCTCGGCTGGGCGCTGACCCGCGCCGCGCGCCCGGCCGAGGGGCTCACCTGGGCACGGCGCGCGGTGCGGATCGGCTCGCTCGACCCGCTGTTTCGGTACCACGCGGGCATCGCGGCGCGCCGGTCGGGCCATCCGCGAGAGGCCGCACGAGATCTGGGCATCGCCCGCCGCGGCGCGGCGCTGCTCCCACCGACCGCGATGGAGGCAATGCGATGAAGCGCACCCTGCTGCTCACGCTCGCCCTGGTCCTGGTGCTGGCGCCGAGCGCGCTCGCGCACCCGCTGGGGAACTTCTCGATCAACCACCTCAGCACCGTGGAGGTGTCGAGCGACCGCGTAGACGTGCGCTACATCCTCGACCAGGCGGAGATTCCCACCGTGCAGGAGCGCTCGCTCTCGCGCGCCGAGGTGCTCGACCGCAAGCGGGACGAGGTGTTGCGGAACCTCGAGCTGAAGGTCGACGGGCGGCGCGTGCCGCTCGCGCTGCGCGGCTCCGGCCGGCTCTCATATCCGCCGGGGGCGGGCGGGCTGAAGACGACCCGGATCGAGCTCGACCTGCGCGCGCGGGTCGGGGATCCGCGCCGCGTGTCGCTCCACGACGGCACGTTCTCCGACCGCGTCGGCTGGAAGGCGATCGTCTCGAAGCCGGGCGAGGGGACCGCGGTGCGGGCGAACGCGCCGTCGGGCGACCCGACCGGCGGCCTGCGCCGCTACCCGCAGGACCTGTTGAACAGCCCGCTCGACCGGCGTGACGCGAGCTTCTCCGTCAAGCCCGGCGACGGCACCCTCGTGGCGCCGAAGTCCGAGGGCGGGAAGTTCTCGACCTCGCGCGCGAGCGGCGACGGCTTCGCCGGCCTGTTCGAGCGCGCGGCCTCGGGCGAGGGCGTCCTGGCGTTGCTGCTGCTCGCGGCGTTCGGATGGGGAGCGCTCCACGCGCTCTCCCCCGGGCACGGCAAGGCGATGGTCGCGGCCTATCTGGTCGGGACGAAGGGCAAGGCGCGGCACGCGGTGGCGCTCGGCGCGACCGTGACGATCACGCACACGATCGGCGTGTTCGCCCTCGGGCTGGTCACGCTCGGGCTATCGCACTACATCCTGCCCGAGGACCT
>DASXAA010000138.1:0-42054 GCA_036407035.1 Thermoleophilaceae bacterium | reverse complement strand
CGGATCGGCCGCGGGCCGATCCGGCCGGGGCCGCACCGCGTGACCGTGCGCGCCACGGACGCGGCTGGGAACCGGTCGCGTCCGGTGCGGGCGACGTTCACGGTGGTGCGCCGCCGGGTCCACTGACCGCGCGGCAACTCTCAACCACCGCGCCCGAGCGGCCGATAACGGGGGCGTGAAGGCCCGCCTCACGCGCGACCGCACGCTCCCGACCCTCGCCCTGCTCGGCGTCTGCGCCGCGGGGCCCGCGGCGATCCTGCACTTCTTCGGCCGCGACCAGGTGGACATCCCGTCCGCCGTCCACTTCTTCGGCATCGGCGTCAGCGCCGGCCTCGCCTGGGTGGCGGCCGTGGCCCTCACGCTCGTGGGCGCGCGCCGCTCCGACGGCCGCGCGGTGCTGCTCGGCACCGCGTTCTCCGTGATGGCCGCGATCCTCACGATCCACGGCCTCTCCACCCCAGGCTTCATCGTCGAGATGAACGGGCTCGTGGCGTTCAGCGGCGCGGCGACGCTCCCCGCGGGCGGGGCGGTGCTGGCGCTCGTCGCGCTGCCCGCCGCCCGCACCCCGCGCGGCGTGCGCCCGCTGCTGTTCCTACAGGCCGGCCTCCTGATCGTGATCGCGGCGGTCGGCACGGTCGGGATGCTGGTGCCGGATGCGGTGCCGGCCGTCCCCGAGGCCGCCAGCCCGGTCGCGCTGACCGTGATGGCGGTCGCGCTCGTCTTCTACCTCGTGCTCGCGGTGCGCGCCGCGCGCACGTTCCTCCTCACCCGCCGCAAGGCGGACCTGCTGGTGGTGTTCGGCGTGTCGGTGCTCGGCGCCGCGGTCGTGCCGGCGCTAGTGCTCGGCCCGACCGACCTCGGCTGGTGGCTCGGCCACCTCTTCGAGCTGGCCGGCATCGTGATCGTGGGCGTGCCGGTGGCGCTCGACCTCCACCGCGGCGCCCAGTCGCGCCCGCTCGCGGGCGACCTGCGCGGGGCCGAGCTGGTGCAGGCCGCCGACGCCTTCATGGGCGCCACGATCCGCGCGCTGCTGGCCCGCCTGGCCGAGAAGGACGAGTACACCGCCGGCCACACCAAGCGGGTCGCGCTGCTCGCCGTCCAGGTCGGCGAGGAGCTCGGGCTGCCGCCGAGCCGCCTGCGCTACCTGGCGATGGGCGGCCTGCTCCACGACATCGGCAAGCTCTCCGTGCCGGACGCGATCCTGCAGAAGCCCGCCGCTCTCGACGAGCACGAGTTCGCCGTCATCCAGGGCCATCCGGAGCTCGGCTGCGAGCTCGTCAACGAGCTCGGCGGCTTCCACCCGCAGGTGTCGCGGCTCGTGCTCGACCACCACGAGCGGCTCGACGGCAGCGGCTACCCGCGCGGGATGAAGGGCGAGGAGCTGGACCTCGAGACGCGCGTGATGGGCGTGTGCGACGTGTACGACGCGCTGATGTCCACCCGCGTCTACCGGGAGGCGTGGAGCCAGGAGCGCGCCCTGGCGCTGCTACACGCCGAGGCCGGGACCGCGTTCGACCCGCAGTGCGTGGAGGCGCTCGTGCGCGTGCTCGAGCGACACGCCCCGGTCGCGATCGCCGCCGCCCGCGCGGCCTGACCCCGGGCGCGGCGTCCGGGCCGCGGCGTAGGTTCGAGGGAGTGATCGCCAAGGTCGAGCCGCTCACGCCCGCGCGCGCCCTGCGCGGGCCGTTCGACTACCGGCTCGCCGGCGCCCTCGCCGAGGTGGGAGTGGGGTCGATGCTCGTGGTGCCGTTCGGCAGCCGGCGCCTGCTCGGCGTGGTGGTCGACCTGGCAGAGGAGAGCGAGCTGCCGCCCGAGCGGCTCGCCGAGCCGCTGACCGCGCTCGAGGCGGACGTGCCCCCGGCGCTGATCAGGCTCGGCCTGCGCGTTGCCGCGCAGTACGTCTCCACGCCGGCGCGCGGGCTGTCGCTCGTGTTGCCGCCGGGCACCGGCACCGGTGCCGCCCGGCCGCTGCGCCGCCGGCGGTCGCTGCGCGCCGAGCTGACCGACGACGGGCGGGCGGCGGCGCACGAGGGCGGCCGCGGCCTCGGCCCGCGCCAACTCCAGGCGCTCAGGGCGCTCGAGGCCGGCCCGCTGGGCGCGGCCGCCCTGGCGCGGGAGGCGGGCTGCGACCACCAGACGCTGCGCCGCCTCGAGCGGCGCGGACTCGTGCGCATCGAGCACGCGGCCGAGACCCTGCGTCGCCCGCGCATCGACGCCGTCGGCGCGCGCACCGAGGGGCTCGATCCGACCCCCGCCCAGCGGGCGGCGATCGAGAGCGTGGAGGCGGCGCTCGAGCCGGCCGCGGAGGCGGGGCCGCTGCTGCTGCACGGCGTCACCGGCAGTGGCAAGACCGAGGTGTATCTGCGCGCGGTCGCGGCCGCGCTCGAGCGGGGGCGGTCCGCGATCGTGCTCGTTCCCGAGATCGCGCTCACGCCCCAGACCGCCGGGCGCTTCGTCGAGCGCTTCGGCGACCTCGTGGCCGTGATGCACTCGCGCCTGTCCGCGCGCGAGCGCTACGACGAGTGGTGGCGCATGCGCCGCGGCGCCGCCCGCGTGTGCGTGGGCCCGCGCTCGGCCGTGTTCGCGCCCTTCGAGGACCTCGGCCTGATCGTGATCGACGAGGAGCACGACGGCTCGTACAAGCAGGAGGGCGATCCCCGCTACGACGCCCGCCTGGTCGCCGAGTGGCGCGCGGAGGAGGAGGGGGCGGTGCTGCTCGCGGGCAGCGCCACGCCGCGCCCGGAGAGCTTCAGCGCCTACGAGCGGGTCGAGCTGCCCGCGCGCGTTGACGGGCGGCCGCTGCCTGGCGTCGAGATCGTCGGCATGGCGGGCGCCGCCGGCCCGCTCCACCGGCGCACGCGCGAGGCGCTCAACGAGGTCCGCCGCCGCGGCGAGAAGGCGATCGTGCTGCTGAACCGGCGCGGCTGGTCGAACTTCCTCTCGTGCCGCGTCTGCGGGCGGGTGTGGGAGTGCCCGAACTGCGACGTCACGCTCGTGCTCCACCGCGCGGCGGACGAGGTCTCTTGCCACCACTGCGGCCATCGCGAGCGGGTGCCGGGCGCGTGCCCCGACTGCGGCTCGGTGTCGGTCGCGCGCCACGGCGCCGGGACCGAGCAGCTTGAGCGCGAGCTCGAGTCGCTCGTCGATCCGCTGCCCGTGCTGCGGCTCGACTCGGACACGGTCGCGGGCGCCGGCGTGAGCGCGATCCTGCGCCGGTTCGAGGAGGCCCCGGCCGCCGTGCTCGTGGGCACGCAGATGGTCGCCAAGGGGCACGACTTCCCCGAGGTGACCCTCGGGATCGTGCTGGACGCCGACGCAACCCTGCGGTTCCCCGACTTCCGTGCCGAGGAGCGCACGTTCGCGCTCGTCGCGCAGCTCGCCGGCCGCAGCGGCCGCGGCGAGCGCGGCGGCAGGGTCATCGTGCAGGCACTGGACCCGGCGGCGCGGGCACTCCGCCACGCCGCGGCGCACGACTCGCGCGGCTTCCTCGAGGCCGAGCTCGGGCGGCGCGAGGTGCTCTCCTATCCGCCCTTCGGGCACCTGATCCGGATCGTCTGCTCGTCGACCGAGTCCGGGCCGGAGCACGACGCCGCCGAGGCCGTGCGCGAGCGGATCGCGGCCGCCGCGGTGCCGGTGCTCGGCCCCGCGCCGCTGTTCCGCCGGCAGGGGCGCCGGCGCGCGCAGCTCGTGGTCCGGAGCCCGGCGCGGGAGCCCGCCATCGCCGCCGTGCGCGCCGCCGTCGAGGCCGTCGCGGGCGACCGGGCCCACGCGCGGGCCACGTTCGCCGTGGACGTCGACCCCCAGTAAACTCGTTGCCGATGGCGGACGAGCTGGACCCGGAGCTGGCCGGGCAGGAGGAGTTCGAGACCGAGGAGGCGCCGCCGCTCGACCCGGAGGTCGAGCGGCGCAGGCAGGCGGCGATGTCGCACATCCGCCGCCTCGGCGACCCGGTGCTCAAGTCGAGCGCGACGCCGGTCGACCGCTTCGACGACTCGCTGCGCAAGCAGGTCGCGCGGATGGCGGGCCTGATGAACGACGCGCTCGGGGTGGGCCTCGCCGCGCCGCAGCTCGGCATCTCCCAGCGCCTGCTCGTGTACCGCGTCGGGCCGGACGCCCCGCTGATCGCGCTCGCCAACCCCGAGCTCGAGTGGGTCAGCGACGACCGGGAGACGATCGACGAGGGCTGCCTCTCGATTCCGGGCGTGACCGTCGACGTGGAGCGGCCCGTGCACGTGCGCATCCGCGCGCTCGACGAGGAGGGCGAGGAGCGGCTGGTGGAGGCCTCCGGCCTCGAGGCACGCGTGATCCAGCACGAGATGGACCACCTGGACGGCGTGCTCATCCTCGACCGCACCACGCGCGACCAGCGCCGCGAGGCGCTGCGGGCGCTGCGCGAGGCCGCGCGCGAGCGCGAGGCAGCCTGACCCACGGCTCGCGCCGGCGCAACCACGGACCGCCCGGCGGGTTGAGTGTTCGCTGGGCTCGACGAGGAGGGGAGACGCATGCGCAGATTGCTCAGGCGCCGGCCGTCGCCGGCCATGATCGTCGCGGTGATCGCGCTGGCGGTCGCCTGCAGCGGCACGGCGGTGGCGGGCGACGTCGCCCACTTCGCCAAGAACAGGCTGGTGTCCGGTGACAGGCTGGTCAAGAAGAAGTCGCTCTCCGGCAACAGGCTGAAGCGGCGGTCGGTCCCGGGCGACCGGCTCAACCGCGATTCGCTCACGAGCGACGAGATCGCCGAGAGCCGGCTTCGCAAGGTGCCGCTGGCGGCGCGGGCCGAGCTGGCGACGACCGCGCAGGAGGCGGCCACGGCGCGCGCGGCCGGCACCGCCGAGCGGCTCGAGGACGCCGACGTGGTGCAGATCTCCTTCAGGGCCGCGGCCGGCACGCCGCGTCAGACGCTCGCGAACGCCGCCGGTCTCGTCGTGACCGGCGAGTGCCCCGGCGGCGACCTCGCGCTCGAGGCCACCACCTCGGTGGACGACGCCTCGATCGGGGCGACCGGCACCGACACGCGGGCGCCCGTCGACACCGGCGGCGCCGACGACGTGGACTTCGACCGCGGCGACACCTTCGACCTCGACCAGGCGATCGGCGACGGCAGCGGGGACGAGGTGCTCGGCCGGCTCGTGTACACGGGCGACGGCGGGCGGCTCGTGACGGGCCAGCTGTGGCTCGACGAGAGCCCGGGCGCCGGCTGCGTCGCCGCCGGGACGCTCGTCGCCAACACGCCGTGAGACGAGCGCTCCTCGCCGCCCTGCTCGTCGCGCTCGCCGCCGCGCCCGCGGCGGAGGCGCGCTCGCACTTCAGGCTGCTCGGCGAGGGCTCCGTGCGGACCGACGGGGAGCGCTACGCGATGTTCGACCGGCCGGGGCAGGGGATGCGCGTGATCGACGACGCCCTGCGCCAGACCTACGACCTCTCCGCTCCGCCCGGCTGCTCGTTCAGAGACGTGGCCGAGGGCTACGCCCTCTTCGAGTGCCCGTCGGCGACCGGGGAGCGGCCACCGGTCCTGATGGACATCCAGACCGGCGCGACCACGCCGGTGCCGGGCTGGGACTCGTACATGCGCTGGTGGCGGTCCGCCGGCGATCGCGGCAGCGGCCCCTCGCCGCCGTTCCCGACCCTGTCGCACATCGGCAGGCACTGGATCGAGGCGAGCTGGCAGTGCTACCACTGCGAGCCGGAGTACCACTACCTCAACTGGCGCACCGGGGCGCTCGTGATCGATGCCGCCGCCGGGCAGCGCACGCGGGTCGTGGACCTCGACGACCGCGACCTGGACGTGCCGCTGTGCGCGCCGTTCAGCCGCCGCGTGGACCCGGCCGCGAAGCGCGACCCCGTGTTCGTCTCGCCCTACCTGCTCGGCTACGACTACCAGCCGCCCTGGGGCCTCCCGCAGCTGCGCCGGTCACAGGCGGGCAGGCGGCTCGTGCTCGACAGGTGCGGCAAGGCGCACGCGATCACGGTCAGCCGGTGCCGGCCGCGCTGCTCGGAGGGGCAGCTCGGCGCCGGCTTCCTCACGTGGTCGCAGGGGTCCCGGGTGTACTCGTGGCTGCTCTCGACCCGCAAGCGGCGTCACTACCGCGGCGTCGCGGCCTTCGCCGGCGGCGGCCTGAGCGTGCAGCACACCCGCCGCACGGTCTACGTGAACGCCGACGGCAGCGTGTACGCGGCGCCGTCGCGGCGCTGACGCGGCTCAGTCCTCGAGCCGCTCGTACGCCGGCAGCGTCAGGAACTCGACGAACTCGTCGGCCAGCGCGACCGCCTCGAACAGCTCGCGCGACAGGTGCGGGCGCCCCTCGCTGTAGAACCAATCGTCGTCGCCGATCTCGCCGCGGATGCGCTCGAGCTCGGACGTCTCGAGCTCGCGCACAAGCTCGCGCGTGATCCGGCGGCCGTCGTCGAGCTCCGCGCCGTGGCGGAGCCAGTGCCATACCTGGGCGCGGGCGATCTCGGCCGTGGCGGCGTCCTCCATCAGTCCGTAGATGCCGGCCGCGCCGTTGCCGCGCAGCCAGGACGAGAGGTACTGGATGCCCACGTTCACGTTCGAGCGCAGCCCCGCCTCGGTGATGTCGCCGGGCGTGGCGGCCACGTTCAGCAGGTCCGACGCGTTAACGTCGACGTCGTCCCGCTGCCGGTCGACCTGGTTCGGCCGCTCGCCGAGCACGTTGTCGAACTCCTCGGTCGCCACCGGCACCGAGTCCGGGTGGGCGACCCACGTGCCGTCGAAGCCGTCGCCGGCCTCGCGGCGCTTGTCCTCGCGCACGGCGGCGTATGCCTTCTCGTTGGCCTCCTCGTCCGTGCGGCTCGGGATCACGGCCGCCATGCCGCCCATCGCGTGGGCGCCGCGCCGGTGGCAGGTCCTGACGAGCAGCTCGGTGTAGGAGCGCATGAACGGCACCGTCATCGTCACGGCCGAGCGGTCGGGCGTCACGAAGTCCTCGCGCTCGCGGAAGCGCTTGATGGCCGAGAAGATGTAGTCCCAGCGCCCCGCGTTGAGCCCGGCGGAGTGCTCTCGCAGCTCGTAGAGGATCGCGTCCATCTCGAACGCGGCGGGGAGCGTCTCGATCAGGACCGTGGCCTTGATCGTGCCGCGGTCGAGGCCGAGCGCGTCCTCGGCGATGTCGAAGGCGTGGTTCCAGAGGCGCGCCTCGAGGTGCGACTCGAGCTTCGGGATGTAGAAGTACGGCCCGGCGCCGCGCTCGAGCAGCTCGTGGGCGTTGCGGTGCACGTAGAGCCCGAAGTCCATGAACGCCCCGGCGATCGGCTCGCCGCCCACGATCAGGTGGCGCTCCGGCAGGTGGATGCCGCGCGGGCGCACGAGCAGCACCGCGGTCTCGTCGGCGAGCCGGTACTCCTTGCCCTGCTCCTCGTGCTCGATCGTGCGGCGGATCGCGTCGGCGAGGTTCACCTGGCCGCCGGCCATGTTCGACCACGTCGGGGAGTTGGCGTCCTCGAAGTCGGCCATGAACGTGCGCGCGCCCGAGTTGAGCGCGTTGATGACCATCTTGCGGCTGGAAGGACCGGTGATCTCCACCCGCCGGTCCTGGAGGGCGTCGGGCACGGGTGCGACCTTCCAGTCGTCCTCCGGCGGCGAGACGAAGTCGAGCGTGCCGCCGGCGTCCAGCTCGCGCTGGCGCTCCTCGCGGCGCCGCAGCAGGTCGCGCCTGGTCGAGTCGAGCTCCGCGTGGAGCTGCGAGACGAGCTCGAGCGCCTCGGGCGTCAGGACCTCGTCGTAGCGCTCCTCGATCGGACCCCGGATCTCCACGTCGCTGATTCTCACGCTCGCCATGCGCTCGTGTATGCCCGGAACGGGGACACCTCAACCGACCGAGCGCGCGAGCAGCTCCATCGGGTGCAGCACCGGCAGCGGCCTGCCGAGCCGCTCCGTGTGCGCCGCGATCTGGAGCGCGCAGCCGGGGTTGGCGGCCGCGATCGCCTCGGCGCCGGTGTCGATCAGGTTGCGGGCCTTGCGCTCGCCGAGCTCGGCGGCGGGCCCCGGCTTCACCAGGTTGTAGATGCCGGCCGACCCGCAGCACAGCTCCCATTCGGCCGGCTCGAGCAGCTCGAGCCCGGGGATGCCGCGCAGCAGCTCGCGCGGCTGCTCGCGCACGCCCTGTGCGTGCGCCAGGTGGCAGGCGTCGTGATAGGCGACCCGCAGCGGCACCGGCCGCCGCTCGGCGCGCGGGCCGGCCTCGGCGAGCAGCTCGGTCGCGTCGCGCACTCGCCCGGCGAAGCGCTCGGCGCGGTCCGCCCAGCCGGGCTCGTCGCGGAGCACGTGGCCGTAGTCCTTCATCGCGGAGCCGCACCCGGCGGCGTTCACCACCACGTGGTCGTAGCGCTCGAGGCGCGCGATCGTGTCCTTGGCGAGCGAGCGCGCACCGGCGTCCTCGCCCGCATGGAGCTGGAGCGCGCCGCAGCAGCGCGGCAGGCGGGGCGCGTGCACCTCGAAGCCGTCGGCGGCCAGGGCGAGCGCGGTGGCCTCGTTCACGCGCCCGAAGAACACGCGCTGCACGCACCCCTGGAGGAGGGCGACGGTGCCGCGCGTCTCGCCGCGCGCCGGGTAACGCTGCGGCAGGCGCCGCAGCGCCTCGCGCGGGCTGGTCGTGGGCGCCAGCCGGGCGGTCGCGCCGATCCTTCCGGGCGCGCGGCGCAGCAGGCGCGCCGCCGGGGAGAACGGGGCCAGCGCGCGCAGCCGGCCCGGGTGGGTGACGAGCTCGAAGACGAGCCGCCGGAAGGTGCGCTCGGAGCGGCTGCGGGGGAAGTTCCGCTCGACCTGCGCCCGGGCGTCCTCGATCAGCTTGTCGTACTGCACGCCCGACGGACAGGCGGTCACGCAGGCCATGCACCCGAGGCAGCGGTCGAGGTGCTCCACGAGCTGCGGCGACAGCTCCGAGCCCTCCTGCAGTCCCTCCTTCATCAGCACGATGCGCCCGCGCGGCGAGTCCATCTCCTCGCCCCAGAGCGTGTAGGTGGGGCAGGTCGGCAGGCAGAAGCCGCAGTGCACGCAATCGTCGATCAGCTCGAGCTGAGGCGGGCGGATGTCGTCGAACGCGCGGGCCACCTAGATGCCCCCGGCGAAGGTCCCGGGCGCGCACACGCCCGCGGGGTCGAAGCGCTCCTTGAGCCGCCGCATCAGCGCCACGAACGGCTCGCCCAGCGGGCCCCAGGGATCGACGGCGGCGCGCACCTCGGCGGGCGCGTCGAGCACGACGCACGGCGACGGGTGCAGGTCGCGCCGTAGCGCCTCCACCGCGGCGGCGGCCTCGGCTGCGTCGCGATCGTCCAGGCCGAGCCACCAGAGGCCGAGCGGCACGCGGCCCACGAGCGTCGCGCCGGCGCGCTCGGCGGCGGCGATCGCCGCGGGTAGCTGGGTCTGCACGCCCGACACACGCACGACCGTCCCGGCGGCGCTGCGCTGCGAGTCGCGCTGGGCGTCCCACAGCTCGCCGTCCTCGTCGGCCAGCCCGGTGTGGAGCCCCGCCTCGCGCAGCATCGCCGCCGCGCCCTCGGCCGGCGGCCGCGGGGCCGCGCCGGCGAAGCGCACGAGCAGGGTGCCGCGCCCCTGCTCCCAGCGGACGTCGAAGCCGTGGTGCTCGAGCGGGGCGCGGGCGAGCGCGTTCGCCGCGCGGGCGATCGCCTCCGGCTCGACGGCCGTGCCGACCGCCGTCACGGTCGCGGGCGGGAGCGGGTGGAGGCGCACCGACACCTCCACGATCGCCCCGAGCGTGCCGAACGACCCGCAGAAGAGCTTGGCCACGTCGTAGCCCGCCACGTTCTTGATCACCTTGCCGCCGGATCGCGCGATCGTGCCGTCGGAGAGCGCCACGCGCGCGCCGACCACGAGATCGCGCGCGCCGCCGTAGCGCGAGCGCAGCGGGCCGGAGTCGTTCGTGGCCACCACGCCGCCGATCGTGGCGCCGCCGTCCGGCGGGTCGAGCGAGAGCATCTGGCCCTCGCGCGCGAACGCGGCCTGGGCGGCCGCGAGCGGGACGCCGGCCTCGAGGACGGCGGTGAGGTCGCCGGCGTTGTGCTCGACCACGCCGTCGAGCCGCGCGGTGGACAGCTCTAGCGCCGGCTCGGCCGCGGCAGCGCCCCAGCCGAGCTTGGTGGCGCCGCCGACGAGCCGCAGGGGGCTGCCCGCCTTCGCGGCGGCGCCCATCGCGGCGGCGAGGTCCTCGCGCGTCGCGGGCGACTCCCTTCGCACCGCGCTCGCCGGCATCACAAGCGCTCCGCGAGTCCCGCGACCTCTAGCGGGTGCCGGCGGTACGGGCCGGGCACCTCGCCGCACAGCCGCGGCGTCGGCATGACCTTGCCGGGGTTGGCCCGCTGCTCGGGGTCGAACGCGCAGCGGAGGCGCTGGAAGGCCGACAGGTCCGCCTCCGCGAACATCTCCGGCATGTAGCGCTTCTTGTCCACGCCCACGCCGTGCTCGCCGGTGATCGAGCCGCCCGCGTCCACGCACGCCTTCACGATCAGCCCGGCCAGCTCCTCGGCCCGCTCGGCCTCGCCCTCGTTCGAGCCGTCGTAGCAGACGAGCGGGTGGAGGTTCCCGTCGCCGGCGTGAAAGACGTTCGCCACCTGGAGGCCGTACTCGGCGCTCAGCTCCTCGATCCGGCCCAGCACCTCGGCCAGCCTCGTGCGCGGGATCACGCTGTCCTGCACGTAGTAGTTCGGCGCGATGCGGCCCATCGCGGCGAAGGCGGCCTTGCGCGCTGTCCAGATCAGGTTGCGCTCGCGCTCGTCGCGGGCGACGCGGACCGGGTCGGCGCCGGCGGCCTCGCAGATGGACACGACCTGGTCGAAGCGCGCGGCGCACTCGGCCTCGGCGCCGTCGAGCTCGACGACGAGCGCCGCCCCCGCGTCGGTCGGGTAGCCGGCGCCGGTGTGGGCGTCGGCGGCGCGGATCGAGAGGTTGTCCATCATCTCGATCGCGCCCGGGACGATCCCCGACGAGACGATCTCGGAGACCACCTCGCCGGCCTGCACCGTCGAGCCGAAGAAGGCGACCAGCGTGCGGACCGACTCGGGCTTCGGCACCACCCGCAGCCAGATCCGCGTGGCGATCCCGAGCGTGCCCTCGGAGCCGACGAACGCGCCCAGCAGGTCGTAGCCGGGATGGTCGAGCTCCATGCCGCCGAGCCGCACCAGCTCGCCGTCCGGCAGCACCACGTCGAGCCCGGTCACGTAGTTCGTCGTGAAGCCGTACTTGAAGCAGTGCGCGCCGCCGGAGTTCTCGGCCACGTTGCCGCCGACCGTGCACACGATCTGGCTCGAGGGGTCCGGCGGGTAGAAGTGCGTCGGGCCGACCGCCTGCGACACGGCGATGTTCGTCACCCCGGGCTCCACGACCACTCGCTGGTTGTCGAGGTCGACCTCGAGGATCCGCCGCATGCGCGTGAGCGAGATCAGCAGCCCGTCGGCCACCGGCAGGGCGCCGCCCGAGAGCCCGGAGCCGGCGCCGCGCGCCACCCACGGCACCCCGTCCGCGTGGCAGGCGCGCACGATCGCCTGGACCTCCTCGGTCGTGGCGGGCAGCACGACAGCGCCCGGGGTGACCGCGTACTGGAGCAGCCCGTCGGACTCGTACACGCGCAGCTGGTGCTCGTGCGTGATGACGTGCTCGTCGCCGACGATCGGTCGCAGGCGCGCTGCGAGCGGCCCGAGATCGCGCGCCGGCGGCTCGGCGTCTCCCGGCGGTGGACCCTCGCCCCACGCGGGACCGGCGCCCGCCGGCGGGGTTACTCCACGACCATCCAATCCAGGACCGCGGTCGACTGCAGGTACACGAGCACGCACATGGCGAGGATGAGCACGAGGCTCCACTTGAGCACCTTACGGAAGAGGTCGCCCTCCTGACCTGCGATGCCGACCGCGGCCGCGCCGATCGCAAGGTTCTGGGGCGAGATCATCTTGCCGAGCACGCCTCCCGAGCTGTTGCCGGCGGCCAGCAGCACCTGGTTGATGCCGGCGTCCTTGGCGGCCGTCACCTGGAGCCCGCCGAAGAGGGCGTTCGAGGAGGTGTCCGAGCCGGTGACCGCCACGCCGAGCCATCCGATCAGCGGCGACAGGAACGCGAAGAAGCTGCCCGCGCCGGCGGCCCACAGGCCGAGCGTGACGGTCTGGCCCGACTGGTTCATCACGTACGCGATGCCCAGCACCGCGGCGACGGTCAAGATCGCCCACTTGAGCTGGTCGAGCGTGCGTCCGAACACGCGCACCGCGCGCGCGGGGCCGAGGCCGATCACGGGCATAGTGATCAGCCCGGCGATCAGCATCAGCGTGCCCGCGGCCGGCAGCCAGTTGAAGTTGAACGTCATGCTGCTGAGCGGGTCGCCGTCCGGGTTCGCCACGTCGAGCCCGGGCCACTGGAACGGCTTGGTCCACGGCTCGGTGGCGAGCTCGGTCTTGATCGCGTCGATCTGGACGATCGAGAAGATCGCGATGATGATCAGATACGGCGCGTAGGCGCGGACGACGTCGCCGGCGGTGTCCTTGTGGCGGTCGTCGCGGAGCTCGATCTGGCGCTCCATGACCGGGTCGTGCACCTCGCTTCCGGCCACCGCGGGGCGCGCGAACCTGCCGGTAGCGGGCTCGGCAACGAGGGGCTCGCCGGGCTGCCAGACGCGCAGGAAGCCCACGATGCACGCGGTCGAAACGAGCGAGGCGACGATGTCGGTCAGCTCGACCGAGATGAAGTTCGAGCAGGCGAACTGCGCGAGCGCGAACGCCACGCCGCCGACCACGGCGACCGGCCACGTCTGGCGGATGCCGCGCGCGCCGTCGACCATCCCGATCAGGATCAGCGGCACGACGAGCGCGAGGAAGGGGGTCTGGCGCCCGACCATCGCGCCGAGGTCACCCTTGTCGAGGCCGGTCGTCTCGGCCAGGGTGGTGATCGGGATCGCGATCGCGCCGAACGCAACGGGCGCGGTGTTCGCGACCAGCGCCACGGACGCGGCCTTGATTGGCTTGAACCCAAGGCCGACGAGCAGGAACGCGGTGATCGCGACCGGCGTGCCGAAGCCCGCCAGCGCCTCCATCAGCGCGCCGAAGCAGAAGGCGATGATCACGGCCTGCACGCGCTGGTCGTTCGAGACCTTGCCGAACGAGCGCCGCAGCACGGCGAAGTGGCCGCTCTCGACGGTCATGTTGTAGACCCAGATCGCGGCGATGACGATCCACATGATCGGGAAGATCCCGAACGTCGCGCCCTCGGAGGCCGACAGGGCCGTCTGCCCGACCGGCATGCCGTAGACGATCATTGCCACCAGCATGGACACCCCGAGCGCGATCAGAGCAGCCCACTGCGCCTTCATCTTCAGGCCGCCGAGCAGCACGAACAGGGTGATGAGCGGGAGCACTGCGAATATGGCGCTCAGCCCGAGAGATCCGCTTACGGGATCGAAGTCCTGCGTGTACACGACACTCCTCCCTCGTCGATGGCAAACGTTTGCCCCCTTTGGCGAGCGGGGAAACCCCTGACGAGCGGTGCGCGTCTCGCTCTTCGTCACCTGCCTGAACGACACGCTCTTCCCGGAGACCGGTCGCGCGGTCGTCCGGCTCGTCGAGCGGCTCGGGCACGAGGTGGACTTCCCCGAGGAGCAGACGTGCTGCGGGCAGATGCACCTGAACTCGGGGCACACCTCCGACGGCGTGCGGCTCGTGCGGCGGCTCGGCCGCGTGTTCGCCGGCGCGGACGCCGTGGTGTGCCCGTCGGCGTCGTGCACCGGGATGGTCAGGGAGCAGCTCGACGACGGACCGCCGGTCTACGAGCTGTCCGAGTTCCTCGTCGACCGGCTCGGGTGCGAGGACGTCGGCGCGTTCTTCCCGCACCGGGTGACGTTCCACCCGACCTGCCACTCGCTGCGGATGCTGCAGGTGGGCGACAAGCCCCTGCGGCTGCTGTCGTCGGTGCGCGGGCTCGAGCTCGTGGAGCTGCCGTCGGCGACCGAGTGCTGCGGGTTCGGCGGGACCTTCGCGGTGAAGAACGCCGACACCTCGGAGGCGATGCTGGCCGACAAGCTGCGCGCGGTGGCCGAGACCGGCGCCGACGTGCTGTGCGCGGCCGACAGCTCGTGCCTCATGCACATGGGCGGCGCGCTCTCGCGGCGCGGCGCGGGCGTGCGGGCGGTGCACCTCGCCGAGGTGCTCGCGTCGACCGAGGAGGAGCCGTGGACCGGGTAGTCGCCCCCGGGGCCACGCCCGAGCGCGGCTTCCCCGAGGCGGCGCACGAGACGCTCGCCGACGAGACCATGCGCCGCAACCTGGCGTTGGCCACCTCGACGATCCGCGCGAAGCGCGCCGGGGTGGTGGCCGAGCTGCCGGACTGGGAGGAGTTGCGCGAGGCCGGCGCGCGCGTCAAGGACCGGGCGATGATGCGCCTCGACGAGGAGCTCGAGCGGCTGGAGGAGGCGTTCGCGCGCGCGGGCGGGATCGTGCACTGGGCGCGCGACGGGGAGGAGGCCTGCCGGATCGTGGCCGACGTCGCCCGCGCGCACGGCGCGAGCGAGGTGGTGAAGGTCAAGTCGATCGCCACCGACGAGATCGGGCTGAACGAGGCACTGGCGGCCGCCGGGGTGGCGTCGGTGGAGACCGACCTCGCCGAGCTGATCGTGCAGCTCGCGGGCGATCGCCAGTCGCACATCCTCGTGCCGGCGATCCACTTCGCCCGGCGCGAGATCCGCGACCTCTTCCGGTCCGAGCTCGGACTGCCCGACCTCACGGACGAGCCGGCGGAGCTCGCGGCCGCCGCGCGCGAGCACCTGCGGCGGAAGTTCCTCGACGCGCGCGTGGGGGTGAGCGGCGCCAACTTCGCCGTCGCGGAGACCGGCACGGTCTGCGTGGTCGAGTCCGAGGGCAACGGCCGGATGTGCACGACCCTGCCGGAGGTGCTCGTGACGGTGATGGGCGTGGAGAAGGTGGTGCCCGCCTGGCGCGACATGGAGGTGTTCCTGCAGCTGCTGCCGCGCTCGTCCACGGGCGAGCGGATGAACCCGTACACGTCGTTCTGGAGCGGCGCGCGCGAGGGCGACGGCCCGCGCGAGGTGCACCTCGTGCTGCTGGACAACGGCCGCACGCGTGCGCTGCGGGACCGGGTCGGACGGCAGGCGCTGCGGTGCATCCGCTGCAGCGCGTGCCTGAACGTGTGCCCCGTGTACTCGCGGGTAGGCGGACACGCGTACGGGTCGGTGTATCCGGGGCCGATCGGGGCGATCCTCACGCCTCAGCTGGTCGGCGTGGAGGGCCCCGCCGGGACGCTGCCGTTCGCGTCGAGCCTCTGCGGCGCCTGCGCCGAGGTGTGCCCGGTCAAGATCGAGATCCCCGAATTGCTCGTGCACCTGCGCGCGCGCTCGGTCGAGGCGCGGTCCGAGCTCGACCCCGAGCGGCTGTCGATGCGGGCGCTCGGGCGGCTCTTCCGGAGCCGGCGGGGCTACGAGCGCGCGCAGCGCCTGGGCCGGGCGGCCCAGCGGCCGCTGGTGCGGGACGGGCTGATCCGCCGGGCGCCCGGGCCACTCGCGGCGTGGACCCGCGCGCGCGACCTGGCGCCGGTGGCGGACGAGACGTTCAGGGAGTGGTGGCGGCGGGAGCGGGCGGCCGCGCCGCCGGCGGGCTCCGGGCCCGCCCGCGCGGCGGGCGGGACGCCTGTGGCCGGCCCGTCGGGCGGGACGCCCGCCGCCGGCCCGCCGCCCGCGGCGGCCTCGACGGACCCGTCGCCCCGGGGGGTGGGCAGGTTTGCGTCCAAATCGCGGACGCTTCCCGGCCCACCCCCCGGCGGAGAGTCGCAAACGCCGTTCCCGCCGGCCTCCGACACCGCCGCGTCCGCCTTCCACGCGCGCGACGAGGTGCTCGCCCGCGTCCGCCGCGCGCTCGGCTCCGACCGCTCCGAGGTCGAGGTGCCGCGCGCCTACCGGCTGCGCGACGGGTCGGCGCGGGAGGAGATCGTGGCCCGCTTCGAGGAGCGCGTCGGCGAGTACCGCGCCACCGTGCGGCGCGCCGGCGCCGGCGCCGGCGACGTCGGCGAGGTCCTCACCCGCCTCTGCGAGGAGCGCGGCGGGGGGCGCCTCGGCGTGCCGGCGGGCCTGCCGGACGCGTGGGCGCCGGACGGTGTCGAGCTCGTGCCCGACAGCGGCCTCTCGGCCCACGAGCTCGACGGGCTCGACGGCGCCCTTACCGGCGCCGCGCTCGGGATCGCCGAGACCGGCACGATCGTCCTCGACGGCGAGGCCGGGCAGGGCCGCCGCGTGCTCACGCTGGTGCCCGACTGGCACGTGTGCGTCGTCGACGAGGACACGATCGTCGGGCTCGTGCCGGAGGCGGTCGCGCGGCTCGAGGAGGCCGTGCGGGCGGGGCGGCCGCTGACGTTCGTGTCCGGCCCGTCGGCGACCTCCGACATCGAGCTGAACCGGGTGGAGGGCGTCCACGGCCCGCGCACGCTCGACGTCGTGATCCTCGGGCGCGGCTAGCGTGCGCACGGTCTTCCTCGGCACGTCGGACTTCGCCGTGGAGGTGTTCGAGCGACTCGTGCGCACTCCCCACCGGCCGGTGCTCGCGGTCACCCGGCCGGACCGGCCGCGCGGGCGGGGGAGGAAGGTGTCGCCGCCGCCGGTGGCCGAGTCGGCGCGGGCGCTCGGCGTGGAGGTGTTCCAGCCCGAGGACGTGAACGCCGAGGGCGCGCGGGCCCGGATCGCCGGCGCCGAGCCCGAGGTCGTCTGCATCTGCGCGTTCGGGGCGTACATCAGGGAGCCGCTCCTGTCGGCCCACGAGTGGCTGAACGTGCACCCCTCATTGCTGCCGCGGTGGCGCGGGGCCGCGCCGATCGAGCGGTGCATCGAGGCGGGGGACGACGAGACCGGCGTGACGATCATGCGTCCCACGAGCGAGCTGGACGCGGGCCCGATCTGTCTTCAACGCCGCGAGCCGGTCGCGCCCGACGACGACTACGGCTCGCTGTCGGCCCGCCTGGCCGTGCTGGGCGGCGAGCTGCTGATCGAGGCCCTCGACGCGACGCCGCCGTTCTTCGACCAGCCCGAGCAGGGGGTCACCTACGCGGACAAGATCGAGCCCGAGGACCGGCTGCTCGATCCCGCCCTGCCGGCCGGCGCGCTCGAGCGCCGCGTGCGGGCGCTGACCCCGCACGTCGGCGCCTACCTCGAGGGCCCCGGCGGCGAGCGGCTCGGGGTGCTGCGCGCCGCGCTCGTCGAGGGTGACGCCGGCCCGTCCCCGGGCGAGCTCGCCGCCGCCGACGGCCGCCTGCTCTACGGCGCCGCCGTCGGCGCGCTGGAGCTGCTCGAGGTTCGCCCCGCGGGGCGGCGCCCGATGGACGCCGCCTCGTATCTGCGCGGTCACGGGACCGCCATCGCGGGCGGATAGACCTCAATCGTCCGCGGAGTCAGTACCGTTGGGGCGGTCGGCAGGGCGACGAGGGTGGGTGTCGTGAACCAGGACGTGACGAAGCTGTGGCCGAAGTGCCCCTCATGCGGAGAGCCCTGGCTGCGCGGGACGAACCTCGCGGGCCGGTACCGCTGCGTCTCGTGTCTGCACCGCTTCGAGCTCAGGTCCGAGTGCCCCAACTGCGGCGCCCACTCGACGATCGCCCGGATGTCCGACACGGCGAACGTCATCTGCCGCAACTGCGGCGAGTCGATGCTGCAGCCGATCTGAGGGAGCGTCCTCCCGTTGGCTCCCAGGCGTCCGGGAAACCGGTGCGCTTACGACGAGCAACCAGGGGTCGGTCCGAGGTGATGTCGACTTGTGGGTGCTATAGCACCCGCCATGCGACATCAGTGCCAGTTCGGCGCGCGACTCCGCGGGCATGACTCGAGGGTTCGCCGGCCGCGCGTTCGGCCCGCGGCCCTCAGCGGGCGCGCGGCTCCGGCCGCCGCCTGACCGCGATCACGACCAGCGCGACGAACAGCCCGATCAGGCCGAGGAAGATGATCCCTGCGATGGTGGACGGCGCTGGATCGCCGGCGTCCTGTCCGAACGGGCCGGCCGGGTCTTTGCCGAACGCGGAGCCCTGGCTCGCCCGCTGGCTGAGCACCTCGCCCCGGTCGCCCGGCTTCGGGCGCGCGGGCGAGAGGTGGCCCGGCGTGCCGGCCGTCCCGGCCCCGCCGGCCGCGACCGCGTAGGCGGACGCGTCGGACGCGCCTGTGCCGCCCGCGCAGCCCGTGAGGCGCGCCTCGGTGCGCAGGCGGCCGACCCCGCGTCGCTCGACCCGGCGGATACTTCTCGAGCTGCGATGGAGCGTGCGCGCCACGGCCCGGCGGGTGCGCGCCCGCCCGCCGATCCCGGCCCGCAGCACGAGCACGCGGCGCTCGGCCGCTGGCAGCTCGTCGAGGCAGCCGGCCAGCCTCTGGACGGTTCGGCGCAGGTGCCGCTGCCGCACGCGCGCGCGGCGGATCGCCCGGGGCGAGCGGGCGGCGGCTCCCGCCCGCGCCCCGGACTCGTTCTCGCCGCCGGCGGGAGCGCCCGCGCCGGTCGCGGCGGACGCTCCGGCGGGTCCGCCCGCCACTGACCCCGGTGAGGAGCCCGCGGCGGGGGGCGCGGAACCCGCCACCCGCGGTGTGGTCGCCGGCAGCGAGGTGGTCGGAGGGCTCAGCTGGACCTTGGGCACGGAGACCTGCGGCGCGCTCGGGAGCGACGGCCGCGGCAGCGAGGGCACGGACGGTGCCGGCAGCGAGGGCGCCGGGAGCGACGGCGCCTGGACCGGTGGGGTCTGGACGGACACCGGCGGCGTCTGGACCGACACCGGCGGCAGCTGGACCGAGACCGACGGCACCTGGACGGACGTCTTCGGGAGCGACGGAACCTGCGCCTCCGCCGGCGCGACCGCGAACGCGACGCACGCGAGCACGGACACCTTCGCAAACCGATACGAGTGACCAAGCCGCACGCGGCGCCTCCTGCTCCCCGTTCTTGCCCCTGCCATTACCCCTGCGAGGAAGCAAGTTCCCCCGCGGTGGCGGGGGTAAACACGGGTGCGGTAGGAAAAACGGGCGGGGGGCGGCGCGGTTGGGGGCGGGCGCGCTTGGCGGCGGGCAGCCAGTCCGCGACCCCTCGGCATTTCGCCGGCGTCGGGTCCAGTGTCGAGTTGGTCCCCGTGAGCGGGACCAACTCGACAGTCGACTGGGCTCGCGCGGGCCCGCGGTCGGCGCCGTCGCAGAGCGGCGCCGCGCGGGTGCTTCGCGGCGGGCCGGGCGCTTACGGCGGGCAACCACGGCGTCGGTCCGGGGGTGGGCTGGTTTCCGTTGCACTATGCGTCGCAATCCAGCCCACGCCTCGGGATTTCCTGCCCGAACCGGGTCCACTGTCGAGTTAGTCCCCGTGAGGGGGACCAACTCGACACTCGACTGGGCGGGGCCGGCGCCGGCGGCCCGGCGCCGTGGCCGGGGGACCCACTCCCTGGTTGCCTGTCGTTAACGCCCGACCCGCCGAGGGTGTGGGCCGACTTGCGTCCGCCATTTGGACGCAATCCGGCCCACCCCTCGGGATTTCGTCGGCGTCCCGGTCCACTGTCGAGTTTGTCGGGCTCAGCTCGACAAAGTCGACACTCGACGTGAAGCGGGCCGGCAGGCGGGCGCGGCGACCACCGCGCGGGTGGGTGCGGCAAACCACCGGGCGGGCGCCGGCGTGCCGGCTGCTGGGCACGCCGGCCCAGCCCTACCTCACGCCGGCGCTACCTCCACCGGTATTCCGTTCAGCACGGCGTTCCCCGACAGCGCGTCCATGCGTGTCTCGTCGGCCAGCACGTTGCTGTTCACGCCCGCGTGCTCGGACGCCACGCTCAGCCTCATCCCGGGTGCGCCGTGGCCCCAGCCGTGCGGGATCGAGACCACGCCGGGCATGATCGCGTCGGTCACCTCGACCGGCGCCTCCACCTCGCCCGCGGCCGAGCGCACGCGCGCGACGCCGCCGTCGTCGAGCCCGAGCCGCGCGGCGTCGTCGGGGTGCACGTGGAGCGTGCAGCGGTCCTTGCCCCTCACGAGCGCTGGCAGGTTGTGCATCCACGAGTTGTTCGAGCGCAGCTGGCGGCGGCCGACGAGGACGATTCCGTTCCCGTTCGCCGCCTCCGTGAGGCCGGCCCGCAACCGGTCGAGGTCGGACACGATCGGCTCCGGCGCCAGCTCGATCTTCCCCGAGGGCGTGCGCAGCACCTCGGGGATCCGAGGCTCGAGCGGCCCGAGGTCGACCCCGTGCGGGTTCTGCTCGAGCACGTCGAGCGTGAGCCCGTCCGGGTCCTGGCCGAAGCCGTCGCCGTAGGCGCCGACCCGGAGCATGAAGTCGACGATCCGCTCCGGCCCGGCGCGCGGCTCGAGCGCCGCCAGGATCTCCTGCGGGTCCCGGACCGCGATGCGCGAGTGCTCGTCCGCCACCTCGCGCCGGACGAGCGACTCGATCACGAAGGCGTCGAGCGCGTCCACGTCGGCGTCCGGCCCCTGGCCCGCCAGCACGCCCGCCAGCCGCAGCAGCGTGCGCCACTCCGGATACACGGACGACTCGAACACGGGTGGCGAGAAATTGGCCACGTTGTGCGTCGCGAGCTGGTAGAGCGCGACGTCGTAGTGCGCCTTCTCGAGCGGCTCCGGCGACGGCAGGATCACGTCGGCGTGACGCGAGGTCTCGTTGACGTAGATGTCGATCGACAGCAGGAAGTCGAGCCCTTCGATCGCGCGCTCGAGCCGGCCGGCGTTGGGCGTCGAGACGATCGGGTTGCCGGCCACGGTCACGAGCGCCCTCACCTGGCCCTCGCCGGGAGTGTCGATCTCCTCGGCGAGGCACGCGACCGGCAGCTCGCCCAGCACCTCGGGCAGACCGCTCACGCGGCTGTGCCAGCGAGACGGCCGCCATCCCTTGCCCGTCCCGGGCTCGCCGGTGGAGTTCCGCTGGCCGACCGCGGCGCGCGCGAACATCGCCCCGCCCTCGCGGTCGAGGTTGCCGGTCAGCACGTTGATCACGTCGACGAGCCAGCTGGCGATCGTGCCGAACTCCTGCGTCGTCGTGCCGATCCGCCCGTACACGGCGCCGCGGCGCGCGGCGGCGAGTTCCCGCGAGATCCGGCGGATCTCCTCGGCAGCGATGCCGCAGGCGGGCGCCATCCGCTCCGGCGTGAACTGCCGCACGAGCGAGCGCACCTCGTCGAGTCCGGCCGTGTGCTCGGCGAGCCGCCCGGGATCGTCGAGGCCCTCCTCGACCAGGGTGCACGCGATGCCGAGCAGCAGGTGCGCGTCGCGGCCCGGGCGGACGAAGTGGTGCTCGTCGGCCTCGTCGGCCGTGCGCGTGCGGCGCGGGTCGATCACGACGACCTTGCCGCCCCGCTCGCGGATCCGTCGGATGCGCCCGCGCATGTCGGGCGCGGTGAGCAGGCTGCCGTTCGACACCAGCGGGTTCGCGCCGAGAATCAGCAGGTGATCGCAGCGGTCCATGTCGGGCACCGGCACGCTCAGGAAGTGGCCGAACATCATTCCCGAGGAGACCTGCTTCGGCATCTGGTCCGCGGTGCTGGCGCTGAACAGGTTCCGGGTGCCGAGTGCCCGCAGCCACGCCGGCCCGTAGAGGAGCGCCGAGAGGCTGTGGGCGCTCGGGTTGCCGAGGTACACCGCGACCGCGTTGGGGCCGTGCTCGTCGAGGACCGGTCGCAGGCGGCGGTCGATCTCCTCGAACGCCTCGTCCCAGCTCGCCTCCACGAGCTCCCCGTCGCGCCGCACGAGCGGGCCGGTCAGCCGGTCGGGGTCGTCGTGGAGCTGCTTCAGGCCGGTCGCCTTGGGGCAGATGAAGCCGCGGCTGAAGACATCCGCTTCGTCGCCGCGCACGGAGACCACCTCACGGCCACTGGTGGTGATCTCGAGCCCGCAGGTCGCTTCGCAGAAGGGGCAGGTGCGGTAGTGGACGGCGGTCGCGGGCAAGGCGGGCATCTTACATACAGGCTGTATGTGAAATCAAGCGCGCAGCTCGATCCACAGCGCCCGCGAGGCCGCCAGCAGCCGGCCCTGCGAGTCGTACAGCGCCGCGGCGCCGTGGCGCTTGCGGCCGTCCACCTCCACGGGCCAGGAGAGCACCACGTGCTCCTCGCCCGCGTGGACCGGGCAGCCGAGCCGCGCGGTGAGCCGCGCCAGCACGATCGGCGGCCCGGTGGCGAAGTTGGCAACCGGCGCGCTCGTCGGGCAGTCGAGCGCCGCCCAGACGCACTCGGGCGCCACGCAACCGTCGTCGCCGGCGAGCGACGGGTTCGGCTCCCACACCGACGCGAACAGCCCGTCCTCGACTTCGCCCGGGAACATCCTGTAGCCGTCGCCCGCGTCGCGCTCCGGGCCGCAGACCACGCAGCCCGGGAACGGGTGGAACTCGCACCAGTGCCGCTCGCCCGCCCGCGACGCCTCCCGCGCCTCGGCCACCGAGAGCGCGTCGGGCACGTCCATCAGCAGCTCCGCGGGGCGCGCCTCGGCCACGAGCGTCTCTCCGTCGCTGACGACGACGCCGCCGTCCGCGCGCGCCACCGTGAGCGCGCGTTCGAGCGGCGGCGGCGAGCGCAAGGACACCTCCGCGACCTCGGCGCCGAGCAGACCGGCCACGCGGCCGCAGGTGTAGCCGCCGTTGGCTGAGCCGGGCGGCCCGCTGAAATGCGCGGGGAGCGTGAGCGAGTCCTGCACCGCCTCGCACGGTACTCCGCGGGCGGGCGCCGGCCAAGCCGTCAGGGCTCGACGGGCGCCCGCCTGTAGAGCGACCAGAGCAGCGCGCAGAGCGCCAGCGCCGCGCCGAGGTAGCCGACCTCCACCTGCAGCACCGGATTGTCGAACTCCACGATCAGCAGGAAGAGGACGAACGCGCAGGCTGTCGCGACCCACGACGCCGAGGCCTGCCGCGCGCGCCCGTGGGCGAGCAGCGCCTGGTTGAGCGTGGCGGCCGACAGGTACAGACCCATGCCGATCGAGATCAGCACGAGGCCGCCGCGGCCGTAGTGCGTGTCCGAGCCGAAGATCACGTCCATCACGAACGGCCCGATCGCGAGCATCACGATCGAGACGCAGCCCGCGAAGGCGGCGATCGCCCTCAGCGTGACGTTCACACTGCGGCGGAACGGGTCGGCCTCGCCGGACGCGCGCAGGAACGTGAGGTGGGGGAGGATCGAGGTCTGGATCGCCTGGAAGAGCTGCAGCGGCGCCCGCGCGATCAGCAGCACGTTGAACGCGAAGCCGGCGAGCGCCGCGCCGCGGTCGCCGCCGGTCGCCTTGACGATCAGCGGCCCGGCGTTCAGGAAGGTCTGCTCGGAGAGCATGATCAGCAGCACGGCGACCGCGAAACCGGCGCCGTGGGCGAGGGTGAACTCGGGCTCGCGGGCGGAGGGCTCGTCGCGGGCCGCGGCGTCGAGCGCGCCGGGGTCGGGGGCGTCGCGGGCCTCGCCGCCGGGCAAAGCGCCAACGGTGGCGCCGCCCGCCGCCGGCCGCCTCCGCGCGAACGCCGCCGGCACCACCGCCAGCGACACGAGCGGCGCGGCCGCCATGCCAAGTGCGACCGCCGACTGGCCCTCGGCGATCCCCACTGCCACCGCCAGCGCGAACATGCAGCGCGAGGTCGCCTCCATCAGCACGAGCCCGCCGTACAGCTCGAACCGCCGGTTCCCCGCGAGGTACCCGCGCGCGAAGTAACTCGCCGCATAGGCGAGCACCGCGACGATCAGGATCCAGTAGAGCGTGGCCGACCCGCCGAAGAGGTCGTCCTGTAACGGCCCGCGCAGCGCGAGCGCGGCCACGAGGAAGACCACGCCGAGCCCGGCCTGGATCGTCGCCGCCACGCGCAGGTGCTCGGCGCCGGTCACGCCGCGCGCGTCCCGGTCGGCGATCGTCCGCGACAGGAGCTGCTCCACCGGCCGGTAGAGCACCGAGACGGTGATGAAGATCGCCGACCACAGCAGCGTGATCTCGCCGTACTGGGACTCCGGCAGGACGTAGCTCGCCAGCGAGAAGTAGGCGAACGTGATCAGCCCGGTCGCGCCGATCCCCACCGAGAGGATCGCCGCGCCGCGGCCGTACGTCCGGGAACTAGTGGGCCGAGTCACAACGTTTCCCCGGAAATGCGAGGCCCAGGGGCCGCCAGGCAAGGACGCAGGGAGCCCAGGTAGCAGCGCTACCTGGGCGACCGAGGACGCCGCATGGCGGGTCCTGGGACCGCAGTTCCGGGTGGAACGTTGTGAGGAGGTCCACTAGTGGAGCCGGACAAGCAGCATGGTCCACGGGAACGGGGAGCGGGCCTCCTCCACGGTCCCGTAGCGCCCGAGCAGCGAGGCGAACGCCCGCTTCGACCAGTGGTTCACGTGCCCGGGCGTGTTGCCGAGGTCGCGCAGGTAGGCGCCGCGCGCCATGTTGAGCGCGCGCCACAGCGGCTCGCGCGGCACCGAGACGAGCAGCCAGCGTCGCGCCACGCGCGCCATCTCCGCGACCGTCGCCTCGGGGTGCGGCACGTGCTCCAGCACCTCGGTGGCGGCGGCGAGGTCGAACTCGTCGTCGGCGAACGAGAGCGAGGTCGCCTCCTCCACCCGGAAGTCGAGGTTAGGCCGCCGGCGCGCGGCCCACTCGGCCTGCAGCTTCGGGTCGTCCAGGTCGATCCCCACGACGCGCCCGTCGCCGAGCCGCTCGGCCCACTCGTAGGTCAGCACGCCCTCGCCGCAGCCGATGTCGAGCACGGAGTCGGGCGCCGCCGTGTCCCACAGCTCGTCGAGCGTGGAGTGGAACCCGGCCATCAGCCGCTTGACCACCGGGTTGGTGGAGCCGTACTTGTCGTAGGTGTTGCCGGTCGGGACGTCGGTCGCCGAGGCCGTCACAGCTTGAGCGCCTCCCGGTCCTCGGTCTTGCCGGTGGCGCCGCCGGCGTCGGCGCCGGTGGTCGGCTCCTGGCCCGTGGGCCGGGCGCCCGGCTCGTAGTGCGACGGCTGCACGCCGACCTGCAGCTCCACGCGCCGGACCCGCTCGAGGATGCGCTGCTGGAGCACGCGGCTGCCCGCCAGGATGTCGCCGATCACGCCGAGCGCGACGAACTGGACCGCCACGATGAAGAGCGTCGAGCCCAGGATCAGCGACTGGATGTGGCCCTCGCCCTCGCCGGCGATGAAGTACAGGAGGAACCGGATCCAGATCACCGCGCCCACGAGCGCCGTCAAAGCGGCCGCCGCCACGAACACCCGCAGCGGCTCGTAGAGCGTGTAGATGCGGAAGATCGACAGCGCGTTGCGCCGCACGTAGGCCCACATCGACGGGAACAGGCGCGACTCCCGAAGCTGCGGGTTGGTCCGGATCGGCACGTGGTCGACGGCCACGACCATCTTCCCGGCCTGGATGATCGACTCGAGCGTGTAGGTGAACTTCGACACCACCTGCATCTGCAGCGCGGCCTCGCGGTTGTAGGCGCGGAAGCCCGAGGTCGTGTCCGGCACGTTCGTGCCGGACGCGCGCCGGACCACGGCGCTGCCCAAGCGCTGGAGGCGCTTCTTGACCGGCGAGAAGTGCTCGATCTGGTCGGTCGCGCGGTCGCCGATCACCATGTCCGCCTTGCCGGCCAGGATCGGCTCCACGAGCAGCGGGATGTCGTCGCCCCTGTACTGGTTGTCGGCGTCGGTGTTGACGATCACGTCGGCGCCGAGCTTGAGCGCCGCGTCGAGGCCCGCCTGGAACGCCTCGGCCAGCCCCTTGTTGTTCGTGAGCCGCACGACGTGGTCCACGCCGTTCTCGCGCGCGACCTCCACGGTGCGGTCGGTCGAGCCGTCGTCGATCACGAGCCACTCGACAACGTCGATGCCCGGGACCTCGCGCGGGAGCTCCGCCAGGGTGGCCGGAAGGGTCAGCTCCTCGTCGTAGCAGGGGATCTGGATGATCAGCTTCATGCGGCCTCGGCGGTAAGCGTAAAGACCGGTAGGGTCACCGCCACTCGCCGCCCACTGGTTTACCGGGTTTTTGCAGGGATTTCACATTCGCCGCGAAAACGGAGGAAGATGGCGGTTCAGGTCGTAACGACCTGGATACGGATACTTCACGGGCCTGCAACACCTCTGCTAGCCTGCGCCGTCCGACCACACCCGGCCGCACTGGAGACGCATCGACAATGACCAGCCTGTTCGCCTATCTCGACCCCGGCAGCGGGAGCATGATCCTCCAGATCATCGCCGGCGGTCTGGCGGCGGTCGCGGTCACCGCGAAGCTGTACTGGAACCGGCTGCTCCGGTTCCTGCACATCAAGAAGGACGAGCCGGAGGCCACGCAGCCCGAGGCCGGCAGCCCCGCCGACTCGGCCTGAGCCGCCGCGACAACCTCCGTTCGCCACGGGCGCGCCACGCGGTGCGCCCGTTTCACGTCACCTGTCTACTATTCGCCGCCGCCTGATGCCGACCCCCGCTGAAACCTCGGCGTCCACCGGCCTCGAGCCCGGCTCGTTCCGAGACCCGGAGAGCCGCGTCTTCTACGCCGACGAGCGCGTGTACCGCGCGCTGTCGGCGGACGGTCTGAAGGACTTCGAGGCGCTCGAGCAGAGCGGCCTGCTGGGCGACGACCGGATCGTCGCCACGGAGCGCGCCCAGAACGGCGCCGCGCTGCGCGGGCTGCTCGTGCACGAGCCCGCCGGCGTGCTCCAGCACGAGCGCATCCCGTTCGTCTCGTACCCGTACGAGTGGACCTTCTCGATGCTGAAGGACGCGGCGCTCGTGCAACTCGACCTGCTGCTCGCCGCGCTCGACAAGGACCTCGTGCTGAAGGACTCCACGCCGTACAACGTGCAGTTCCGCGGCGCCCGGCCCGTGTTCGTGGACGTCGGCTCGTTCGAGCGCCTGCGGGAGGGCGAGCCGTGGATCGGATACCGCCAGTTCTGCATGCTCTACCTCTACCCGCTGATGCTGCAGGCGCTGAAGGGCGTGGACTTCCACCCCTGGCTGCGCGGGTCGATCGACGGCATCACGCCGGCGCAGATGCGCGGGGTGCTCTCATTCCGCGACCGCTTCCGCAAGGGCGTGTTCACGAACGTGTTCCTGCACGCGAAGCTCGAGCAGCGCTACGCCGACAGGGGCGGCGAGGTCAAGCAGGAGGTCAAGCGGGCGGGGTTCAAGAAGGAGCTGCTCGTGGCCAACGTGCGCAAGATGCGCAAGGTGGTCGGGCGGCTCGAGTGGAGCCCGCCGGAGGGCGTGTGGACCGCCTACGGCGAGCGCAACTCCTACACGGACGACGACGCGCGCCGCAAGGACGACTTCGTCCGCGAGGTGGCGACCTCCCGCAGCTGGGACCTCGTGTGGGACATCGGCTGCAACAACGGCCGCTACTCGCGCATCGCCGCCGAGGGCGCCGGGACGGTCGTGGCGGTCGACGCCGACCAGGGTCCCGTCGAGCTCCTCTACCGCGACCTGCGCACCGAGGGGAACGAGCAGATCCTGCCGCTGACGATGAACCTCGCCGACCCGTCGCCGGGCCTCGGCTGGCGCGGGCTCGAGCGCAGGCCGCTCGCCGAGCGCGGCCGGCCCGACCTCGTGCTCGCGCTCGCGCTCGTGCACCACGTGGCGATCAGCGCCAACGTGCCGGTGAAGGAGTTCGTCGACTGGCTCGCGTCGCTCGGGTCGGCGCTCGTGATCGAGTTCCCGACCCGCGAGGACCCGATGGTGCAGAAGCTGCTCGCGCCGAAGCGCGACGGCCTCCACCCGGACTACGAGCTCGAGTACTTCGAGCGTGTGCTCGGCGAGGCGTTCGAGGTGGAGCGCTCCGAGCGGCTCGAGTCCGGCACGCGCGTGCTCTACTTCGCGCGGCCCAAGCGCGGATGACCGCCACCGAGGCGCCGGCTCGGCAGGCCGCCGAGCCGCGCCCGGGGAACCGGCGCGAGTGGCTCTGGGACGGCGCGCACCTCGCCGTGCTCTGGACGTTCGCCGTCGCCCAGCCGCTGTTCGACCTGCTGAAGGACAACCCCGAGTTCTTCGCCGCGCGCGGCTCCTCCGGCTTCGACATCATCAGCTGGTCGGTCCTGCTCGTGGTGCTGCCGCCGCTGCTGATGATGGGGATCGAGGCGCTGGCGGGGCTCGCCGGGCGGCCGGTGCGCAAGGTGGTGCACGCGGTCCTCGTGTACGCCCTCGTGACCCTGATCGTCGCCCAGGCGCTGAAGAAGGCGGTCGACGCCTCCGACGCCCTGCTGATCGTGCTGTCGCTCGCGGTCGCCGGCGGCCTGACCGCGCTCTACCTGCGCACCGACGTCGTGCGCTCGTTCATGAGCGTGCTGAGCCCGGCGCCGATCGTGTTCCTCTGCCTCTTCCTGTTCACACAGCCAATCTCGAAGCTCGCCTTTCCAGACGAGGCGAGCGCCCGCACGATCGGCGGCGTCACGCGCACGCCGATCGTGGTGGTGCTTTTCGACGAGCTGCCGTCCCTCTCGCTGTGGGACGACAAGGGCCATGTCGACGCGAAGCGCTTCCCCGGCTTCGCCGAGCTGGCGAGCCGCTCCACCTGGTTCCGCAACGCCTACACGATCTACGACTCGACCGAGCGCGCCCAGCCGGCGATCTTCGACGGCAACTACCCGTCGAAGGACAAGCTCCCCACCTCCTCCGACCACCCGAACAGCATCTTCTCGCTGTTCGGCAAGACCCACCGCATGCACGTGTCCGAGGAGGCCACCTCGGTCTGCTCGCCCAAGCTCTGCGAGGACACGCGCCAGCAGGAGCCCTGGGCCGACCGCATGCGGTCGATGACCGACGACCTCGGTCTCGTGTGGCTGCACGTGGTGTTGCCGCCGAAGATGGAGAACAACCTCGCCTCGGTGTCCGAGAACTGGGGCAACTTCGGCGGCTCGGACGAGGGCGACGGCGGCGACGGCGGCGGCTCGTCCGGCAGCGCCTCGTCCGGTCCCGGCATCAGCGCCGGCCAGGTGCGCGGCAACCTGAACGCCAACCGCAGCAAGCGCTTCAAGGCCTGGATCGCCGGCATCCGCACCGGCGGCAAGCCAGAGCTCGACTTCAAGCACGCGCTGCTGCCGCACGTCCCGTGGCAGTACCTGCCGTCCGGCGCGCGCAACCGCAGGACGCCGAACGACGCGATCCCCGGCCTGTCGAACCAGTCCTACCCCGACCAGGGCCAGCGCGACCAGCTCTACATGCGCCACCTGCTCCAGCTCGGCTTCGCCGACCTGCTGCTGCAGGAGCTGTGGGCGAAGCTGAAGCAGGAGGGGATCTACGACAAGGCGCTGATCGTCGTGGCGGCCGACCACGGCGTGGCGCTCAACCTGCCGCGCCGGGACCGGCGCAGGCTGCGGCGCGACACGGTCGGCGAGATCGCCTCGATCCCGTTCTTCATCCACGCGCCCGGACAGAAGAAGGGCCGCATCGACCCCGCCTACGCGGAGAGCGTGGACATCCTGCCGACGATCTTCGACGTGCTGAACCTCGACCCGAAGGTGCACATGGACGGCAGCTCGGCCTTCGGCCAGAAGGTGCAGGACCGCCACGAGCTGCGCATGTTCGAGCGCAACACGTTCAAGCCGCTGCGCGTGTCGGAGGCGGAGTTCCAGCGTCAGCGGCACGCCACCGTCGAGCGCAAGCTGCGGTTGTTCGGCACGGGCGCCGACGGGCCCGACCGCATCTACCGCATCGGGCCGCACCAGGAGCTGCTCGGCGAGAGCGTGAGCGAGCTGTCGCCCGCCCCTCAGGGCGCCGTGAAAATGGACCTCATGGACAAGGGCGACTACGCGAACGTCGAGGACCTGCGGACCTACGTCCCGAACCACGTGGTCGCGAAGGTCGACGGCGGATCCGACGGCGCCACGCGCGACGTCGCCGTGGCGGTGAACGGGAAGATCGAGGCGGTGTCGAAGACGTTCTACCTGGCGACGGACTCCGGCCAGGAGATCCTGTCGGCGATGGTTCCGCCCGACGCCTTCCACCAGGGCCGCAACAAGGTCGAGATCTTCGAGGTCGGGAGCGGCGACCAGCTGACCCGATTGGGCGGCACCTGAGCTGGGTACTCAAGCGGCATGGCACATGTCGCCCGTAGGAACAGAGTCGCAACGGCCGGACCGACCTCCCACACGATCGGCGCCCGCGCCGGGCGCACGGCCCGCGCGGGCCTATGGGGAGTCGCCCGCATCGTCAGCCTGATCACGACTGCGGTGGTGCTGCTGATCCTCGCGGGGATCCTGCTCGTCGTGCTCGACGCGAACACCGGCAACTCGATCGTGAACGCGATCCTGGACGCCGGCAGGTGGCTGACGCAGCCGTTCGACGGCTTCTTCAGGCCGGACGGCCACAAGGCCGAGATCGCCGCGAACTGGGGCCTTGCGGCCGCGTGCTACGCGCTCGCGGGCGGGCTGATCGTGCGGCTGCTGCGCCGGTAGCGCCGGCTCTCAGCGCCGGTCCAGCGGCACCGCCCTTCCGTCCACGCCGCGGTCCGCGCGGATGCCCATCTGCTTCAGGATCGTCGGCAGGATGTCGACCGAGCGCATCGGCCACCACGAGTCGCGCGAGCCCACGCCCGCGCCGGCGAAGACGATCGGTATCTCCTGAACCGGGCGCTGGGCGCCGCCGTGGTCGCCGGCCACGCCGTAGCTCGTGTTGTCGTGCAGCAGGCCGATCAGGTCCGGCGCGTACGGCGCCGCCTCGGTGTTGACGATCTCCTGGCCGTGGATCAGCCACCAGAGGCGCTCGCCGCGGGTCATCCCCCTGAGGTCGGCCGAGTCGAGGATGTAGCGGCTGCCGGAGGCGGACAGCCGGTAGGTGGCGATCACGTCGGGCAGCGTCGCCATCACGTCGGCCGCCGAGCGCTTGGCCGCGTCCGAGGTGTCGGTGAGCCACGTGCGGATCGCCGAGTCCTGGTAGCTGAACCGCACGTTGCCGGTGTCGATCAGTGGCTTCAGCGACGGCGACGGCGCCAGGAACGTGCCGTTCTGCGTCGCCCCGTAGTACCAGTTGAAGTCGCTGCGGCCGGCCTCGTTCACGCCGTTGAAGTGTTCGGCCGGCTGGCCGGCGTGGTCCGTCGTCAGCACGATCAGCGTGTCGTCGAGCTCGCCCAGGTCGCGCAGCTTCCGCACCACGCGTCCGACCTGGTCGTCCGCGGTGCGGGCGAGGAAGCGCAGGTGGGCCTGCTCCTCCTCCGAGCCCGGCGGGTAGGTGCCGGTGTCGGTGATGCCGCCCCACATGTGGCTGGACTTGTCGATCGCGCCCAGCGTGAGCAGCATCCCGCTCCACGGCTCGCGCTCCATCAGCGCCATGCCAGCGTCCGCCACCCACACGTCGCCGCCGAGGTGCGCGGGGTCGAAGCCGGGCACGAAGCGGTTGCCGTCGAGCGGGTACATCCACGCCGGCGGGGTCGTGGCCGTGCCGTAGGACATCGACGTGGACGAGTCGACGTAGTAGCGGTTGCACACCGGGTCGGCGATGTACGACGGCACGTTCGTGCCGGTCGGCCCGCGCCAGTTGTTCACGCCGTCGAGGTCGCAGTCGAAGTTGCGGCTCGAGAACGTGACCGTGATGTCGCCGGTCGGGCCCGAGGACGAGAACGCCGCGTAGTTCTTCTCGCCCACGACGATGTACTTGGTCCCCGGGTGGGCGGCGTGCAGGTAGTCGGGCAGCTTGCGGTAGCCGCCGTGCGCGATCAGCGCGTTGAACTGGTCGCGCGTGAGCGACCCGCTGATCCACATCGAGTTCGCGCCCGCGCCGAGCACGTCGTCGGAGTCGCGGAACGCCTCGTCGGCCCAGCCCATCGTCCGCGGCAGGTGCCCGCTCGTGATCACGTTGTGCGAGATCACGGTCTCGGAGGCCATGTGGCCGAGGTAGGCGTTCTCGAAGGAGACGCCGCGCCGCATGAGCGCCTTCACGTTGCGCATGTCGAACGTGTCGACGTAGTCCGGGCGGAACTGGTCGAGCACGATGATCAGCACCCGCTTCGGCGGCTTCGGCCGGTGAGCGGCGGCCGGCGCGGCGAGCGCCAGGGCCAGGAGCAGGGCGAACGAGACGCAGAGCAGACGGCGAGACCGCTTCACGGGTCCTCCTTCGGTCGCTCGGGCGATCCTCGCCTACTTCGAGCCCTCTTTACAAGTGAGGCGGGCCTCAGTCGTAGTACGGCGCCGGCTTGCCGCCGATCTGCGCCAGCAGGCGCTCGTTCATCTCCTTCAGCACGTCCGGGTGCTCGGCCGCCACGTCGATGCTCTCCTCCGGGTCGAGCACGAGGTCGAACAGCTTCTGCTCCTCCACCCGGTTGTCAGCCATGTAGACCCACTCGGGCGTGCGGATGTAGTGACGGTTGTAGTAGCCGCCGTAGGCCATGTCGCGCGCGGGCGGGCGGCGGCCGTCGAAGATCGGCGACAGGTCCACGCCCTCCATCCACGGCGCGGGGTTGAGGCCGGCCATGCCGAGCAGCGTGGGGGCCACGTCGTGGGTCGAGGCGTAGTACTCGTCGTCCGTGCCGCGCAGCTTGCCGTCGGGGCGGTTGACGAAGAACGGCACGTGCACCATCTCCGGGTGCAGCACCGGGGGGATCTTGCCCGTCCACCCGCGCTCGCCCAGCAGGATCCCGTGGTCGCCGAGGAAGAGCACGATCGTGTTCTCGTCGAGGCCGAGCTCGTGGAAGCGCTCGAGAAACATGCCGAACCAGTGGTCCATGCGGGTCACCGCGGCCGAGTACACGACCTTCATCCGGTGCAGCACGTCGGGGCGCAGGTAGTCCGCGCGGGCGTACTTCGGCACCGACGGCTCGGGCCCGTGGTAGTCCGGGTCGCCGTACATCTCCACGTACTTGCGCTCGGGCACCCACGGCTCGTGCGGCTCGTAGCAGTCGACCATCATCGCGAAGGGGCGCTTGGTCTGGGCCTCGTTGAGGACGTTTATGGCGGTCTCGAACACGCGCGCGGTGCAGGACTGCCGCTCGTCGTGGCCCGCGCCCGTGTTGGCGAGGAACTTGCGCACGCCCTTCAGGTAGCGGTCGGTGCGCAGGCCCCTGGGCAGCCAGTGGAGCAGCTCGCGCTCGGAGATCGTCGACGGCGGGCGGCGGAAGCCCACGTAGCCCTCGACCGAGATGAAGCGGTCGAACGAGAGCCGGAACGGCCGGTACGACTTCGTGAAGCCGGTCCACGGGTTGTCGGTCACCTGGGCGGTCCAGTAGCCGGCGTCGTTCAGGGCCGAGACCAGCGTGTGGCGCACGTCGGTGATCGGCTCCCACCCCGGGCTCGTGCCGAGGTCCGGGCGCGGCGCGTAGTCGCGGAAGGGGAAGATGCGGCGCCCGGTGTAGATCGACCGGCGCGCCGGGACCGTGACCATCGCCTCGGGGTAGACCCGCGTGAAGCGGACGCCGTCGGCCGCCAGACGATCGATGTTGGGCGTGTGGACGGCGCCGCCGAAGGTGCCGACGTGGTCCGCCCGCAGGGTGTCCGCGATCACGAGCAGGATGTTCGGCTTGTCCGAGTCGTTGCCGCCGATCCCGAACGAGCAGCCGCCGGCGCCGATAGCGGCCGCGCCGGCAGCACCGGCCCCGGCGACGCGCAGGAAGTCCCGGCGGCTCAGGGGCATCGGGCTCAGAGGTTGTCGAGGCAGAACTCGACGTCCTTCAGCAGGTCGTCCGAGCCCTTGCGCACGTAGAGCAGCGTGGCGCCGATCTGCTCGGCGCCCTCGGCCTGGCCCAGGAACTCGGCGCCCTCGGCCTCGCCCGAGGTGAGGAAGAACTTGATCTTCGGGCCGGTGTCGGCGTCGCCGATCAGGATCTCGTCCTCGCCCTCCTCGCGCGCGTCGATGCCCTTGTCCTGCGTCAGGCAGTCGAGCGCGGCGGTGCGCTTGTCGGGTGCGTCGCTGCCGGAGCCGGAGTCGCCGCAGCCTGCCGCGAGCGCGGCCAGGGCGAGCACGAGCGCGAGCACGAGCGGCTTCATCGACGGCGGAGGGTAGTGGTCAGCGGAGCGGCTTCGTGCGCCGCCACGCGCTCCGCATCGCGAAGTAGCCGAGCTTCCGGCCGTTGTCCTCGTTGATCAGGCTCTTGTTGTGCCACGGGGGCGTCGCCCAGCCCGCCGGCGCGCCGCCGCTCCAGGTCGGCTCGACGCGGAAGTCGCGCAGTGCCCACACGAGCGAGCCGCCGATCCACCGCTTGGACGCGTGGATCGCCAGGTGGTCCTTCAGGTACTGGGCGGCGAACTCCTCGCTCCCGCGCTGCGTAACGGGCCCGCGCCGCGAGGCCTCGGCGCCGAACTCGGTGATGAACACCGGCAGCGCCGGGTTGGTGGCGCGGAACGCGTCGAGCCACGGCCCGAGCTCCTGCGTCGTCGAGGGCCCGCGCGCCTCGTTGGCCTTGTAGGAGTCGTACCAGCCGAAGTACTCGTTGATCCCGATCACGTCGAGGTTCGCGAAGGCCGGGTAGTTCTGCGCCTCGTCGATCCGCGCCTGGCGGTCGATCGCGACGAAGCGCGTGTCGTCGATCTCGCGCGCCTCCTTCGCCCCCTCCTCGATGAACCTCGACAGCGACGGCCCGATCACGCCCAGCTCCGAGCGGTTGCCGCCGGGCTCGTTGGCCAGCGCCCAGGTCATCACCGAGACGTTGTTCATGTTGTCGCGCACGGTCGCCCGCACGGCGCGCAGAGCGCCCGACATCACGCCGCCCAGGTTGAAGAAGCTGTTCGGCAACTGGTACACCGGCGCGTCGACCCAGTACATGATCCCGAGCCGGTCGAACGCCTCGAGGAAGGCGGGGTGGAGCGGGTAGTGCGAGCGCGTCATCGTCGCGTGGAGGTCGCGCAGGCGGCTCAGGAGCAGCGACCGCACGTTCGGCGTGAGCGCCGCCCCGTACGTGCGGTCGTCCTCGTGGATGCTCGCGCCCCGCAGCTGGAGCCGGTGGCCGTTGATGTAGGCGATGCCGTTCTTGACCGAGAGCTTGCGCACGCCGAAGCGCAGCTGGTAGGCGGAGCGGCGGGCGCCGTCGGTCGCCGCCGTGACCCTCATCCCGTACAGCCTGGGGCTGCCCGGCTGCCACAGCCTCGGCCGCTTGATCGTGAACTTCGTGTCGATCTCGCGCGTCTTGCCGGGCTCCACGTCCTCGCCGTCGAGCGAGTAGCGCCGGCGCCCGACCTCGACCGCGAGGTTCACCGTGCGCTTGTCCTTCGTGAGGTTGCGGACGAACGCGCGCACCTCCACCTTGGCGTCGCAGCGCGGGCACCGCAGGCGCGGCAGCACCTCGACGTCCTCGATGTCGACCGTGTCCATCCGCCGCACGTACACCTCGCGCAGCAGGCCGCCGGAGTTCCACCAGCCGCCGGTGCCGAAGCCCTTGGCCGCCGCCGGGCGCCAGTGCGTGAGGTCGTGGTTGCTGCGCAGCGACGAGACCTCCGCGACCAGCGTGTTGCGGCCCTTCCTGAGGCCCTTCAGGTCGAGCTCGAACGGGAAGTAGCCGCCGAACCGGCCGATGCTCTTGCCGTTCAGCCAGACCTCCGTGCGGAAGTTCGCGCCCTCGAACCGCACCTTCCAGCCGATGCCCTTGCCCGCGCGCATGTTCTCCGGCACCGTGAACTCCTTGCGGTACCAGCCGACGCTGCCGACGTCGAGGGTCGTGTCGGTCGCGTTCCAGCTGTGGGGGACGGTGATGGCCGTCCAGCCGTCGAGCGACCTCTGCGAGTACCAGCGCTGCGCCTCGCCGACCGGGGGCAGCGCGTCGTCCGGGCGGAAGTACCAGGTGCCCCCGAGGAGCTGCCGGTTCGGCTGGCCCTCGTAGATCAGCCGCTTGTTCGCCGGCCGCTCCACCACCAGCTTCGGTGTGGGCGGCGCGGGCTGTCCGCTGGGCGGTCCCTGGGTGCCTCCCTGGGCGTGCGCCGACGGCGCGAGCAGGGCCGCGGCGGCAAGGGCGAGCGGGAGAGTCCTTTGAAGCGAGGGCACGGGTCGGGCCGGCGCTGAGGGTAGCGGCCGACCACGCGGGAACACGGCAACCATGCAATGGTTGCGCCCCCGCGGGCTGACCGCGGCTTCGACTGCTACCGTGAGGCCCCGCGACCGGTCCGCGTCGGGCCAGGTCCCCTGCGCAGGTAAAACCGCCGTCCGGAGGATTCGGGCGGCGTTCGCTTCAGCATGAATCGACGCTTCGCGCTCATCCAAGCCCTCTTCTCGCTTGTCGCGCTCGGCGCGGTCGTCTGGTGGGCCTCGAATCAGGACGCCCCGCAGCTCCCCGACACCGCGAGCGCGTGGGCGCTGCTGGCCGCCGGCCTCGGCGTGTACGTGCTCGCCACGCTGCTCCGCGGCGAGCGCTGGCACCGGATCCTGCACCTGACCGACGTGCCGGCCAAGCGGGCCGACTCGTACGCCCTCACCCCCGTCGGGTACATGGGCAACAACGTGCTGCCCGCGCGCGCGGGCGAGATGCTGCGCGTGGTCCTCCTCTCGAAGCGGGCCGACGCCGGCAAGCGCACGCTGCTCGGCACGATCGTCGCCGAGCGGATGCTGGACGCGATCGCGCTCGGCTCGATCCTCGTGGCGGTCGTGCTCGGCGTGCTGCACAACGCGAAGCTGCCGAGCGAGCGGCCGATCCTGTTCGCGGGCATCGGCGTGGTGTTGCTGCTGGCCGGCCTGCTGGCGTTCAAGATCCTCCAGCGGCGCGGGATGGTCGGCCGCCTGCGCGACTGGATGCGGCCGCTCGGGGGCGGCCCGCGCGCGCTCCTCAGCCGCCAGGGGCTCGTGCTGCTTACGGTCTCGTTCCTCGTCTGGGCGATGGAGGCGACCGTGTACCTGACGGTCGCGCACGCGACGCAGCTCGACATCTCCGGCATGGGCGCCCTCTACCTCGTGGCGCTCACGAACCTCTTCGCGATGCTGCCGGCGGCGCCGGGCTACGTCGGCACCTTCGACGCCGCGGTGATCTTCGGCGTCAAGGCGATCGGCGGGACCGCCTCGGCGGCGCTCTCGTACCTGATCCTGCTCCGGTTCATCCTCTTCGTGCCGATCACGGTGGTCGGCCTGATCGTGCTCGTCACGCGGTACGGCGGCTGGTCGAGGCTGCGCGCGGCCGTCCGGCTCGAGGCGAGCAGCGCCTAGCCGCTGTCGATGCGGGCACCGGCCGCACAGCTCCGCTCCCTGAGACGGCGGGAGCTCGCGCTCCCGAGGCCCGTGCTCTCGCGCAGCGGCGACGACGGCTACCTCGCCGCCCGGGCCGGCCGGCCCCGCTGGCCGCTCTGGCCGTGGATCATCGTCTGCCTCGTGGTGGCGGCGTTCACGCTGCTGCTGCCGTCCACGCCGACGTACGACCCCTGGGCGTGGATCCTCTGGGGCCGCGAGATCGCGCACCTCGACCTCGTGACCGACGGCGGCCCGTCGTGGAAGCCGCTGCCGATGTTCTTCACGATCCCGTTCTCGCTCTTCGGGGACCACGCCGCGCCGCTGCTCTGGGTCTGGATCGGCCGCGCCGGCGGCCTGCTCGCGTGCGTGCTCGCCTACCGCATCGGCTTCAGGCTCATGAAGGGCGGCTGGTACGGCGTGCTCGCCGGGGTCGGCGGCGCGCTGGCGCTGTTCGCGAGCTTCCACTTCGTGCGCGACGCAGCGCTCGGCAACTCCGAGCCGCTGCTCGCCGCGCTCGCCCTCTGGGCGTTCGAGCGCCACCTCGACGGCCGCCGCGACCACGCCCTGTACCTCGGCGTGGCGTGCGCGCTGCTGCGGCCGGAGGCCTGGCCGTTCCTCGGCCTCTACGGGCTCTGGCTGTGGTTTGCGGAGCCGCGGCTGCGGGGCCGGATGATCGGCTTCGCGGTGCTGATCCCGGCCGTGTGGTTCCTGCCCGAGTGGTGGGGGTCGGGCGACCCGTTCCGCGCCGGCGCGCGGGCGAACGCCCCCAATCCGGGCAGCATCGCGTTCGCGGACCGGCCCTCGCTCGAGCTGTTCAAGAAGTTCCGCGAGGTCACGATCTCCCCGGTCGAGCTGGGCACGGTGATCGCGGTCGGCTACGCGGCGATCGCGTGGCTGCGGCGGCGCGCCGAGGTCGAGACGCTCGCGTTCACGGCCGGCGGGTTCGCCTGGTTCGCGCTCGTGGCCGTGATGACCGAGGCCGGCTTCGCCGGCAACCAGCGCTACCTGATCGTCACGACGGCGGTCGTCTCCGTGCTCGGCGGGATGGGCGTCGCGCGCGTGGTGCAGGGGGTCGGCTGGCTCGGCGAGCGGGTGTTCGGCACCGCGCGGGCGGGCGCGCTCACCGCCGCCAGCGCGTTCGTGATCGGCCTGGCGGCGGTCACGCCGATCATCGACGCCAAGGCGAACAACATCAGCCGCGTGGCCGGCGGGCTCGAGCACGAGGCCACCGTGTGGCACGACCTGAAGCGGGCCGTCGCCGGCGTCGGCGGCCGCGAGCGGCTGCTCGCCTGCGGCGGCGTGTTCAGCGGGCCGTTCCAGATCCAGATGGTGGCCTACGAGATGCACATCCACGGCATCGAGGTCGGATGGAAGGAGACGCCGCCGCCGGGCGTGGCCTTCCGCACCCGCACGGTGCCCGACGGGCCGCTCGTCGTGAAGCCGACCGACAGCCGCTTCAGGCTCGTGGAGACCTACGGCAAGGTGCGCATCCTGACGGTGCCGCCGACCGGCCGGAACGACTGTCCCGCGGCGAGCGCGGACGCCCCCAGAGTCCCGCTGCCCGACCACTAGGATCGCCGAGTGGCAAGCGTCGCAACACCGCCCCAAGCTCTCCCGAGGGTCCGCCCGTTCCCCACCGGCGCGGCCCTGCCGGCGGCGATCCTGCTCGGCCTCTGCGTGGTGTCCCTCTACGTGCGCACGCGCGCACTCGGGGAGGCGCTCTGGATGGACGAGGGGCTCTCGATCGGGATCGCCTCGCACCCGTTGTTCGACATCCCCGGGCTGTTGCAGGTGGACGGCGCGCCGCCGCTGTACTACATGATGCTCTCGGTCTGGATGAGCATCTTCGGCCACGGCCCCGGCGAGACGCAGGGGATGTCGGTCGCGATCGCCGTGCTCACCGTGCCCGCCGGCCTGTGGGCCGGGTGGAGCCTCTTCGGCCGCCGCGCCGGCCTTATCTGCGCGGCGCTCTGCGCGGTCAACCCGTTCCTCACGATCTACGCACAGGAGGTGCGCATGTACGCGCTCCTCCTGCTGCTCTCGCTGCTCACGACGGCGGCGTTCATGCACGCGTTCGTGTACGGCCGGCGCAAGTACATCATTGTGTTCTCGGCGCTGCTCGCGCTGATGCTCTACACGCACAACTGGGCGCTGTTCGCCGCCGCCGGCGCGGTGTGCGCGCTCGTCCCGTGCTGGTACGTCGCGGACGACCGCAGCCGCCTGCTGCGCGACGCGGCGATCGGCTTCGGCTGCGCCTTCCTCTTCTACCTGCCGTGGGTGCCGACGCTGATCCACCAGGTCCAGCACACCGGCGCGCCCTGGCTCAACCCGCCCCGGTTCGGCGTGGTCGTGCAGATCACGAAGTCGCTGCTGGGCGGCGGCACGCCGACCGTGGCGCTCGTGCTCGCGGGCGGCACCGGCCTGGCCGCGGTGGTGCAGCGGCGGGTGGACGACAAGGAGCGGACGGCGCTCTTCGCCGGGATCATCTTCGCGGTCGGGATGCTCGCGATCGCGTGGCTCTTCTCCCAGTTCTCGCCGGCCTGGACCACGCGCTACCTCGGCACGGCGCTCGGCCCGATCCTGCTGATCGGCGCCCTCGGGCTGGCGCGCGCCGGCAACCTCGGCCTGGTCGCGCTCGTGATCATCCTGATGATCTGGTCGATCCCGAAGACGTACGACCTGCGCAACAAGAGCAACGCGGACGACCTGCGCAACGCGGCGGTGCCACAGCTGCACGAGGGCGACCTGATCCTGTCGATGCAGCCCGAGCAGACGCCGCTCATCCACTACCACCTCGAGACGCTCGGCGGCGCCCCGCGGCTGCGCTACGGCACGCCCCTGGGCAAGGTCCACGACCCGGCGGTGATGGACTGGACCGACTCCCAGCAGCGCCTGGAGGACGCGACGCCCGCGAAAAACCTCGATCCGCTGCTTGATAGCCTGCCCCCGGCAGGGCGCGTGCTGATCGTGTCACCTGTCACCACGCGGTCAGACGACTGGGACGCGCCCTGGACGGAGCTGGTGCGAAGGCGCTCCGCCCAGTGGGCCTACGCGCTGGCGAACGACAAGCGCTTCAAGAAGATCGGTCCGGTCCCGACCGTGTACAACCGCGCGACCCGGATCGGCGTGCGCGGAGTGCTCTACGAGAAGACCGGATAAGAGGAATGCCAAGCCAGAACGACAACACGCCCACGCTCGCCCGCCCGGAGATGCGCGAGAAGCCCACCGTGATCCTGGGCGGCGGCCCTGCCGGGCTGACCGCCGGCTACCTGCTGGCGAAAAGGGGCCTGCCGGTGGTCGTGCTCGAGGCCGAGGATCAGGTGGGTGGGATCGCCAAGACCGCCGTCCGCGACGGGTACCGCTTCGACCTCGGCGGGCACCGCTTCTTCACGAAGGTCAAGGAGGTCGACGACCTCTGGCACGAGATCATGCGCGAGGAGTTCCTGCTGCGCCCGCGGATGTCGCGCATCTACTGGAACAAGAAGTTCCTCGACTATCCGCTGCGCGGCCCGGACGTCATGAAGAAGCTCGGCCCGGTGGACCTGACGAAGGCGCTGCTCTCCTACCTGTGGGCGCAGCTGAAGCCGAAGGGCCGCGAGGACACGTTCGAGGAGTGGGTGTCGAACCGCTTCGGCAAGTGGCTCTTCAACCAGTTCTTCAAGTCGTACACCGAGAAGCTCTGGGGCGTCCCCACGTCCGAGATCCGCGCCGACTGGGCCGCCCAGCGCATCAAGGGCCTGTCGTTCTTCAGCGCGGCCAAGTCGGCGTTCTTCGGCAACAAGGGCAACAAGATCAAGAGCCTGATCTCGGAGTTCCACTACCCCCGCTACGGCCCCGGGCAGATGTGGGAGACGATGACCGACGACATTCGCAGGCTCGGCGGCCAGGTGCTGCTGGAGCACAAGGTCACGAAGCTGGACTTCGAGGGCGACAGGTGCGTGCGCGTGCACGTCGGCGACACGGTCTATGAGCCGTCCGCGGTGATCTCCTCGCTGCCGCTCCGCAACATGGTCGGCATCGCGAGCCCGCACCCGCGCCCGGAGGTGGTGGCCGCCGCCAAGGGCCTCCGCTACCGGGACTTCCTCACGGTGGCGGTGGTGCTGAACGGCGAGGACATCTTCCCCGACAACTGGATCTACATCCACGAGCCGGGCGTGAAGGTCGGCCGGATCCAGAACTTCCGCTCGTGGAGCCCGTGGATGGTGCCGGACCCGAGCAAGGCCTGCGTCGGGCTCGAGTACTTCTGCTTCGCCGGCGACGAGTTCTGGGAGACCGACGACGAGAAGCTCGTGCAGATCGGCATCCGCGAGCTCGAGCAGCTCGGCCTCGCGCGCGCCGACCAGCTCGAGTTCGGGTTCGTCGAGCGGGTGCCGAAGGCGTACCCGATCTACGACACCGAGTACGCGGAGCGCGTCGCGACGATCCGCTCGTGGGTCGACGGCCTCGACAACTTCATCCAGGTCGGCCGCAACGGCCTGCACCGGTACAACAACTCGGACCACTCGATGCTGACCGCGATGCGCGCGGTGGACAACCTCGTGGACGGCGCCGACCACGACATCTGGGCCGTGAACGCGGAGTCGGTGTACCACGAGGAGGAGCAGCAGGACGAGCAGCAGCCCTACGTGGACGCCCCGGAGACCGAGGCGATGAAGGAGCCGCTGCACTCCTAGCGGGTCAGTCGCCGTAGGGGACTGCGTCCGAGTCGTGGACGCGCCAACCCTGCTCGGTCTTGCGCAGGCGGAACGTGACGGTCGGGCCGTAGGGCTCGAGCACCTTCAGCTTGACGGTGGCCCGGCGGCCCTTCACGCTCGCGACCCTGAAGCGGGAGTTGCGCAGGTCGGAGCTCCAGCTCTGGCTGCCGTTCGGCTCGAACTCCTCGCGCCACTCGCGCCGCACCACTCCGACGCAGGTGCGCGGCGGGTCGTCGAAATCGGCGTCGCCGAAGCGGAGCGCCTGGAGGCGTCCGTGGTGGGTCAGCAGCGAGCACGCCCTGCGGGCCTTGCCCGCGAGCAGGGCGTCGCGGCCGCGCGA